>CAMUZJ010000035.1 GCA_947165195.1 uncultured Bacillota bacterium
ACTATTCTCTGATAGTAGTACTAATTGTGGATTAGAAATTGTAAATGAGTAGTTTAAAATATTAATAATTAAGTAATATAAAACTTTATCTTATATAGGATAAGTTTTTTTATTGACTAAATTACTCTTGCTGTATATACTGTATATATACAGGAGGGGTTACATGAATATAATTATTAGTAATTCTAGTAATGTTCCAATCTATGAACAGGTAAAAGAACAAATTAAAGAGGCGATAGTTACCAATGAATTAAAAGCTGGAGATAAACTTCCTTCTATTAGATTACTTGCTAAAGATTTAGGAATTAGTGTGATTACTACAAAAAGCGCTTATGAAGAATTAGAAAAAGAAGGATATGTAGAAACAATTGCGGCTAAGGGGACTTATGTTGCTAATAAAAATTACGAGTTAATTCGAGAAGAACAATTCCAAAAAATAGAAAGCTACATAGATAAAGCAGTTTCTATTGCTAAAATAAGTAATATTTCTAAAGAAGAAGTTAGAAGTATATTGGATATACTTTATGAGGAGGAATAAGTTATGGATAATATATTAGAAGTAAAAGATTTAACAAAAAAGTATGATGCTTTCGAGTTGAAAAAAGTAAATTTTACGGTTCCAAAAGGAATGATAGTTGGTTTTATAGGAGAAAATGGAGCAGGGAAAACTACTACTATAAAATCAATTTTAAATTTAATTTCTATGGATTCTGGAAGTATTAAAATATTTAATTCTGACATAGCAAAAAATAAAATAAAAATAAAAGAAGAAATAGGAGTTGTCTTAGATGATAGCTTCTTATCGGATGAATTAACTCCTCAAGATATTCATAAAATTATGAAATACATTTATAAAAATTGGGATAAGAATCTATATTTTGAATCGTTAGAGCGATTTCAATTGCCAAAAGATAAAATGATAAAGACATTTTCTAGTGGAATGAAGATGAAGTTAAAAATAGTAACAGCTCTATCTCATCATCCTAAATTTTTAATATTAGATGAACCAACTAGCGGCTTAGATCCAGTCGCAAGGAGAGAAATATTAGACTTATTACAAGACTTTATTCAAGATGAAAAACATTCTATTTTAGTATCTAGTCATATTACATCAGACTTAGAACATATTGCAGACTATGTTGTATTTATTCATGAGGGAGAAATCTTATTTCAAAAGAATACGGATGAATTATTAGAAAGTTATGGAATTGTAAAATGTGGAGAAGAAGAATTTCATACAATTAATAAAGATGATTATTTAGCTTATACAAAAAAGAAATTCTCCTATGAAATACTAGTAGAAAATAAAAAAGCATTTCAAAAAAAATATGATATCTCTATTATTGATAAACCATCGTTAGAAGATATTATGCTTTTCTATATAAAGGGAGGAAAATAAATATGAACTCTATCAAAGGATTATTAGTAAAAGACTTTTTATTATTAAAATCATATATTAGAAATATTATTATTTGTATAGGGCTATTTGCAACGATTATTTTTTCTGATTCTTCATCAGATATGTCTATTGTTGGAGTTATGATGATTATGTTATTATTTTCTATGCTTGTTTTAACGACTTTTAGTTATGATGAGAGGCAACATGCTGATAGATATTTATTAACGCTACCTATTTCTAGAAAAGATATGGTAATTGAAAAATATATTTTAGCAGTTATCACTCTTATTATGGGAGTAGTAATTGGCACTCTAATTAGTATGGGATTAACTTATTTCTTATTAGGAAAAAGTCCTAATTTAGAAGAGATGTTTTCTGCAACGATGGGGTGTATGGTAGCAGTTGTTTTTCTACAAGCTGTTCAAATACCTTGTATTTATAAATGGGGAGCAGAGAAGGGTAGAATGCAAATCTATATAGTAGGAATGATAGTATTTGTAATAGGAATTTTATTATCTACTTTTGCTCCTAAATTACAATTAGATTTTTCTGTTTTTAATAATTATGATTTTTTAATACCTGTTTTTTTCTTAATACTTATGGCTTTATTTTATTTTGTATCTTATAAATTGTCTAATAAAATAGTAAATAAAAAAGATTTTTAAAAGGAGTTACCAGTTTGGTAACTTTTTACTTTGGATGTAAAATTTGTAAATATACTAGTTAAAACTAATGATAAGAGATTGTAATTAAGATTTAATTATGATACGATTAAAAAAAATAGAGAGGTAGTGAAATTTACTATGAAAAGAGATTTTAAATCAAATACTAGACATAAAAGATTTCTAAAAAATAAAAAAGCTTTCATCTTTCTTACCATATTTTGTATGGGAATAGGATTTGCTTATCTTACAAGTAATTTAACCATTACTGGAAATACCAGTGTAAGTGGAAATAGTTGGAATGTATATTTTACCAATCTACAAGTAGCGGATGATAGTGTAGAAGCTAGTGTTGCACCAACAACAAGTGGCACTAATACAACATCCCTTGATTACACGGTCACCTTAGATAAGCCGGGCGATTTTTATGAATTTACGGTAGATGCCGTAAATGATGGTACAATTGATGCAATGATTGAAAGTATTAACATGACTAACTTAGATAGTAATGTAGAGAAATATTTGAGTTATACCGCTACGTATTTAGATGGAACAACACTCGAACAAAATGATGTACTAATGGCTCAAAAGACGGTTGTTTATGTAGTAAGAGTAGAATATAAGAAGGATGTATCTGCATCTGACTTGAGTGAAAACAGTATAAACTTAAATTTATCACTTGCCGTAAATTATGTCCAATCTAATATAAAGCCTAAAAGTTTTGGTGAATTAGCAAAAGTTAATGCTTTATCAGATACTAGTCTAGATTTTACTCAAATCTCGTCTGAATCAAATGGTAGAGGACTATACAAAATGAATAGTACAGCAAATGATACTTACCCAATCTATTATTATAGAGGGGAAGTAAATAATAATGCACTCTTTGCAGGATTTTGTTGGAAGATAGTAAGAACTACTGAAACAGGAGGAACCAAATTACTTTATAATGGGGAACCAAAGCAAGTGTATAGTTCCTATAAGCCAATTACGAAAAATTCTTATATAGATGTAAATAATCCTAATTCTTCATTTACATTTAATGAAAATACTAAACAATGGGAAAATGGAAATGAAACTGGTGGGGATATTACTATGTATTTTTCTGTAGCGAATGCAGGAGATTACTTCTTTGATTTTGCCTTATCTTCAGAAGAAGATTATATTTCAGCTGATTTTTATAAAGATGGAGTTAAAATAACGGATATTAGCACTTATGGTACAAATAAAAATGTAACTTTGGAGCTAACAAATCTTACTTCATCTAATGTATTAAGTGTTAAATATATGAAATATTCTTATGGCCATGATGCAAAACTTGTATTTGGGTTAAGAAAAGGTGTTGGAGCAACTACATTAGGCTGCTCGAATTCAGGTCTTTTATCTCAGTTAAGTGAAAAGAGTCCCTTTAATTCGGAGAGCGATTCACCAGCCTATGTAGGATATATGTATGGAACAGTATATAATTATAATACTACAAGTTCAACAGTTACCTATAAATTTGGAAATAGTTTTACATATTCTAATGGAACATATACTCTAAAGACAACTCGTAATAATTTTGATACTACTCATCATTATACATGTCTTACTTCAGGTACTACTTGTTCAAAATTATATTATGTTTATTATTATGATAGTCCTCGGTATTATTACATAACATTAAGTGATGGAAAAAGTGTAGAAAATGCTATTTCAGAAATGCAAGCAAATACGAACGATTCTACTATCAAAACTGCAATAGACACTTGGTTTAGTGGAACATTTGCAAAGTATTTTACAGAAAAAGGTAAAACGTATGATAATTATCTAGAAGATACCGTATGGTGTAATGATAGAAGTATTAGTGATTCAACAAGTAATGGTTGGAATCCTAATGGAGGAAGTACATATTTGGATTTTTCTCCATCAGAAAGAGCTTCTTCTGGTACTCCAACTTTGACTTGTCCAAATAAAAAAGATTCCTTTACAGTAAGTGATACTGTAAATGGAAATGGAGCATTAACCTATCCAGTAGGCTTGTTAACCGTAGATGAAATTATGCTAGCAGGAGCACGAAGTGGAATGTCAAGCGAGAATAGTTCTTATTACTTATACACTGGTGAAAATTGGCTAAATATGTCTGCATTTGGTTACTTTAAGGATTTTGCTAGTGTTTCTGATGTTAATAATAAAGGTAAATTATATAATGTTAATGTAGAGTATGACTATGGAATTAGACCTTCTATTTCTCTTAAATCTGATATTAAAATTGCAGTTGATGGAAAAGGAACTGTTACAAAGCCATACGAATTTGTAGTAGAATAAGGATTATGCTAAATATAATTATTTATTTTATCTTACACTACTGATCTGATAAATCGCCCTGAAAACTCTTTCAGGGCGAAATTAGATTAAGATGGCACATCATAATAGTTGAGAGCCACAATTATGAATTGTAAATAGAAAGTCATAAATATTTTAAGGTTAAAAAGTCATAAGTTTAGGTTCTTTGTTAAATAGTGTATATTGCTTTAATTAGATTTAGTAATCCTTTCACTAATATAACTCTGCCTTTAATTGTACTTAGGTTATTTATAATAGATAAAGTAAAATGTTTGTGATTATTAAAAAAATAGAAAAGTTATATTAGGAGGTAGTTATGGACATTATTAAAAACATATCAATTCTATTTACTTCAATATTTTTTGAGAGTTTACCCTTTCTAATACTAGGAGCAATCTTATCTTCTTTTATAGAAGTATTTATTTCAAAAGAAAAAATAGCTAAATTAATACCTAAAAATAAAATATTAGGATCAATTGTAGGAGTAATTATTGGATTTTTTATACCGGCATGTGACTGTGCAGTAATTCCTATAGCGAAAAGACTCATCCAAAAAGAAGTACCCTTACATGTAGTAGTATCTTTTATGTTATCCTCTCCTATTATTAATCCAGTTGTATTACTATCTACTTATTTTGCTTTTTATAAGACAAATCCAGAAATATTTTATATGAGAATATTATTAGGAATTGTTATTTCATTAATAATTGGTATTATTATGGGCATTCTTTATAAGAATAAGAATGTTATTAGAAATAGAATGGATGAAGAAGAATGTGGGTGCAATGAACATTGTCATTGTCATGAAAAGACTCATGAAAATAAATTAAAAAGTATTGTAAAACATGCCTCATACGATTTATTTGACGTAGTAAAATACTTAATGTTTGGAGCAATCATCGCTAGTTGTATACAAGTATTATTGCCGAGAAATGTTCTATTGATGTTTCATAATAATACAGTTCTATCAATTGTTGTATTAATGATATTTGCCTACTTAATATCACTATGCTCTACATCAGACTCTTTTGTTGGTAAATCCTTATTAGCAACTTTCCCATCTACATCAATTCTTGCTTATCTATTATTAGGACCAATGATTGATATCAAAAATACCTTTATACTCCTTGGAAATTATAAAAAGAGTTTTGTATTTACTCTGATATCTCTTATCTTTATCGTAATCTTTATTTCTACATTATTGGTGGTGTTATTCTTATGAGAGAAAAATATTTAGGAGGTATTTGTCTTTTCTATGCAGGAATTATTTTATATGTAGTATTAACAAATACCTTAAAAAACTATTTAGCTCCTTCTATGCAGATGTATTTAGTAATTTCTATTATACCGTTACTTGTTATGGGATTTGTTTTATTTTTTAGTAAGAGCCATCACAAATTTAGAGGAAGTGATCTTATTCTTATATTACCTCTTATATTTCTATTTATGGGAGGAGATGGGAAACTTACCTCTAGTTTTGCCAATAATAGAGTAATGAACTCTTATAAGGAGAATTCTATTCCTATCAAAAAGAATACAGATGATTCTTTTCGGGAAGAAATAGAAGAACAAGAAGAAGTATCAATAGTAGAGGAAGAGGAAAAAGACTTAAGGATTGATATAGAAGAAAAAAATGAGATAGAAGAACAAATAGAAAATATAGACTTTGATGTAGTAGATGAAGCATATTCTACTTTGACCAATTATTTAACCTATGAAACGCAAGCTAAAAAGTATATTGGAAAGACTGTTAAAGTAAGAGGATTTGTTGTAAAGAATCCGACATTTACGAAAAAAGAATACTTTGCCATAGGCAAATATGAGATAAGTTGTTGTGCAGCTGATGCTGGATTTACAGGATTTATCGCTGCGTATGATAAAAGTAAACTAAAAGATGGAAATTGGTATGAGATGGTTGGAGTATTAACGTTAGGAAAAGATAACTATGGAAGTGAAATCTTATATTTAGATATTAAAAATATAAAAGAAATAGATTCTAAAACAGAAGAACTCTATGTTTATCCATGTTATTCCTATGGAGATGGAACATGTCAGGAATTAATAAAATATAATTTATTTTAATTAGAATTTATGGTATGATATAGGTGTAATTTACATAAAAATTAGTAGAAAGGACTTTTCTATGAAAGAGAAAAAGTATGAGAAGAATGGAAGAATTACAGGAGCAGTTCTTTCCGGCATTGTATTTTGTATATTCTTCGTATTTATGATGGTTGTCTTTACCATTTTACAATTTATGGAAGAGCCAATAATGCCACCCGCAATCTATTTGTATTTTATGGCTACCTTTTTGATTCCAACAATAGGAATTGGAGTTAGTTTATATTTTCGAATTAGAGAAATAAAAAGTGGCGAAGAAGATGAAGCTAAAAAATATTAAGAAAAGGAGAGATATTTTATGAAATTATTTACAACAGAAAATATTGCAGGAGAAGAAATTAAAGAAAGTTTGGGGCTTGTTAAAGGAGAAATCGTTCAATCTAAAAATATTGGAAGAGACTTTATGGCTGGTATGAAGACACTTGTTGGAGGAGAAATTGCAGGCTACACTGAAATGATTCGGGAAGCTAGACAAGTAGCAACCAAAAGAATGGTAGATGAAGCTGAAAAGTTAGGAGCAGATGCTATAGTAGATATAAAATATGGTACATCTGCTGTTATGCAAGGTTGTGCTGAAATTGTTGTTTATGGAACAGCTGTAAAATTAAAATAAGAAAAATAATGGAAGCAGGATACTAAAAAAAGTATTCTGCTTTTTTCTTAAAAAAATATTGATGAAGAAAAGTCTTAATGATAGTATGGAAGTAGTGCGACATAATTTGTTGTAAAATAACATAGAAGGTGATGGTAATATATGAAAAAAAGAATAAGTATTTTTGGATCAACTGGATCCATTGGGACTTCTACATTAAATGTGATTCGAAATAACCCAGATATTTTTGAAGTATCTACACTAGTAGCAGGTAAAAATGTAGATAGACTAATAGAACAAATAAGAGAATTTTCTCCTAGACATGTTTATATCCTATCGGAAGAAAATAGCAAAAAAATAAAAGAAGCTTTTCCTAAATTAGATGTCTATTATGGCGAACAAGGAATGGATATAATATCTAATTTAGAAGACTATGATATTGCAGTATCAGCATTAGTTGGAATAGCTGGATTAAAACCAACTTATAACATGATTTGTCATGGAAAAACAGTAGCACTTGCTAATAAAGAAGTATTAGTAGCAGGTGGAAAATTAATTATGAAAACAGCTAAAGAAAAGAAAGCTACTTTATTAACTGTAGATAGTGAGCATAGTGCGATTATGCAGTGTTTAAGAGGAGAAGAACATAATAAGATTGATAAAATCTTATTAACAGCATCTGGTGGACCATTCTTTGATAAAGAAATCACTTCTGATATAACAGTAGAAGATGCCTTAAATCATCCAACTTGGAGTATGGGTAAAAAAGTTACGATAGACTCTTCTACTATGATGAATAAAGGCTTTGAAGTAATAGAAGCTAGATGGCTATTTGATGTAGATCCAGAAAAAATACAAGTAGTAGTTCATAGAAAAAGTTTAGTACATTCTATGGTTCAATTTGAAGATGGAACTATTATGGCAAATATCGGTCCAAAGTCAATGGAAATACCAATAGCTTATGCTCTAAACTATCCAACTAGACTAAAAAATAATCTAGAAAAATTAGATTTATTTGAAGTAGAAACTTTAAAATTTGAGCGTCCTGATTTAGAAAAATTTAAATGCTTGAGACTTGCTTTTGATGCTATCAAAAAAGGACATAGCTATCAAGTAGTATTAAATGCAGCCGATGAAGTATTAGTAAATGCCTTTTTAGATAAGAAAATAAAATATACCGATATTCCTGATATTTTAGAAAAAATGTTATTAAAACATAAAGGAGAAAAACTAGATACGATTGATAAAATATTAGAGCTAGATAAAAGAACAAGAATAGAAACAGAAGAAATGATAAAAAATGGCGAAAAATTATAAAAAATAATCTAATAATATGATAGACTAGCAGTAGCTAGTCTTATTATTTGGAGGTTATATGATGAATAAAATAAAAAGATGTATCCTAATTTTATTAATGATAGTTTGCTTAGGAGGAATTATTTACTCTAGTTATCATATCTTAACATGGAAGAAGAATGTAGATACCAATGCCAAAATTAAAGAAGAAATGAAAGACTCTATTCAAGTAAAAAAAGATGAAGAAGAAAAAGAAAAATATATTGTTGATTTTCCATCATTAAAAGAACATAATCCAGATACCATTGCCTACTTAACCGTACCGAATACGAAAATAGACTATATTGTAGTAAGAGGTAATGATAATAGCTATTATTTAAAACATAATTTTCATAGACAATATAATATTGCTGGTTGGATATTTTCCGATTATAAAAATAAGTTTGATGGAACCGATAAAAATATTGTAATATTTGGTCATGATACAAAAGATGGTAGTATGTTTGAAACATTAAAAAATACCTTAAAAGAAGAATGGTATACAAATTCAAATAATCATGTAATTACTTTAGTAACAGAAGAAGGAACTTATCTTTATCAAGTGTTTTCTAACTACGTAACTATTCCAGAAGACTATTACATTCATACAGAGTTTTCTAGTGAGGAAGAATATCTTACCTTCTTGAAAGAAATAAAATCTAGATCTATTTATGATTATGGAGTAGAAATAGATACTAATGATACGATACTTACTTTGTCAACTTGTACAGCTGGAGGAACTAAAAGAGTAGCTTTACATGCAAAAAAAATAAATTAAGTGCGATGTAAAAAAATATCTGTTATAATGTATAATAGAGGAGGAAAAATAAAATGAAAAATAAAAACATTATTATTTTATTAACTATTGTACTTGCAATTGGAATTATTTGTGTTGGTTTATTTTTATCATCTAGTAAAAAGAACAATAATCTAAAAGTTGATTTAGAAAGTTTAACCTTTTTAAAAGATAATAAAACAGAAATAATAAAAACCTATACACAAGATGACTTTGAATCTTTCGTAACAGACTATGAAAATAACCTATTACCCAATGTTTATATAACAGAATTTTTATTTGATGGGGTTTCTACTTATAAACCTTATGATTTAGATGACTTTATAGAAAATGGAAATGAATATAATGTAGAAGCATTAGATATAAAAGCAATTAATATTAATACAACAGGTGTTATTGAATTAAGTGGGACACTTACTGGTGGAATGTTAGCAATAAATACCAATAATTTAAAAGAAGATATTCACCTATTATTAAATGGTGTAAAACTAGATACAGATTCTAAAAAAGTACCAGCTATTTATGCCTATAATAAAGATGTTACTTTTGCGGATAGTAAAGTAGTAATTGAAACGGTAAAAGGTACTAAGAATTATTTAGAAGGTGGAAAACTAAAGAAAGTTAGTTTAGTAGCAAAGGAAAATATAAATGATTATACCGATAAATATACTGGTGATAATCAAACAAATTATCCACTTTATAATAACTATTATGGAGTATATACTAGTAGTGAATTAGAAAATATCTTATTTGCTAAAGTTCAAGCTGATACGGAAGATTTAAATGATGGAGACCCTTATTATTTTTATAAAGCTAGTGGAGCCATTTCTTCTGATATTGATTTGACTTTTGAAGGAGAAGGATACTTAGAAGTTACTAGTAAAAATAAAGAAGGAATAGAAGCAAAGGGAAATCTAACCTTTAGTGGTGGAGTAGGAGACTACGTTGTTAATTCTCAAGATGACTGCTTAAATACAACTACGGATAGTAGAGAAGTTAGTAATGCTAGAAATACTTTAACAATAGATGTTAACTCTTTATATGCTGTTGTTGCAAATGATGCAGATGAAGGAGATGCTATTGACTCTAACGGAAAATTAATTATTAGTGGTGGTAGAATTGTTGCTATTGCAAAGTCTGGACAAGATGCTGGAATCGATTCAGAAACTGGTACTTATATTAATGGTGGTACAGTTCTAGCAACCGGGGATATGTATGATCAAGTAAATAGTGAATCAAAACAAAACTTTATGATATTATCTTTTGGTAGCAGAATAGAAGAAGATAATATAATTACTTTACTCGATGAAAATGATGAGGTAATATTTTCATATAAAACAGATAGAACATATACAAATTTAGTATATAGTAGTAAAGACTTAACAGAGCGAACTTACTATATTTATAAAGATGGAGAAGTAAAAGGAGAAGAAAATAAAGGATTCTATACTTCTATAACATCTTATACAAAAGGAACACAATTGGCTTATACAAATAAAGGTTCTACTGGTATGATGGATGGAAATGGTCCAATGGGAAATGGAGGAGGTCCTGATGACTTAGGTAATATAGAAGAAGAAAATCAGTATCCTCCAACTTGGAATGGTGGTATGGACTCTTCTACAGATGATGGTAATAGACCGACACCTCCGGAAAGACCAGATAAAGATAATGGAAATGGAACAACTCCTCCAGAAAAGCCAGATGGTAGTACTAATGAAAATATGCCATTTATGCCATTTGATGGAAATACAACGGCTACGAATAAAGAGTTTACAATCGATGGAATATCGAATGTATTTAGTGGAGTAGCAACTTATACAGAGTCTTAAATTCCTTTAAAAACAATTCTTTTATCAGAATTGTTTTTT
>CAMUZJ010000036.1 GCA_947165195.1 uncultured Bacillota bacterium
AGTTTCTTCTTTTTCTTCTCCTAATTTTTTAGGCAAATCATTCGGATTTTCTAACATTTCTACTTCAGGTGTAATTGGTTTTAAGATTCTATTATCTTCCTCATCCTTATTATTGTTAGTAGTTAAGTGTTGGGTAGGAACTGGGGGTGGTGTTACTTTCGGTGGAGCAACCATTGGAGGAGTAACAGAATTTACATTCGTTATGTTACTTGTAATTGCTGGCTGCTCTATAGGCTCTGTTTGTCCATAATCTCTTAATATTGTTTGATTGTTATTAGTAGTACTGCTACTTCCTAATTTATCTACACCACTATTATTACTAATATTATTTTGGTCTTCTAATCTAGGTATTTCATTATTATTATTCATCTATTAGCCATCCTTTCCTATCTTGCCTATGATAGGTTTATTATAGCATATTTACCGTAAGCTTGTCACTCTTTCTTGAAAATCTTCAGATGATGTAATGTAACTACCACTTGTTACTATATCGCATTCTCTACATTTTTTTACTGTTTTATCATTTACTCCACCATCTACATTTACAATAGCATTGATTTTATACTCTTCTAATAATTTTTTTACTTCGTGTATTTTTTCTTCTGACTCTTCTATGAATTCTTGTCCACCCTTCCCAGGTTCTACACTCATGACAAGAATAGAATCGATAAAAGGTAGATATGGTACTAAACAGGATACTGGAGTGTTAGGCTTAATAGCTAATCCAGCTTTAATAGAATAGTTTCTTATCATTTTTAAACATTCTTCTAAATCTTGTTCTATTTCGACATGTATTATTATATATTCGGTATTTAGCTCTGCATAAAGTGGAATATATACTTTTGGATTTTCTACCATTAAATGGACTTCTAATCTTTTAGATGTGTATTTATAAATATTTTTCATTTCTTTAAAAGGCATGGTTTTATTAGATACAAATTTTCCATCCATGACGTCAACATGTATATAATCTACATCCGTATGGTCTAATTTTTGTAAATCTGCTGGAATATTTTTACTACTTAAAAATGATGCACTAACTTTCATATTTTTCCTCTTCTCCAATAAAATTTAAATAGTTTTCATAGCGACTCTTCATTATATTATTCGCTAATACTTGTTCTTTTACAAAACATTCTTTTTCTTTGGTATGACTACAATCTTTAAAAGGACATGGATATTTTTTAAACTCTATAAAAGCATCCCTTATTTTTTCTTTAGAATCTTTGTAGAAGTCTAAAGCTGAAAACCCTGGAGTATCTACTACTTTTCCTTCTAGAAAGTCAAATAGTTCTACTACTCTTGTTGTATGTTTTCCACGACCTAAAGCTAAAGATACTTCTCCTGTTTCTAAATTCCATCCCCCTGGATTCAATTTATTTAAAAGAGTAGATTTACCAGCACCTGTTTGTCCAATAAAGATAGAGGTCTTGTTAGAAATCAGTTTCTTAATACTATCTAAATCCTTATTTGAAATCACTTTATATCCTATTTTTTTGTAATAGTCCAATACTTCATTTATTTTTATTAGTTCTTCTTTATCTACTAGATCTTCTTTAGTTATTGTAATAATAGGCTCTACTTTATGTATTTCCATAAGTACTAATAATTTGTCTAATAAATTTAGTGAAAAGTCTGGATGAATCAAGCTAGTTACTATAAAAGCTTGATCAACATTACTTACTTTTGGTCTTTGAAACTCATTCCTCCGCGGCAATACTTTTTCAATTATTTTTTTTTCTTTATGAAAAAGAACATAATCCCCGACTAATGGAGTAATATGTTCTTTTCTAAAGATACCACGGGGTTTACAAGGATAAGTTTCATTATTTGATTTTACAATGTGTAAATCACTGATTATTTTGATTATTTGTCCTTGCATAAATCCCCCTAATTTGTTTTATTTGACTTATCTTCTGAAGAAGTATTTTCTTGTTGTGTATCTTTTGCAGTTTCTTTTTCAGTATCTTTTGATTTGTCGTTTTGCACTATTTCTTCTTCTTCATCTTCTTTAGTTGCTTGTTTTGAATCTTCTTTTTTCTTAGGTGGTATAGCGACCGTTATCGTTAAGATTTGTCCTTTTACAATTGGACTTCCTGCTGCTCTAGATTGTGAAATTATTTTTCCTTCTGCATAGGCAGATGTTTCTTGTTCTTGAACATTTAATTTTATTCCATATTTATTACAAAATGCTTCTGCATCTTCTAATCCCCAACCACTTTCATTCATATCTGGGAAAGTATCTACTAAATCAGGAATATATAATACGATTGAATCTCCTGATTTTACTTCACTTCCAGATGCTAGAGATTGTCCTATAATTTCTTGTTCATCATAATCTTTAGAAGTATCAGGAACCGACTTTTTCTCTACTCTCACTTTTAATCCATATTGGGTTGTTAAAATGGTTCTAATTTCAATATAGTTCTTTCCTGTATAATCTTCTAAAGTTATTGTTTCTTCTCCACTAGATTTATAAATTGTAACGGTGGCACCAGATTTGGCTTTTTTACCACCTGCTGGAGAAGTCTTAACAACTCTATTTTTATCAACACTATCACTTGGAATAGATTCTACTTTACTATCTACTTTAAATCCTGATGCTTCTAACGCTGTTTGACATTTACTAACCTTTAATCCGCTACAGTCTGGTACTATCGTTTCTTTACTTGAAAGTGCTGGTAAAACGAAAACTATAAATAAGAAGACAAGAATGATAATAAACGCTATAACAGATAAGATAATAATAGCTATTTTACTTTTTTTATCTTGTTTTTCTTCAAATAATTCTTCTTCTTTTTCCTCTACCTCGGATTCAGATACTCTGGTATCTTCTATTAGTTCTTCTTCTTTAATTACTTCTTGTTTTACTTGTTTTTTACTTTCTTCATGTTCTGGATATTTATATTCATAAGGAGCTTCATCCATTCTCTCATCATCTAAGGCCGTTAATAAATCTTGATGCATACTTCTTACATCATCATATCTATTTTTAGGATTTTTAGCAGTTGCTCTTTTAATGATGTTTTCAATACTTTGTGGAATAGCTGGATTTGTATCTCTTAAGCTAGGAAGTGGGTCTCTCATATGTTTTAAAGCTATCTCAACAGCATTATCTCCCCTAAAAGGTAGACTACCACTTAATAATTCATAGAATATAATTCCCATAGAATAGATATCGCTTTTAATAGTTGATCCTTTTCCACTAGCTTGTTCTGGTGGTAAGTAATGAACAGAACCCATCACAGAGTTGGTCTGTGTTAATTGAGTAGCATTCAATGCCATAGCAATACCAAAATCTGTTATTTTGATTTGTCCATCATCTTTAATCATAATATTTTGAGGTTTTAAATCTCTATGAATAATGTATGAATCATGAGCATGAGCCATTCCTTCTGTTAACTGCAACATAATATCAATTGCTTCTGATATGGTTAATGTTCCACGTTTTTTTAATAATTGTTTTAGAGTTTTTCCCTCAATATACTCCATTACTATATAATATAGGCCATCATCTTCTCCAACATCATACATTTCTACAATATTTGGATGTGCAAGAGAGGATGCGGATAACGCTTCTCTTTGGAAACGTCTTACAAACTTCTCATCATTGGATAAATCTCCTCTTAAGACTTTAATAGCTACATTTCTATCTAGAATTGTATCATATCCTAAATAGACATTCGCCATTCCACCTTCACCAATCGAACGTATTATTTCATAACGATCATTAATTTTTTGCCCCTTTGTTATCACTTATCTTCACCACTTTCGTATCTTGCTAAATATGCAACCGAAATATTGTCTGTTCCACCCCTATTGTTTGCTTTTCTTATCAGTTTTTCTACTTTTTCAGAAACAGTACCTTCCCCTAATAGAACTCTTTCTATTTGATCTTTATCCAACATATTGGTAAGACCATCACTGCATAGTAATATATCTGTTATATCCATATCACAGTCAAATATATCTACATCTACATCTAATTCTGCTCCTAATGCTTTCATTAATACATTTTTCTTTGGATGTACACTAGCTTCTTCTTTGGTCAGTTCTCCTGCACTTACTAATAAATTTACTAGGGTATGATCATAGGTTACTTTATGTAATTTCTCATCCATTAGTACAAATCCACTTGAGTCTCCTACATTACCAAATAATAAATAGTCATTGGTTAAAATAGCCATTACTAAGGTTGTGCCCATTCCTCTGCTTTCTGGATGTGTTTTCTCGTGTTGAAAAATTAATGTATTAATTTCATCATAGGAATCTTTTATCCAATTTACAGCATCTACTTTATTCATATTCATAAAAGTTTCTTTAAAATGCTTTCCTAGATATCCTATGGCTATTGAACTAGCTACTTCTCCTGCAGAATGACCACCCATTCCATCTGCGATTGCTAGTAAGTAATTATCTTCTGTATTTTTAATAATTATGACACTATCTTCGTTATGATCTCGAACTTTGCCAGCATCTGTCAAATAAAAAGATTTCATAGTTCCTCCTTCTTACTTCTAAGTTGTCCACAAGCAGCGCTTATTTTTCTGCCGAACTCTTTTCGTATAGTAACTGTGATATTATTCTTTTTAAGTATATCATAAAATCTCATTATTTGAACAACATTTGTTCTTTTTAAATTTAAATTATTCGTTTCATTATAAGGAATAATGTTAATATAACAATTTAGCCCTTTTACTAACTTTGCTAATTCTTCTGCACATTCTGTAGAATCATTGATTCCTTCTAATAAAACATATTCAAAAGTAAGCCTTCTATTTGTCTTTTTATAATATTCTTTTAATGCTCTAAATAATATTTCTATTGGATAAACTTTATTAATAGGCATAATTTTGTTTCTTATTTCATTATTGGGAGCATGAAGACTAACTGCTAGGTTTACTTGTAGTGGAAAGTTTGAAAATTCTTTAATTTTAGGTACTATTCCACAAGTAGATACGGTTAAATGTCTTGCTCCTATTGCTAATCCAAAAGGCTCATTTAAGATGGTAAAGAATTTCATTACGTTATCATAGTTATCAAATGGTTCTCCAATTCCCATCACAACAACATGAGAAACTCTCTCTTTCAAATCCTTTTCAATCATCAATACTTGTAGAACCATTTCATACGTTTCTAAGTTGCGTACTTTTTTTCTTCTTCCAGATTCACAAAAACGGCACCCCATATTACAGCCTACTTGACTTGAAACACAAACACTATGTCCAAAATCATGAATCATTAAAACAGCTTCAATATGTTCTCCATCTTCTAATTCAAATAAATACTTTCTAACATCTTCCTCTTTTTGTACTTCTACAATTTTTAATCTCTTTGTTGTAAAATCATTTTCTATTTTACTTAATAATGGTTTACTAATATTGGAAGCTTCTTTCAGGTGTTCTATTTTTTTGATATAAAGCCAATCATAAAGTTGTTTGGCATGGAACTTCTTAGAACCAATCTCTATAAAATAATTTTCTAAATCTTTTAAACTAAATCCATATATATTTTTCAAAGTGACTCACCCCTACTGCTAAATACTTAATATCATATCACAAATTAGTTCATTGGAATCACTATTTCTTTTTCCATTCCAAAATTTCTATAATCCATCGTAATATTCATAGAATCGAGACATTTTCTACTTTCTATACAGTAGCTTGTCAAATTCCATTCAATAGAATCTATTCTATCATTATTCATGACAATATAAATGTCATTAAGACTTTCTTCTCTATTCGATAATTCCATATTTAAATATTTTCTTATTGTATCATTCGTTACTTGATAATTGAAAACTACTTTTCCATTTTCATATTCTGTTTTATAGTTATAAGTTGCTTCTTTTAAGATTTTATCAAAGTTATCTATGATAGTTAAATTGATATTGGGATTTATCGAATCAATCCAATTATTATTTTGTTTTGTATAATAAGTAATTTTTTCTTTATAATATTGTGTTATTTGATTATCATACGTATAAGAAAATAATTCTTTATTCCCATTTTTTACACCATCAAAATTATAATATTCATTATCAATTTCTATACTATATCGATATGCATAGTTATTTCCATTTTTAGATGCAATACTAATATATTTAGAATCAATATTACTTTGTTGTTGGTTGGATCTATTTTCTACTCCAGTATCTAATGTTCTAGAAAAAATAGCTATTGCGATAAAAAATAGTAAGTAAAAGCCAAAGAAAAATATCATTTTTCCTTTTGGGGTTTTTCTAAATTTTAATAAACTTTCTAGATTTTGAATTATTTCCTTGATTACTTTCATCTAATATAACACCTTTCCTATTAAGGAATCATTCCTTTTTCCGTTTAAATAGTCTGATACCTTCATTTTCTTTTTTCCTGCAGGTTTTATAGAAGTTATGATAATCTCTCCATCTTTGGTAGAAACTCCTATTCCATCTTTATAGATAGTACATATTTCTCCACATTGTTTATCTTTATATGTTTTATCTCCTATTCTAGCGGAATATATTTTGATTTCACTAGAATCTAGTATTGCATAACTAGCAGGTACTGGAGATAGTCCTCTAATCTGATTAAATATTTCTCTTGTTGTTTTTGTAAAGTCAAGATGTTCTTCTTCTCTTTTAATGTTATATCCGTAAGTTACTTCATCTTCATTCTGTTTCATTCTTACGTTTGTTCCATCTATAATAGATGGTATTGTTTCTAATAATAGTTCTTTTCCCATCATACTTAACCTGTCATGTAGGCTTTCTAAATTATCTTCATCTAATATTTTAGTTTCTTTATAAGAGATGATATCTCCCGTATCCATTCCAACATCCATATACATGATAGTAACACCTGTTTTTTGATAGTCTTCTAGTATTGCTCTATGAATTGGTGCTCCTCCTCTTAATTTAGGTAAGAGAGAAGCATGGACATTAATACATCCTAGTTTTGGATAATCTAGTAATTCTTTTGGTATAATTTGCCCATAAGCACAAGTGACAATCATATCTGGATTTAATTCGATTATTTTTTCATAATCTTTTTTTATTTTTTCTGGTTGTAGTACTAAGATATTATTCTCTTGTGCTTTCTTTTTGATAGGAGTAGGTACTATTTCTTGATGTCTACCTACCCTTTTATCTGGTTGACTAACCACTCCTACTACTTCATAATTTTCTATTAATCCTTCTAAAATAGGAACTGCAAAATCTGGTGTTCCCATAAAAACAACTTTCATAAATTTCTCCCCCTAACCAATTATTGTTAATAAAACTCCTATTATAATTAAAATTGCTCCTAGAATCATACAAATAGATGCTTTTCCATATTTATTATCAAAACGAAATCCATCCTGTACTAATTCTACTTTTTTCTTTTTATTTTTCTTTTTTACTTTTCGAATATAAGTATTTGGACTTGGAAACTCTATAAATTCTAAATCTGCAAGATTTAACGAAGTACTTAATTGATAAGAATTATCCGTTGAAAATATCTTATATAAATTTTCATAAAAATCAAATTCTTTATTATATTTTATTTCTGAAATTTCCTTATCTAGCTTTTCTCTTTTTACAAGTACTAAATAAATATTATTTTCTCCTATATGATAATAACTCCATAGTTTATTAAATAATATGACAACTTCTTGTTTATCTTTCTCATTGATATTAGAATTAGCTAATTTCTTATTTAATAAATTAATCGCTTTATCATAATCTTTTAAATAATAGGCAACTTGACTATTATCATCTATTTTCTTATTATCTATTAATAAATTATATAAATAGATTGGACTATTAATGGAATATAAGCAGGCAAATTTTATATTAGTATTTAATAGTATATTATCATGATAATTATGAAATAAATTTAAATGATATTTATCAGATAATACTTTTAATTTATTTACTTCTTCTAAATAGATATCTTTTACTAGTCCTTTTTGTTTAATATTTTTATAATCTTTTCTACTTATTCCTCTAGTATAGTAACCATTTTGTATATATTTTAGATGAATATAATTAAATATATCTTGTTTAGAGTTTCCTTGATTGATATCTAGAATATGTAATTTTCTTGCGACTAGTTTTCCTATTATATTAGAGACTCCTTGTTCTATATCTTCTATTGTATTTAATCTTTTTAATAAGCCTTCTACTAGATTTACGTATTCTTTTAAATAGCTTTCTTCTTCAATAATAATTTTATATTTATATAAAGAACTATAAAAAAGAATTAATACTTCTTCATGTAATACATAGTTGAAATTGGTATCATATTTATGTTTTTTATTGTAGTATTTTGGATTATTAACAATTTGTTCTATTAATTCTACAACAAAGTCTTTTTTTAAGATACTGTCTAACAACTAAATCACCACCACTACATTTTATTTATAAATAAGTTTATATAGTAAATAATACCTACTACTATAACGACAAATAATATTAGTAATATTATTTTTATAAAGATATTATTTTTATCAAAGTACATATCACTACTTGATTGAGACTTTCTCATTAAATCTTCATATTCTTCTCGATTGTTTTTATTGATTTCTAATTCTTTTTCAAAATTAGATTCTGTTGTTATATTGTTATTTGCTTTTGGTACTGAATTATTATTTTGTAAATCATTAATTACATCTTCTGGATCATTATTATTTTTCATAAATGAGTCATCAAAAAAGGCCATAATCATTCACCTCTATTCTTATTTCAAGAATATCATATTTTATAGAATTTGACTAGGATTAAAATCAATATCTATTTTTATTTTGGAATTATTTTTATAGTGGTCTTGTATTTTTTCTAATATATTTCTTAAGTTATCACTTTTTTTATATTTTATAAGAATTCCATAGCGATAGATATTATTGATTTTATGCATAATACATGGTGTTGGCCCTAAGATAATCGTATTTTCTAAGTTTCTATCTAGACTTCTTTTTATTTTTCCGGATTCTAGTAGAAGATATTCTGCTTCTTTTCCACTCATCCGGATATAGCATAGGTAGTAATATGGTGGATATTTTAGTTTTTTACGTATATCCATTTCTTCTTTATAAAATCCTAAGTAATTATGAAAGGAGGCATATTTTATAGCGTAGTGGTCTTTATTAAATGTTTGAATAATAACTTCTCCTTGTTTTTCACTTCTACCACTTCTACCTGCTACTTGATTGAGTAAGGAGAAGGTATTTTCACTACTACGAAAGTCTGGAATATTAAGTCCTGTATCGGCATTGATTACTCCCACTAGGGTAACGTCTTTAAAGTCTAGTCCTTTGGCAACTATTTGGGTACCTAATAAGATATCATATTCATGATTTTTAAAGGCTTCTATCATCTTCTCGTGAGATCCTTTTTTACTGGTAGTATCATAGTCCATTCTAAGGATTCTACAATCGACTATTTTTTTTAATTCTTCTTCTATTTTTTCTGTTCCAAATCCCAAATCATGAATAGACTCTTCATGGCAAGATGGACATATATTATATTTTCCTGTTCCATATCCACAATAGTGACAACGCAAGGTATTACTACTTTTATGGTAAGTTAGAGTAATATCACAATTGGGACATTTATAAGTATAACCACAGTTTTTACAGGTGATAAAGGAGGAGTATCCTCTTCTATTTAGAAATAGGATAACTTGTTCATCCTTTTCTATTCGACTCTTTATTGCATTTATTAATGGTCTTGAAAAGTGCCCCATACTTTTTCCTAGTTCTTTTCCTAAATCAATAATGGTAATTTTTGGAAGAGCTTTTCCATTTACTCTATTTGGTAATTCTAGTAAGTGATATACCCCTTTTCTTGCTCTTGCAAAACTTTCCAACCTTGGAGTAGCACTTCCTAGTATTAATTTACAAGAGTGGTATTTACATCTTTTTATTGCTATATCTATCGCACTATATCTAGGATTAGAATCACTTTGTTTATAAGAGTTGCTATGCTCTTCATCGATAATAATGATTCCGATATTTTGAAGTGGTGCAAAAATAGCACTTCTAGCTCCTATTACTATCAATGCTTCTCCTCTAGCAATTCTTCTCCATTCATCGTATTTTTCTCCATCACTTAAAGCAGAATGTAGAGCTGCTATTTTATTTCCAAAACGACTCTGGAATCGACTTACCATTTGAGGAGTCAAGCTAATTTCAGGTACTAGTACAATACTAGTTTTTCCAAGAGATAGCTGTTCTTCAATTAGTTCCATGTATACTTCTGTTTTCCCACTACCAGTTACTCCATATAGTAAATAGATGAAATCATTCGAGTTTCTTACTTCTTCTACTACTCTTCTTTGGTCTAACGTTAATTCTTTTTTTTCTACTAATTTACTAGAGTATTCTAGTCGGTAATGTTCTTTTTCTACCTTTACTAGTATTTCTTTTTTTAATAAAGTATTTAAGCTACTAACGGATATATTTACTAGTTCTTCTCTTTTTACTAATCCTTTTTCAAGACATAAATCAATCATTTGTCTTTGCTTTTCGTTAAAAGAAATATCGGTAATGGATATATTATTTAATTTATAAAAAGTATCGTATTTTACCATACTTTTTCCATTGATTTTGGCTTTTAAAGCTTTAGGAAGCATTACTTGATAGCAACTAATTAAAGTAGATAGTGTATCATAACTTAAGCTTTTTCCTAATTCTAATAATTCTTTATTTAATACTATATCTGTATCTTTTACTTTTATTATGTCTTTTAACTCTATCTCTGATGTATCTTTTATTTCTAATACAAATCCATCTAATACTTGTCTTCCAAATGGTACTTCTACTCTGATTCCTATTTTTATGAATTCTTTTAAATGATCAGGTACATGATAATCAAATATCTTATCTATATTTTTATTTGACAATTCTACTAAAACTCCTACTACCAATCTCTCACCTCCTAACAATACTTTATTTTATCATAAGATAGAAAAAAGCCATAAATAAATAGAAAATATTTATGACTTTATTATTGATATTTATACTTAATTTTA
>CAMUZJ010000037.1 GCA_947165195.1 uncultured Bacillota bacterium
AAGAAAGAGCAAAAGTAGGAGTTAATTCTCTTACAATGGACTATGAATTAACACAAAAAGCCAATGAAAGAGCAAAAGAAATTGCCCTATACTTTTCCCATACAAGACCAGATGGGAACAATATAAAAGATACTTTAAAAGTAGATGGAGAAAATATCGCAGCTGGTCTTCCAACTGCTAAAGATACAGTCGATGATTGGATGGACTCTACTGGGCATAGAGAAAATATTTTAAACTCCTATTATAAGTCTATTGGAGTAGGCTCTTACACAACAGAAAATGGAATGATGTATTGGGTACAAGTTTTCTCTAGTAAGAAAGCAACTAATACAACCATAATGACTGGTAGTATTAAAAAGACAAATGAATTTGTAAAATATGATACAAAATACTTAAAAAATATCGTAATACAAGATTTAAAGACAATAAATAGAACCTTAAATATAGGAGAAAGTTACACAATTAAATCCTTTGGTATTCAAAACTCTGGATGGAAGAGTGCAACCGTTTATACAACTATTAATAATACCAATGCTACCTTTAAAAGCTCAAATGAAAAAGTAGCAACCATCGACAAAAACGGTACCATAAAAGGAGTTGCAGCCGGAGAAGTAGAAATTACTGTTACCTTTGCAGGAAAGTCTGCAACTTATAAAATAAAAGTATTATCCGAAGAAGATAAAATTACAAGAGTTAGTCTAAATAAATCTTCCATCGATTTAAAAGTAGGGGAAGAAAAAGAATTAGTTGCAAAAGTCTATCCAGAATCAATTACTACAAACAACTTAATATGGACATCCTCTAATGAAAAAGTAGTAACTGTAGATAAAAACGGTAAAGTAATAGCTCATTCTAAAGGAAGTGCAGATATTACAGTTACAACTTCTAATGGAAAATCTACTACTTGCTTTGTAAGAGTAGAAGAAGAAAATATTCCAATTACCGATATTTATTTAAAAGAATATATAACTAATTTATACGTAGGAGATAAAGCAACCATTCAAGTCCAAGTAACACCTACCAATACAACAGAGACATTAAATTATACTTCTTTAAATTCTAAAGTGGTAAGCGTAGATAAATATGGAAATATAAAAGCAATAGGGCAAGGGACAGCTGAAATAACAGTTTCCTCTAAGTATTTAAAAGAAGTTTTTTTAGTAACTGTTAAAAATAAAAAAGTAGAAGAAAAATTACCAGTAGAGGAAACTCATCCGAAAGAAGAGAATAAGCCAACTATCATACCAATAGAAAAAGTAGACTTAAACTATAGAGAAAAAACAATCAAAGTAGGAGAAAAATTTAAATTACTTGCTAGTATTTCTCCAACTAATACAACAGAATCTACAAAAGTAAGCTTTGCTTGCTCTACTATAAACTGCTATAAAATTGCTTCCATTAGTTCCGATGGAGAAGTAGTAGGAGTAGCAGCCGGAGAAGTAGAAATTACTGCTTTTGTTGGAAGTAAAACCGCTACTTGTAAAGTAAAAGTAGAAGCAGTTAATGAAGTAGAAAGCATCTCTTTTCCAACTGTTCCATCTAATCTTCATCCAAATGAAGTAAGAAAAATAGATGTAGTAATCATGCCATGGACTGCAAAAGTTGCTAACTCTCTTACTTGGACAAGTAATAATGAAGAAGTAATTACAGTAAATAACGGTATTCTATTTACTCATTCTAAAGGTACAGCTGTGATTACCGTAACAGCAGCAAATGGAGTAAGTAACTCTATCACATTAACAGTAGATTAAAAGTTCTAAGATAAATCTTAGAATTTTTCTTTTTCCTCAATTGACTAGAAGAATAAAACGTGTTACAGTAAGGGCAATCAGTAGGGAAGAGGATTGCATGAAGGAAGAACAAAAACGAAAAATCTATCGATTATTAGGAGCCGAAGTTTTTCAAAAAGTTGTATTTCAAGTAGAAAAATTAAAATATAAAATCATAGATAAGTATTTTCCTAATATAGGCGAATGGTATGAAAAACAACTAGATAAAAAATATCAAAAAATAGTAAGAAAAGGAAAAGTAGAAAATGAAAAAGCATTACGAATAGAATATCAAAAAGAAAAACTGGCCTTTCGAAAAGAATTACATACAAAGAAAAATAGAAATTATCATTATGATGCTAATTATCCAATAAAGTTTATAACTTACTTAAAAAGAAATAAAAAACTTCATCAAAAAGGAATGATAAAAAATATAGTAGTATCTCTTATTACCATAGGACTAGCTATCTTTTTTCCAAATTTAAATTCTTATCTAATAGCAGGAATTCTTAGCTATGAAGCAATTAGTTTCTTTGTTAACTTCCAATGTATCAATTTACAAAACTACAATCTTTGTAGATTTCAAAATAAGAAGATACAAAGCTATTTTACAAGAAAACAACAAAAAACACAGGAAGAAAATATAAAAATATTGAGTGCTGGAATGAATCCAGTAGCAGAAGCAATTTATAAACAAGAACAGTTACCGAGTATTCAACAAGTAGTAGAAAATATAAAAACAAAACAAGAAGCAAAACAATTATTAGAATATGCAAAAAAGCTACAAGAAAAACAAAAGCAAACCATCCATCCTCAAAAAACATACATAAAGAAAGGAACGAACTAAGATATGAATTTTTTTGACTATTTCAACAACTTATTTTCTGATGCTTTCCTATCAATGGGCTCATTAGGAAGCTCCGTTAGTACCTTACCAACGATGGGAATGTTGTCAGGAAGTGCAACAGTAGAAGCTGGATTTAAAACAATGAATAATGAAGAGTACTCTCTATCCGATACAGCAGGATGCCTTGTAACTTCCTTTGGAACAGCCGTATCCTTAAACGCTTTTCCATCCTATCTACATCCACAATATAAAGTAGCTATTACACAAGAATATATAGAATCCATGAATGAAGAAGAACTATCTACCTTTATAGAATATCTAGAAAAAAAAGAAATAGAACTAGATGATACAGAAGAAAAAATATATCATTTATAAAAATACTAGTAGTTAGATACAAAATCATGTATAATGAATAAAAAAATGGAGGTAAGTATGGAAAAACATCAAATAAAAGAATATATAAGTCATGAAAAAATACAAACGAAAGAATATGAGCTAGCAGAACAAATCAGTAAAGACTATCAAGGAAAAGATATCTACTTTATCTGTGTCCTAAAAGGAGCAAGTGTATTTGCAATTAACCTAGCCTTAAAAATAAAAGAAAATGTACATCTCGAATTTATTGAAGTATCTAGTTATGAAGGAATGGAAAGTACAGGAACTATTCAACTAAATAAAGATATTACATCCTCAATAGAAGGAAAAGATGTAATCATCGTAGAAGATATTATCGATACAGGAAGAACATTAAATTACTTAAAAGAATATCTACTAACCAAAAATCCAAAAAGTTTGAAAATATGTACCTTAATAGATAAAAAAGAAAGAAGAGTAGTAGAATTAGAACCGGATTATAGCGGCTTTACTATAGAAGATAAATTTATAGTAGGTTATGGCTTAGACTTAGATGAAGATTATAGAAATTTACCATATATTGGTATCATAGAATAATATAGGAGTTATTATGGAAATAAAAGAAATATTAGAAAAATTAGTGGCTATTAATACCGTAGCTGATAAAGATAATAATAAATTATTTGACTTTGTAGAGTCTTTTTTAAAAGAATTAGGATTTATAACAGAAAAAAAAGAAAAATATTTAATAATGCGTTACGGGGATCATCCAAAATTAGGATTTGTAGGACATGCTGATACCGTAGAATATATTGATGGATGGAAGACAAATCCTTTTGAATTGACAGAAAAAGATGGCTATTTATATGGATTAGGTAGTGTAGATATGAAAGGAGGAATAGCAAGTTTTTTATATGCACTACAAAAAATAGATTTAAAAAGCTTACAATATGGAATCAAAGTATACATTACTTATAATGAAGAAAATGGTCTACAAGGAATTAAAGATATTGTAGCAAGTTTAGAAGAATTTCCAGAATATATGATTATTGGAGAACCTACTAATAACGTAGCAATGACTGCTTGTAAAGGACTATTTACTGTAAATATTCATACAGATGGAATCAAAGTACATTCTAGTACGCCAGATAAAGGAAGAAGTGCTATATCGTCTATGATGAAGATTCTTACCGAATTAGAAGATTATTATCAGGAAACTATAAAAGTACAAAGAAATGAATTATATGAAGTACCATATACAACAATGAATATAGGTTTATTTAATGGAGGAAGTGCTTTTAACTCAGTTGCAAAAGAATGCTCTAGTTATATAGATTTTAGAGTAGTAGATAATAAACATATCGAAATGATAAAAGAAAAATTAACAGAGTTATGTAATAATAATTATGGTAGATATGAAGTAGGATTTGATATTGAACCATTTGATAATGATGTAGAATTTATAAAAGAAAAAGCATCAGCTGGATTTATGACAGAAGCATCTTTTATTAAAGATAAAAAACGAATAATTCTAGGAGTAGGGCCAGTAACAGCTCATGAAATTGATGAGCATGTAAGTATCGAAAGCTTAGAAAAATGTATTAAAGAGTATCGAGAAATAATAAACAATGTTTGCATATAATAAAAATGAATCAAATTTACACGAATTACTTGAAATCAAAAAAAAATTAGTGTAGAATGAAATGTGTTAAGCAAGGAGGAAAAGGTATGAAAAAAAATTTATTTGTTATTTTACTATTAGCAGTTGTAACATTAGCAGGAGTTACAAATGTATACGCTATGTCAGAAGCTGATTTAAAGGCAAAAGCTAGTCAAGATTATTATGTAAATGGAGTAAAAGCTGATGTACCAGCTAACTACATTAAATTACTTAATGATTATTTAGATGCTTTCAATGTATCAGAAGCTGATTGTCAATATATAGCTGATCAAATAGATTACCTATATAGTGTAGCTCAAACAAAAAATATAACTAATGCAAAAGAAATGAGACAAAAAGCTTATGCAGAAGTAAAAACAGTTGCTTCTAACGTTTCTGCCAATACAAAAGTAAAAGTTACAGTAGAAGGAAATGGTGTAGTAGATTTAAAATACTATGATGATCCTAGTAAAACATTTAGAAAAATACAATTTACTGAAAATGGAGAAATCATTGCTAAAAATACTGGATCAGTAAGCCTATTATATGTTGCTGGAGTTGTATCTTTATTAGGAGCAGGTTTACTTGTATACAGAATCAGAAAAGCCTAATAGTAAAAATAGAATAAAGGCAATAATTAAAAACTTAATTATTGCTTTTTTCTTTACTTCTTTTATTATCTTTCTTCTAACATTAGGAGTAGGTGATAAAATTGATAAGTATTTATCCATGATAAATACTTTATCCGTAGGCAACGAAATAGGTAGTAATGATAATGTAAGATTTGATTCTATTAAGAAAAAATTAACAAGTAGACCTAGTTGGGGAAGTAGATATGCAACCCTAAAAATACCTAGTATTGAAGTGGAATTACCAGTATATCATGGGGATTTTCCAGAACAATTAAAAGATGGGGCAGGTCACTATGCAGGAAGCTATTTTCCAGGAGAGGGAGGTAGTATTATACTAGCAGCCCATAATAGTCATGGACTTTTTTATAACTTGCCACAAATAAAAATAGGAGATCAAGCAACCATAGAAACCATTTATGGAACATTTACTTATGAAGTGTATAAAACAGATATTGTAGATTACCGAGATAACAGTAAATTTCCAATACAAGAGGAAGAAGAAATCTTAATGCTATATACTTGTTATCCAGTAGATAATGTTTGGTATGTAGATGATAGATTTGTTGCTTACTTAAAGTTAGTAGGTGATTTTGTTGAATAAAATAAAATTACTCGGTCATTACCTAGAGATTTTCTTCTTATCCATTCTAGTTTTTCTATTTACATCACTCTTAGTATGTAAAATGACTATACTAAAGGAAGAATACACCTATCAAAAAATAAGTGAAAAACAATATCAAGAAGGATTAGAAGATATTCAAGAAAAAATGAAAAATAGTATGATTTCATCAGGAATCAATAAAAAAGTAATCACGGATACCTTTACCATACAAGATATAAAAAAAAGTACTAAAGAACTACTAGATATTCTTTATCAAGGAAAGAAAAAAGAACTAGAATTACAACAATTAGAAGAAAAATTACGAGAAAATATAACTAAAGATTTAGCAGAAAAAAACTTTATTATAGAACAAGAAAAAGGGCTAGATGACTTTGTAAATAGTATAATGCAAATCTACAAGGATGAATTTGCGATGGGAAAATTATTTTCTCCAATTATCCTAAAAATAGGCAACATAATACCAAAGATAAATAACTACTTGAATAGTATAATCATTGGATTAGGAATTCTATTAGGATTATGGTTATTCCTTAGAAGAAAAAAAATATTTTTAAAAATATCTGTTCCACTTCTTACAACCAGCTTCTTATTACTATTTGGAACTTATTACATCAAAGTAAATTCAGGAATAGAGAGTTTTACCATCATCAATACCTCTTTTTCAAAAGTGATTCGATTAATCATATCATCTACTTTTGAAATATTACAAATCATTTCCTATATTTATCTATTTTTAGGATTCATCTTTGCCTTTCTATCTAAAAAAAATAAAAAAACTAATTAACACTAGGAGGAGTATATGACAACAGTATATTTCATAAGACATTCTATACGATTTGATAAAGAAAAGATTAAAGCAAGAAAAACAGAGGATACTATTCAGCAAATTGCAGAAAAAGATATCTTAAGTATCGAAGGAGAAGAAAGAGCGAAATATTTAACTACCTTAAAAGAGTTAGAAAATTTAGATGCTATCTATACAAGTAACTGTCCGAGAACTTTACAAACAGCAAAATACATAATGGATAAACAAGACTTACCAGTAACTATCGATGATAGAATAGATGAAAGAAGAATTGGAATACCAAATGTAGATAAATATCCAGATTGGTTTGTAAGACAATACTTAGATGAGAACTTTAAAACAGTAGGGGGAGAAAGTCAAAAAGAGGTAAGAAGTCGTGTAGAAGACTTTATGAGTGAAATCCTAAATCAACATAAAAATAAAAGAGTAGCAATATTTACTCATGGATATGTAATTACTTTCTACTTGATGAGGCATTTAAAATTTATAAGTGTTGATGAAAAACAAAGAATTACTTTTGAATATAAAGATAAATTATTTTTTGATAGAAAATTAGATGCTCCAGAAATCTTTAAATTAGAGTTTGATGAAGATAATAACTTAGTAAATATTGAAAATATCATCATAAATTATTAAAATTCATAATATTTTATCGTATAATAGCAAATAGATGCGAGGAATCTGAGGAGTATGTAAGAGGACTTTTAAGAGAGTTCATGGTTGGTGAGAATGAATAAGAATTATTACAGAAGGTAGCAGAGGAGCAGAATTTCTGAAATCGTAGTAAGAAATTCCGGTAATTTCCGTTAACGTTTTAAGATATCTATAAAAGATATAAAAGAAGGTGGTACCGCGGGCAATGATTGTTCGTCCTTTAGGTATCATCTTTTTTGTTTTAGGAGGCTAATTATGAAATATGTATTAAAAGGTCATTATGTACGAGTCTAGTGTTACTGAGATTAAAACAACAAATAAAGAAAGGAAGAAAAATATGTTAGATAAGAAATATAATCATTTAGAAGTAGAAAAAGGAAAATATGAAGAGTGGGAAAGTAATGGGTATTTTAAGTGTGATCCAACAAGTGATAAAACACCATACTGTATCGTTATTCCACCACCTAATGTAACAGGAAAACTACATATAGGGCACGCTCTAGATACAGCAATACAAGATGTATTAATTCGTTATAAAAGAATGAATGGATATGATTGTCTATGGCTTCCTGGAATGGACCATGCCGCAATCGCAACAGAATCTAAAGTCGTAAAAAGACTAAAAGAAAAAGGAATTGATAAATATAAATATGGAAGAGAAAACTTCTTGAATGCTTGTTGGGATTGGACACATGAATTTGGTGATAACATTAAAAGTCAATGGGCTAAATTAGGATTATCTGTTGATTATACCAAACAAAGATTTACCTTAGATGAAGGACTAAATAAAGCAGTAATAAAGTGTTTTGTAAATTACTACAACGAAGGATTAATCTACCGTGGAGAACGAATTATTAACTGGGATCCTGTTGCTCAAACTGCTCTATCGAATGAAGAAGTTATCTATAAAGATATTGAAGGAGCTTTCTATCACTTAAAATACAAATTAGAAGATAGTGAAGAATATCTAGATGTAGCAACCACTCGTCCAGAAACATTATTTGGAGATACAGCTGTTGCAGTTAACCCAGATGATGATAGATATAAGCATTTAATTGGTAAAAATGTAATCTTACCAATCGTTAATAAAAAAATTCCAATTGTTGGAGATGAACATGCTGACCCTACCTTTGGTACAGGAGTTGTTAAAATTACACCAGCACATGATCCTAACGATTTTGAAGTAGGACAACGTCATAATCTAGAAAAAATAGTTGTTATGAATAAAGATGCAACTATGAATGAGAATGCAGGAAAATACTGCGGAATGAGTCGTGAAAAATGTAGAGAAGAATTATTAAAAGACTTAGAAAAAGAAGACTTATTAATTCGAATAGAGAAGATGACTCACTCTGTAGGACATAGTGAAAGAACAGATGCAATTGTTGAACCATACCTATCCAAACAATGGTTTGTTAAGATGAGAGGGCTAGCAGATAAAGTTCTAGAAAATCAAAAGAATAAAGACACTAAAGTAAACTTTGTACCAGAGTATTACGAAAAAACAATGAATCACTGGATGGAAATTACCTATGATTGGTGTATTTCTAGACAACTTTGGTGGGGACATAGAATTCCCGCTTGGTATAAAGATGATCAAGTATATGTAGGAGAAGAAGCTCCTAAAGAAGAAGGATGGGTACAAGATGAAGATGTATTAGATACATGGTTCTCATCTGCATTATGGCCATTCTCAACATTAGGTTGGCCAGAAAAGACAGACTTAATGAAAAGATATTTCCCAACCAATGTATTAGTTACAGGATATGATATCATTCCATTCTGGGTTAATCGAATGACTTTCCAATCCCTAAAAATGAATGGGGTAAGACCATTTAAAGACGTTTTAATTCATGGACTAGTACGTGCAAAAGATGGAAGTAAAATGTCTAAATCCTTAGGAAATGGAATAGACCCTATGGATATGTGTGAAAAATATGGGGCAGATGCTCTTCGTTTTTACCTAACAACCGATATTACCTTAGGAACTGATATTCGATTTGATGAAGATAAATTAAAAGCTACTTGGAACTTTATTAATAAAATTTGGAATGCTTCTAGATTTGTATTAATGAATATTGAAGACTTAAAAGAAATCAAATTAGAAAACTTAAAAAATGAAGATAAATGGATATTAACTAAATTTGAAAAAGTACTAAACTCTACCTCTAGACATATCGAAAAATATGAATTCAATTTAGCAGGTAGTGAAATCTATGAATTTGTATGGAATGTTTTCTGTGATTACTACATTGAAATGGCAAAATATACTCTTGATGAAGAAAGTACCAAATCAACATTATGCTATATTTTAACAGGAATTTTAAAAATACTACATCCATTTATGCCATTTGTAACAGAAGAAATCTATAAAATGTTACCAGTAAAAGATAGTGAATCTATTATGATTTCTAAATATCCAGAATATAATAAAGAATACATCTTTGTAAAAGAAGAATTAGCAGTAGATGATGCTGTAGAATTTATTAAAAACTTTAGAAATATCAAAGCAGAAAATAATATTACAAAAGAATTAAAAGTTATGTTTGATACAAATGATGATAATGACTTAATTGTGAAAATGTTAAAATTAGATGATAGTATTGTAAAAGAACCATTAGGAATCAATGCTTATAAAGTATTCTCTAATCGAGTAAAAGCAACTATCTTCTTTGAAAAGAAAGAAACAGATGCGGAAAGGCTCGCAAAAGAAGCACAAATTAAAACATTAGAAGCATCGGTTGCTAGAAGACAAAAACTATTATCAAATGAAAACTACATTAATAAAGCACCAAAAAATATCGTAGAATTAGATAAGCAAAAACTAGAAGAAGAAATGTTAAAGCTAGAAGAACTATTAAAAGAAGAATAATAGTTCTTTTTTTCATATAATAGGAAATTCATGCTAAATCATGGAAAGTACTGCTATAGAACAATTATACGCAAAAAAT
>CAMUZJ010000038.1 GCA_947165195.1 uncultured Bacillota bacterium
AAAAACAAAAAGAAGAAACCATTAACAATATCAATAATCACTATTCAACAAACGTTCAAGTAGTAAAAGATACTACCATATATAAAGATAATAATGGTACTAAAGAAAAAATTGGGACAATTTCAAAAGGACAAATACTAACATTAGAAAAAGAAAAAATTACTGAAAATACAAAATATTTCTATAATAAAGAATTAGATATTTATATTTCTTATAAAGATGTAGAACCAACTGATGAGGAAGTAGTAGTAAATAAAAGATATAAAAATTACTTATTATTTGATGAAAATGTAGTAACAAAAAAAGAAGTACATTTAATAGAAAATAATCAAGTAGCCTATACACTTTATGAATCTCTTGATAAACCAATAATAAAAAAAGAAGATGATGGATATTATATTGAATATTATAATAGACTATTCTTTATTTCTAATGAAGATGTAGAAAGAACTTATGAAACCATTAATAACGATAAAGAAGAAGCAAATACGGTACCCGTTACTTGCTATCACTTTATCTATTTAGGTGCAGAAGATTATTGTGATGAGGTTATTTGCCACTCAAAGGATCAAATAGAAAGTCATTTTAAATATTTAACAGAAAATAATTACTTTACTATCACTACAACAGAATTAAGATATTTTATAGAAGGAAAACTAAGACTTCCTAAACATAGTATTTTAGTAACGATTGATGATGGGGCAAGAGCTGAAAAATTTATTCCATTACTAGAAGAATATAATATTCATGCAACCCTTTTCCTAGTATCCTCTTGGTATGATAAAAAAACATTTTCCTCTCCTTATATGGAAATAGCTTCTCATACTCATGATTTACATACTGGTGGAAAATGTCCTGGTGGACAAGGTGGTTGGATTAAATGCTTAGAACATGATAAATTACTAGAAGACTTTACAAAAAGTAGAGAAACTTTAGATGGAACAGAAGCTTTTTGTTATCCATTCTATGAATATAATAACTATACCATTTCTGTCTTAAAAGAAGCTGGTTTTAAAATGGGGTTTGCTGGAGGACAGAAAAGAGTAGAAAAGGGAATAGATTTATTTCAAATACCTAGGATTACTATTATGAGAGATACTACATTAGATGAATATATAAATTATGTAAAGTAGGTGTCATATGAAAAAATTAACGGTAGGTCTATTTACGGATGCTTTTTATCCCATGATAGATGGAGTGGGCATGGTTGTTCATAATCATGCCCAAAACTTATCCAAATATTGTAATGTATATGTAATAGCACCCGAATATAAAGAAGAATATGATGATAGTAAATATCCATATAAAGTGATTCGGATAAAATCATTTAAAGCACCAATCATAGATTACTCTGTAGCAGTACCAAAACTTGATAAAAACTTTCGAAAAAAACTAAATCAAATCAGTTTGGATATAGTACATATCCATTCTCCATTTATGGTTGGAAAAGCTGGAGTAGAATATGCAAATAAACATAATATTCCCTTATTTGGGACAATGCACAGTCAATATAAAAGTGATTTTAAAAGAGCAGTACATATTAACTTCTTAGTAAATAAATTAACAAATCATATTATAAAAATATATGACAAATGTAATTTATGTTACGCAGTCAACTATTCAACAGGAGAAATATTCTATAAAGATTATGGATATAAGACTATGCCTAAAATATTAAATAACGCAACAGAAATGACTCCTTTAGAAATACAAGATGACTATATAGATAAAGAGTATAACTTAGATAAAAATACAAAAGTCTTCCTATTTGTAGGGAGAATTAATCGCCTAAAAAATATCTTCTTTATAGCTGATAGTTTAAAAGAGTTAGAAAAAATTAAAAATTTTCAATATAAAATGCTATTTGTAGGAGATGGACAAGATAAAGAAGAATTTGTTAACTATATAAATCAAAATAATTTGAATAAAAATATTATTATGTGTGGCAAAATAAAGAATAGAGAATTATTAAGAAAATATTATGCTAGAGCAGATTTATTCCTATTTCCATCTATGTATGATGCATCTAGTATTGTACAAATAGAAGCAGCTTCTCAAAAATTACCTGTCTTATTTTTAAAAGGATCTGCTACTTCTTATCAAATACAAGATAAAGTAAATGGTTACTTATCAGAAAATAATAAAGAAGAGTATGCCAAAAAAATAATGGATATTATGAATAATCAAGAACTACATAAAAAGGTTTGTTTGAGGGCATATCAAGATTTATATAAAACATGGGACGATATAGTAAAAGAATTATACGAAGATTATAAAAAGTATAGAAAGGAGTGATTATAGTGAGAGATGCTAGAAGGGTAAAGCCAAAAGATAATATAGGTATTTTATTTCCATACATATTTGATAGAAGGTGTGATGCAGAAGTATCTTCTACGAAGCAATTTGATTTAGAAAAACTATGTCAATTTGTAGATAAATTTAATGAAAATAGTCAAGAAGAATATAAGATGACTTATTTTCATGGAATACTAGCAGCCTTTGGAATGGTATTCTTTAATAGAAATTGTCTAAATAGATTTATTAAAAAGAAAAGGTTATATGAAAGAGATAAAATTATATTTAGCTTTGTTGCGAAAAATAAATTGAGTGATAGTGGGGAAGAAAAGTTAATTTCTATTTGCTTAAATCCAGAGTGTACTGGGATAGAGTTAAGTAGAAAAGTAGCAGTAGATGTATTTAAAGTTAAGAAGAGTAATTCCAATGACTTTGATGATATTTTAAATAAATTTACTACTCTTCCTGGAGTGATATTAGCTCCAATTGTTTCCTTTGTTAAATTCTTAGATAAACATGGATTAACCCCTAGGGTACTGACAGAAGGAGATACTAATTATGCCACCGTTATATTTAGTAATTTAGGTAGTATTAAAGCACCTTCTTGTTATCATCATTTAAATGAATATGGTACTAATTCCATTGTTATTACAATTGGTACTATAAAAAAAGTAAATGGAAAAAGAATGGTAGATATTACCTTTACTTTAGATGAGAGAATAGCAGATGGTTTCTATTTTGCAAAGTCTGTTAATCTAGCACAAGAGATTTGTAATAAGCCAGAATTATTAAAAGAAAAATTATCTACCAAAGTAGAATTTGAAAATTAAATTATTATTAGATGGTCAATGTTATCGTTAAAATCACGTAAAGTAAATCCTTTACGTGTTTTCTTTTCCCTTTATTTGATATATAATATATACAGTTTATATGAAATTTAAGAGGGAGGAAACTAACGTGAAAAAGATAATGGATGGTAATGAAGCAGCAGCCTATGTTTCATACAATTTTACAGAAGTAGCTGGTATTTATCCAATTACTCCAGCTTCTCCTATGGCAGAGTTAACCGATAAATGGAGTAATGAAGGAAAATTAAATTACTTTGATACGACTGTAAAAGTAGTAGAGATGGAAAGTGAAGCAGGAGCAGCTGGTATGGTTCATGGATCTCTACAAGCAGGATGCTTAACAACAACTTATACAGCTAGTCAAGGACTTTTACTAATGATACCAAATATGTATAAGATGGCAGGAGAAATGCTACCTTGTGTTATTCATGTAGCTGCAAGAAGCTTAGCAACACATGCCTTATCTATATTTGGAGATCATCAAGATGTCTATGCCGCAAGAAGTACAGGTTTTGCGATGCTTGCCTCATCTAGCGTTCAACAAGTAATGGACTTAACTGGTGTTGCTCATCTATCAGCAATTAAGGGAAGCATTCCATTTATGAATTTCTTTGATGGATTTAGAACTAGTCATGAATTACAAAAAGTCGAATTGATAGATACAGAAAAATTAAAAAAACTAATCGATCAGAAAGCACTAGAAGAATTTAGAGAAAGAGCCCTAAATCCTAATCATCCTATGACTAGAGGCACAGCACAAAATGAAGATATTTATTTTCAAGCAACTGAAGTAAGAAATAGATATTATGAAGCAATTCCAGATATTGTAAATTCCTATATGGAAAAAATAAATAAAATAACTGGAGAAGAATATAAACCATTTAATTATTACGGAAGTCCAACTGCAAGTAAAGTAATTATTGCGATGGGATCTGTTTGTGAGACTATTAAAGAAACGATAGATTATTTAATTCAGGAAAAAAATGAAAGTATTGGTTTAGTAGAAGTACATTTATATAGACCATTTAGTACAAAATACTTCTTACAATCTCTACCTAAAACAGTAAAGAAAATAGCAGTACTAGATAGAACAAAAGAAGCAGGATCAAATGGTGAACCATTGTATTTAGACGTTGTCAAAGTAATTAAAGAAGTCGATGCTAAAGTAGCTGTATATGGTGGAAGATATGGACTTTCTAGTAAAAATACAACACCAGCCATGATAAAAGGATTATATGAATTCTTAGATAGTAGAGAAGTACATAGTAACTTTACTCTAGGAATCAAAGATGATGTAACTTATTTATCAGTACCATATGATGAAAAATTTACATTACCAAACAATAATACAGAATTTTTAGTATACGGATTTGGTAGTGATGGAATGATAAGTGCTTGTAAAGACTTAATGAAAATAACAGGTACTTATACCAATGCCTTTGTACAGGGATATTTCCAATACGATTCTAAAAAAAGCGGTGGAGTTACGATATCTAATTTACGATTTAGTAAAAGTCCTGTAAGAAGTACTTACTATGTAGAAAAAGCTAGTTTAGTAGTCTGTACAAAAGATTCTTATTTGAAGAAGCTTAAAATGTTAGAAAAAATTAAAAATAACGGTATCTTTATTGTTAATACGAATAAGAAAACAGATGAGATATTAATGTCTATGACTTCTCATGATAAAAAAATTTTACAAGAGCGTAATATTAAAATGTATATTATTGATGCGGATAAAATAGCAGACGAAGTAGGACTAAAAGGAAAGATTAGTACTATTATGGAAACCATTATTTTTAAGATGGGAAAAATTGTGGACTTTGGATTTGCCGTTAGTAAAATTAAAGAAAATTTAACCAATAAATTTGCTAGTAAAGAAGAAAGTATTATAGAAAAAAATATAAAAGCTATTGACTCTTGTATTGACTGTTTACAAATTGTTAAATTACCTTATGTAGACTTTGATGAAGAGTTTGGAGCAAAGAAGAGTATTTATCAAATTATTGATTCTATGGAAGGAGATTCACTTCCTGTTAGTAGCTTTGTAAAAACACCAGATGGAGCATATGAGGGAGGAACTTCTAGATTCGATAAGAGAAATAATAGTGATATGGTACCAATGTATCTATCAGAAAATTGTATCTCTTGTAATTTATGTTCTCTAGTATGTCCTCATGCAGTCATTAGACCATTCTTATTAAATGAAAAAGAAGTAATTGATGCTCCTGAGTCATTAAATAAAAATTTGTTAAATGCTAATATAAAAGATCAGAATTATAAATTTACAATTGGTGCTAGTATAGAAGACTGTACAGGTTGTAGCTTATGTAGTGAAATATGCCCTGGTAAAAAAGGTGCTAAAGCTTTAGTAATGAAAATGAAAGAGGAGTTAAAAATAACGAAACAGGATGATGATTACCGATATTTATTTGAGGAAGTTAGTAAGAAAAATGATGTGATGCCTACGAATACCGTAAAGGGTAGTCAGTTTAACTCTCCTAAGTTTGAATTCCCTGGAGCTTGTGCTGGTTGTGGAGAAACTGCCTATTTAAAACTTTTAACCCAATTATTTGGAGATAGAATGGTAGTTGCCAATGCTACTGGATGTTCTTCTATCTATAGTGCTAGTATGCCATCAACTGCCTATACTACCCCATGGTCTAATTCTTTATTTGAAGATAATGCTGAATTTGGATTTGGTATGAAAATAGCTGATATTGCGATGAAAAATAGAATTGTTACAATGATTAATAATAATATGAAATCTGTAAAGAAAAGTGAACAACCTATTTATAAAGCTTATGTAGAAAATATTAACGAAGAAACAGCAAAAGAATTAATGACAGTAATTGATGAAACTAGAATAGAAGGATTATTAAAATTAAAAGACTTTATTATGCCAAAATCTATTTGGTTAATCGGAGGAGATGGTTGGGCATATGATATTGGATATGGTGGACTAGATCATGTATTAGCTAATAAAGAAAACGTAAACATCTTAGTACTAGATACAGAAGTATATTCTAATACTGGTGGACAATCTTCTAAATCAACAAGATTAGGAGCAGTTGCTAAATTTGCTAGTGCAGGTAAAAAGACTGCTAAGAAAGACTTAGCTAGACTAGCTTTAACTTATCCACATGTTTATGTCGCAACTATATCTTTAGGGGCTAATCCACAACAAGCTATTAAAGTATTAAAAGAAGCTGAAAGTTATGATGGACCATCTATCATTATTGCCTATGCACCATGTATTGCACAAGGAATATTAAAAGGAATGAAGAATAGTATTCAAGAAGAAAAATTGGCAACTACTTGCGGCTATTTTCCAATCTTCCATTACCATCCAATAACTAAAGAATTCCGACTAGAGAGTGGAGCAGACTTTTCAAAATATAAGGAGTTTGTATTAGGAGAAGAAAGATATAGATCCTTAAACAAGCTAAATAAAAATGCAAAAAACCTTTTAGAGGAAAATCAAAAAAATGCCGAAGAACGTTATAAATATTATCAATCATTATCAGCTACAAAGGAAAATCGATAGGAAATAGAGATTTTCCTTTTCTTATAGAAAACAAAAAAGAGATAGGAATTTTCCTATCTCTTTTGAATTCACTAAGAGGCCGTTCCCCCTGAGGACGACCTCCAAAAAGAATAAAAAGGGGTTGGCTAGTGTGATACTAGCGACCAATTCGCCTAATTCCGAATTGGTAGTTTTTATACTAATCGAAAAAGGTGAAATTGTCAATAAAAAACAACTAATTTCCAACTTTTTTTCCATCAATAGAATTTATTTTTAAAATTGTATTTTCTAGATTTATTGTAGATTCATCTCCACTTATTTCACAGTTTTCATAAATTCTTACATATTCCCTAGCATTAATATTTACTACTGCAGGACAAGTACCAATCGTATTCTTATTAGAATCCTTTAAAATTATAGTTAAATCCACATTATGAAAGTTCCTATTAGACATATTATAAATATTATAACTAATGGTATGAGTATCTGAATAATACTTTCTTTCTGTCCCAACCATATACTTTGTAAAAATAGTCTTTACATCGGTATGCTCGCTTAATAATATTCTACAGCCATTTCCAATAATAGAAAATACAATAAATAGAATAATCAGTTTATCTAAAGAAGTAATTCCTCCAGTTTTTTTACATTCATTGATTGCATCCATATAATTAGGATACTTCTTTTCTATTTCCTCTGCTTTTTCTTTAGCCATATTCCAATATACTTTAGGAAAAAATATTCCAAATAATAATCGTATTAGTAATAAGAAAGTAATGGAAATTACAAAAGTATTAGGATTTACAGAAATAGATAAAGCCAGTAATAAATTAGTAATTAAAATCTCTATAAAAGCTAGTAGGTATAACTTTCTATAAATTAAGTATCCTCCAGGGATAAAGAAGGCAGGAAAAGAAAATTTTAAGTCTTTTATAATGTCATAGTTTTGTCCAATATAAGCTTTGATAAGCTCTTCTTTCTGATTACTAGTAGGAGTTTCAACATTAGGAGGAGTAGGAGTTCCTTGAGTACCAGTAGTAGTTTCAATAGTACCAGTAGGAGCTACTTGATTAACAGGAGGAACAGTAGTAGCACTAACAGCTATATTAGACTGTGGAGGAGAAATATTACTAGAAGCAGGTACTGCATTATTGGTAAGTACAGAATCTGTAGTTTGATTTACCTGCTCATTTTCCATATTATCAAAACTTATTCTATACATATTTGCTAAATCACTTGTACCACTATTTATAGAATCATTCTTCATATCTACACTCCCTATCTTATATAACTATTTTATCTTTATAAAATAAAATTGTAAATACAATAATTAGAAAGTAATTTTTTATAAAATAAAAGGAATTTACAAAATATGTAGAAAAAGATAGAAGAAATTACAAAATTCATGTTATAATATGCAAGAAGGAAGTGATATTATTGACAGCGTTAAAAGATGTTAAAGGTATAGGAGTAAAATCTCTTTCTTTATTACAAAAGATTAATATTAATACAGTTGAAGATTTAGTTACTCATTATCCATTTCGTTACGACATACTAGAAAGAAACAATTTATCAGAGATGGAGGACGGAGATAAAATAGTTATAGATGGAAAAGTAGAAAGTATACCAATGCTTATGAGATTTAAAGCAGGTCTAAATAAAATGAATTTTAGACTTGTTACTCCATCAGGAGTAGTAGGTGTTTCTATATTTAATAGAGCTTTTCTAAAAAGTCAATTAACAGTAGGTACTGGAGTTACTGTTATAGGAAAATATGATAAATTAAAGAATGTTATTACAGCTAGTGATATTAAAATGGGATTACTTACTAATAAAATAAAAATAGAGCCAGTATATCATTGTACAACAGGAATTACCAATAAAAATATGTCTACTTATATTAATATGGCCCTACTTATGTATGGAAAAGAAATTTACGATTATATTCCAGAAAAGTATATTAGTAAGTATAATTTTTTAAATAAGAAGACTTCTTTAAATATTGTGCATAATCCAAGTACTCCTGAAAAACTAAAAGAAGTACAAATAAGATTAAAGTATGAAGAATTATTTGAATTCATGTTTAAAATTAATTATTTAAAATTACAAAATAAAAAGGAAAGAACGGGATTATCTAGAAATATTGATAAAAAGGTATTAGATAAATTTATAAAAAAACTTCCATTTAGTCTAACAAATGATCAGTTAAAAGCAGTAGATGATTTAGTAAAAGATTTAAGTTCTCCTTATCGAATGAATCGATTACTACAAGGAGATGTAGGAAGTGGTAAGACAATTGTTTCTTTCCTTGGGATGTTAGCCAATCATTATAGTGGGTATCAAAGTGCCTTAATGGCTCCTACAGAAATACTTGCTAATCAACATTATCAGAATTTAAAGGAATTGTTAAAAGAAGAAGAGGTAAGTATTGCTTTATTAACTGGATCTACTTCTAAGAAAGATAAGCAAGTAATTTATAAAGGATTAAAAGAAGGTACTATTAGTATGGTAATAGGTACACATGCTTTAATACAAGATGAAGTAGAATATAATAATTTGGGTCTAGTTATTACGGATGAACAACATAGATTTGGAGTCCATCAAAGAGCAAATTTACAAAATAAAGGGATTAAGCCAGATGTACTATTTATGAGTGCAACACCAATACCAAGGACATATGCTTTGACTATTTATGGAGATATGGATGTATCGATTATTAAAGAAAGACCTAAAGGTAGACAAAAAATAGATACCTATGTAAAGAAAAATAGTGAAATAAAAGATGTATTACAACTAATGTATGATGAATTAAAACAAAAACACCAAGTATATGTCATTGCGCCATTAATTGAAGATAGTGAAAACTCTGATTTAACAACTGTTTGTAAATTAAGAGATCAAATGAAATTAGCTTTTGGAGAACATTATAGAATTGATATTGTACATGGTAAAATGGCTAGTCAAAACAAAGATAATATAATGGAACAATTTAAAAATAATGAAGTTCAAATATTAATCTCTACTACCGTTGTAGAAGTAGGTGTTGATGTACCAAATGCTACTACGATTGTTATTTTTGATGCGGATAGATTCGGCTTATCTACTCTTCATCAATTAAGAGGTAGAGTAGGAAGAGGTACTTCTAAGTCACAATGTATTCTAATTAGTGATTCTGATGCAGAACGACTAAAAATAATGGAAAAAGAAGACGATGGCTTTGTAATCAGTGAAGAAGACTTTAAATTAAGAGGCCATGGTGATTTATTTGGTACCAAACAAAGTGGAGATATGTCATTTAAAATAGCCGATATAAAAAGTGATTATAAAATACTTTTACAAGCTAAAAAAGATTCAGAAGAATATTTATTAGATAAAAATACAGATGAAGAGGAATTAAAGAAAAAGCTAATTACATCGATTACACAGGGATAAATTTAGCAGTTGATGTAAAGAAGAAAAAAAATATAATTTAGAGATTGACAATTATATTTTTATTGGATATGATTAAGATGCGTGATGATATGAGTGTCACGCCGATATCTCTCACGGCTTAATGTGAGAGTATATTCAACCGAACCCCCTGAAGG
>CAMUZJ010000039.1 GCA_947165195.1 uncultured Bacillota bacterium
GGTATGTTAACAGTAGGCATTATTATTTTAGCTTTAATGTCACTTCTTCTAATTAATGTTTTAAATAATTATGAAACAGGAGGAGAATTAGATTATTATCTTGTAAAAGAGACAACAGAAGCAGCTATGGAAGATGCAATTGACGTTGAATATTATAGACAAAATTTATTAATCAGAATCGACAAAGAGAGGTTCGTTGAGAGCTTCCTTCGTCGATTTGCTGATAGTGTAGATGCTACCCGTGGTTATCATATAAGGTTTTATGATATAAATGAGGTACCTCCAAAAGTTAGTGTCAAAGTAGACTCTTATACAGTTTTAAGTTTTGATAATCAAGCTCCAACTATTTCTACAAAATACGATGCAATTATTGAAACAGATTATAAAACAAATCCAAAAGCCGAAATTGGTTTAGAGGATCCAAACAGTGATATAGGTAGAGGAGTCATTGTTGGTAAAGAATAGAGAGGATGAAATAAATGGGAGATATAGGAAATACAATTAAAAAGTTTATTTCTAATAAAAATAACGTTACAATAGTTGGGGTAGTGGCAGCAATCTTTATTTTATATGTTGCCTATACAATACGTGTAAATAGTGCCATTTCCCCTGTATCTGTTCCTTATGCTAGGCAACAAATTTCCCCTGGCACACAAATAACTTCTTCTATGGTTGGTGTAAGAGATGTTCCTCCTTCTTTAATAAAAGGAGATGTTATTAGAAATCCTGGAGAAGTAATTAATAAATATGCCAGTGCAAATTCTGTTATTCCATCAGGAAGTCTTTTCTATACTTCTACAGTAGTTCAAAAGGAACAAGTACCAACGAATGTTATTTTAGAATATCCAACTGGATATGTATTATATAATATGTCTGTTAATACAGCTAGTACATATGGGAATTCTATGTATCCTGGAAATTATATAGATATCTATTTAAAAGCTGTTAATAGAATTTTAGATGATCAAATGATGACCGAAGATGCTGATAAGGTTATGTTAGGAAAATTATTAGAAAATGTAAAAATATTAGCAGTAAAAGATAGTTCTGGACAAGCTGTATTTGCTGATTTAGATAATCAAAAAATACCATCTATGATAGTATTTGCAGTACCAGAAGAATATTATATTCTTCTTAAGAAAGCAGAGTATTTAAGTACTTATGAATCAACACTTATTCCAGTACCAACGAATGAAAGTTTAAAAGATAATCCAGGGGATTTAAAATTATATGATGAGTCATTAAAAGACTGGATTAATCGAGTAACTATTTGGGAAGAAAGATAATAGAAAAAGTCAATTTATATGTTGAGTGAAACCTATTTAGGCAGCAACATAAAATTGGCTTTTTTCTTTGTAAATATTTATTGGATAATGTATCTTTAATTGACTTTTTAGGTAAATATGCTAAAATTAGAATAGAAGATAGTAGAAGGAGAGAATACTTATGGGGAACTTAAAAAGATCACTATTTAGTAGAAATTTAGTTACTGTTTTAGGAATTATTATTTCATTTGTAATTTTATTTGTTTGTTATAATTATAGAATTAATTCATCTATTAATCCAATTACTGTTCCATATGCTAAACAGCAGATTAAACCTGGAGTACAAATAACTTCTCAAATGGTTGGTACTACACAAGTTCCTCCTTCTATGATAGATAATAATGTTTTAATTTATGTATCAGAAGTAGTAGATAAATATTCTAATGCAGATACTATTATTCCAAAGGGTAGTTTATTTTATACGAGAACAGTAGTAGAAAAAAATGATTTACCTGCTAATATTATTTTAGATTATCCATCAGGTTATGTTTTATATAATATGCCAGTTAATACAGAGTCTACATATGGTAACTCTATTTATCCTGGAAATTATATTGATATTTATTTAAAAGTTGAAACAAAAAGTTTCCCTGGAAGAGAAACTACGGAAGAGAACAGTAAGATTATGATTGGAAAATTATTATCTAATGTCAAAGTAATTACTGTAAAAGATGCCGATGGTTATCCAGTTTTTGAAAACTTACAACAAGTAAGAGTTCCTTCAATGATTATATTTGCAGTACCTGAGGAATATTACATTCTTCTTAAAAAAGCTTCTTTTTTAAGAACATACCAATCAACTTTAATACCCGTGCCAACGAATGAAAGTTTAAAGGATAACCCTGGAGATATAGAAAATTCTAGTGAATCTTTAAAACAATGGATAAATCAAGTAACAGTTTGGAAAGAAGATTAGGGGGGATAAAATGAACACAAGTATATTTGATAAATTAGACTTTGGTCCTTTTAAACCATTACTCGATGATGATGATATCACCGATATTTCTTATGATAATGGTGGACAAATTTGGATACGTTCTCTATCCCAGGGGTCTATGAGAGTAGAAGTAGAGGGAGTAACACAAGAATTTGTAGAAAAGCTTGCTTTTCAATGTTCCAATGTTATGGGAACAACATTTAATAATGCAAAGCCATTTTTAGATGCAGAAAGTGCTGAATTACGTATGAACTTTGTTCACGAGTCTATTGCTACGAATGGAATAGCTTTAGTTATTCGTAAAACTCCTGCTAAAATTCGTCTAGAAAAAGAAAAATTATTAAAAGAAGATTATTTTACAGAAAATATTCATGACTTTTTAATAAAATGCGTACAAGGACATTGTAATATTATGGTTGCTGGAGAAACTGGTTCTGGTAAAACTGAATTTGTCAAATATTTAGCATCTCATACCATTCAAAATGAAAAGATTATTACCATAGAAGATACTTTGGAATTACACTTAGATAAAATATTTCCTCAAAGAGATATTGTAGCAATGAAGACCAATAATGTAGCAAGTTATACAGATGTTTTGGTTACTTGTATGCGTCAAAATCCTAAGTGGATTTTACTATCTGAAGTACGTAGTGCAGAAGCAGTATCAGCTGTTAGAAACTCTATATCTTCTGGACATAATATCTTATCTACTATACATGCTGATAAAGCATCAGCTATTCCATATCGTTTATATAGTTTGATGGAAACAGATTTGGATGTTAATCAATTTTTAAATACTATTTACAGATATGTTCAATTAGGAATTCATATCAAGGCTTATTATAGTAAAGAATATGGTAAATTCCACCGTGAAATAGATGAAGTAACAGAGTTTTATGTAGATGATAATAATGTACCTGTTTCTCATACCATATACCAAAAAAAGATGGGACAAGAAGAGATGGTAAGACCTAGTGATCATTTAATTGAATATTTGGAAAATCAAAATATAGATATAGAGCAACTAGTTAGTACATTACCGAAAGAGATGTCTTTTAATAATCCAAATGAAGAAAAAACAACTGAAAATAATACTATGTCTTCTCCTAATTCTGCATTTCAACAGGCAAAAAGGCCTATTCCTCCTACTAATGTGCAAAATATGCAACAACAGATGCAAAATAGACAAGTACCAAACCCTCTAAGTGGAATGCAACAAGGAATGCAACCGATGCAACAAAATATGCAGCAAAGAGTTACGAATGTAAATCAGCAGAGAGGTGGAATTCAAAATATGCCTCCAGGAGCAAATAATTCTTATAATCAGCAGTCTAGAAATATTCCAAATAATAGACCGATTCCCCCTAATATAAATAATCCAGTACAAAATTAGAAAGGAGTGAGTAATATGATAGAAGAATTATTTATAATAGTTGTTTTTGTAATAGCTATCTATTTATATAGAAACTATAAAGGAGAAAACGTAGGTAAATATGTAACTGGTCAGGTACAAGAGATATATAATAAATTTGCTCCTTATTCTTTTAAAGTAGTAAGAGAAAAAACCAAAGAGTTGGGACAAGAATATACAGTTAGACAATATGCCATTCAAGTAGCCTTAATTGGTGGTTTTGCTGGTATTGTAACTTATTTATACTTTTATAATTTAGTAATTAGTATTATCTATGTAATTATTGCTATTATGTTTGTACCATACTTATCTTATCTACGTTGTAATAAAGTATATAGTGAATTTATATTTGAACAGATCCAAGTATATACTTCTAATACTATTATGGAATTTGCAACTACTCAAAGTTTTGTCAAATCTTTGGAAGGTGTTAGAGCATCAGGTGTATTAGAAGATCCTGTATTAAGTGATGTAAATTATATGATAGATTTAGCTTATAAAAACGGAACTATTGATGAGTCTTTGGATTATATGTCTAAAAAATATCCTTATTACATAGTAAAGAATATGCATCAATTATTCTTACAAATAACCAAAGAAGGTGCTAGAAATACGGCAGATTCACTGGATAATATGCAAACAGATATTGATATGTTAATTGAAAGTGTTTATAGGGATAGAATTGAGAGACAAACTTTCCATAAAAACTTTTTACAATTTGGTATTATGTTGTATCTAATGGTTATGTTAGTACAATATTTATTAGGAAGAGATTCTTACTTAGTATTATTAGATAGTATCTTTATTCGTATCTTACTTCATGCTGTATTGATTGTAAATACTTACTTTCTTCTTAAAGGAGAAAAATATTATAATGAGAATGTAGGTGCTGAATAATGGAGATAATTTTAATAGGTGCAATAATTATATATATTTTGATTTATAATAATACGATTGATAAAAATAAGTTTCTTGCGGATAATGAGCAATATATGCAAGTGTTTAGAGAAGAAGATTATACCTTTTTAGTTTATGCAAAATATGGAGAAGATGCTAATGCAGATCAATTATTTATGAAAAGAATTATGAATACGGTAATAGTATTTCTAGTATTTTTAGCCCTTTTAATGAGTGGTGGTAGTTCACTAGATTTCATTAACTCCCAATTTTTCTTGAATTTAGTGTTTGCTAGTGCAATTGCCTTTTTAACCTTTAAAATACCATATTTTTCATTGAAGAGTTATTATAAACAACATTTGCATGAAATTGACATAATGTTGCCATACTATTTAAAGAGTTTAGAAATATTAATACAACACTATACTGTTCCTGTTGCAATCGGTAAAAGTATAGAAGATGCTCCAGATATTTTTAAACCTGGGCTTCGTAGAATGATAGATAGAATTAATGCTGGAGACTCTACAGTAGATCCTTATATGGAGTTTGCGAATACTTATCCAGTTAGGGATTCTATGCGAATGATGAGACTTCTATATCGTTTGGGAATTGGGTCTCAAGAGAAAAAACAAGATAGGTTGATGATGTTTTCTAGAACCGTTTCCTCTCTACAAAATAAAGCTAGGGAGACAAAGTATAAAGAGCGTCTAAATCATATGGAACAACAGACTATGATTATGTTGGTAGTTACTGGTGTAGGTGTTATGTTAATTATTTTAATCTCTATGATGAGAATGTTTAGTATTTAAAATATTGTAAAAGAAAAAATTATTTGTTATAATGAAATTATGATAAGGAAAGGATGTGAATGATAAATGAAGGCAGCTACAGGTGAATTACAATTGACAGTTATTACTATGATTGCGATAGCAGCAGTTATCGGTTTCTTCTGGTTTTTATGGCCACAGATTCAAAATAGTATTACTTCACAGTGGGGTAATATTAGCTCAGATTATAAAGAAAGTGGTTCTACTGGTGTCCAGTCAAATGTTATTATTTTCGAAAATAGGTGATTATAAATGCAAGATGCCATTGGTGGATTAGTAAACTTAGTGATTATTGTAGTTTTCTTAGTAATAGTTTCTGGGTATTTGGCATTTAATGTAAATTATACAAAGGCATTTAAGGTAAAAAATAAAATTATTTCTACTTTTGAGTCCTATGAAGGAAATTGTGGCTCTACAACAGCTTGCGAAAAAAAAATAATAGAATATATGAATCAAATTGGGTATGCTCATGATGATCGCCATACTCCTAGTAATTTAGAAAAAGATGACTATTCCTGTTCAGGGGGATATTGCTATAAAAAAGTGATTGTAACAGATGAGTCTGGTAAAGATGTTATTGGAGAAGGTTATCAAAAAGTATATTATAAAGTAGCTACTCAAATAACAATTGATATTCCTATTATTAATAATATCATGTCTAATTTAAGAGTTTTCCAAGTAAGTGGGGATACAAAAGTTATTAAGGAAAGAACAAATTAGTAAATTTACTTTTTTAAAAAACTAACAGTACTGAATAGAAAAATGAGAAAAGGTTAAATGCTGAGAGGGGCTGATAGTTGTGAACGTGCTTGTATTAAATCGTCAACAAAATCAGTTGCAGGCATTAGAAGTTGACATTATAAAGAGTGTAACTGGTAGCTTTGAGGTAAGAGAAATTATCGATATGTTTAAAAATTTCTTTTATAATAAGATGATTTTAGATGTTACAGCTCTAAAAGGTTATGATAGGCCAAATACTTATAAATTATTAGCTGAAGGACTAAATCCAGATAAAATCATCTTTTTCTTACCTGAGGGAAGTGATTTGTGTACATCTGGATTTTTATCACGTTTAATAGACTATGGAATTTATAATTTTACTACTAATTTAGATGGAGTAAAATATTTGATTAGAAAATCGAATAGTTACCGTGATGTAGCAGATATAAAAGAAAAGGCAGAAAATTATTTTCATAATTATCAAAGTGGTTATACAGGTTATCCAAATAATAATAGGAATAACTTTGATAGTAATAGTTATTACAATAATAGACAAAATAATTTTCAAAATAATTACAGTGATAATTCCTTTAATAATAGACCAAATAGTTATAATAATATGAATAATGACTATTACGAGTCTAATAATATGAGAAATAATCAAAATGATAATCATAGGAATGATTTTCAAGGTAATGATTATTTTACAGGAGGTCCTTTTGTTCTGAAAAATAATAATAGAGCAAGTATTATTGGATTTTTAAATGTTACTTCTCATGCAGGAGCTACTAGTCTTATTTATATGTTAAAAAATGAGTTAGCTACTGTATATGGTAATAAGGTAATAGCAATTGAATTAGAAAAGAATGATTTTGCTTCTTATGGAGATAGGCAGATGATTTCAACTACATCTAATGAATTAAGAAGAGTTTTAGAAAGACTTAGTTCAGCTTCTGTTATTTTAATTGATTTAAATGAAAGTCAAATGAATGATATATGTGATCGGGTTATTTATTTGATAGAGCCTAGTACTATTAAAATTAATACGTTAATTCGTAAGAATAGAAATATTATTACTTCGTTGAAAGATAAAGAGGTTATTTTAAATAAAAGTTTATTATCTGAAAAAGATATTTCAGAATTTGAATATGAGTCTGGAATTCATATATTCTATACTTTACCTCCACTAAATGATAGAAAAAGAAATGATATTATATTTGAATTTTTAAAAAGACTAAATTTAATAAAAGATAGTGGTTCCAAATTTGGGTCTAATGGAATTTTTGGTTTATTTAGAAAGTAATTGATTGACAAATATAGGGTTGTAGGTTATCATATAGTTAACGAAGGAGAGAGATTTATGTCAGAATTGGATAGTGTTTGTGGTGGATTATTACCATTAGTTAAATTAGTAAAGCGTGGTCTAATGCCGCTTGTTCAAATTGTAGTTCCAATTATTTTAATAATTTATGGAGTTATTGATTTAGGAAAAGCTGTTATTGCTAGTGATGAAAAAGAAATTAAAGCAGCTCAAAATAGATTAATTAAGAGATGTATTTACGCAGGATTGATTTTCTTTATCGTTACTTTAGTTGGCGTAATTATGAATATTATATCAGCTGGTGCTAATACACAAACTACAGGAATGGATGCTACAAGTTGGCGTAATTGTTGGAAAGCTGCAGCTATCGTAAGAGTTGTAGATTAGTAAAAGAAAATGGCAATTGTTCAAATGCTGTTTTTTTTTGCTTTTTCTCCTTTATTAATTTGTATTTTCCTTCTTTTGTTCAAAGAATTATTGTGTTATAATGTTGTTGGAGTGGTCTTTTATGAAAAAACAAACAGGGATAAAATTAATATTAATGATAGCTTTAGTACTAATTATTCCAATTCATACTTATGCAAAAGATAGTCAAGATGAGCTTTTAAAATGTAAGTATATTTATGGAGAAAAAGAATTTATTTATACGGTTTATAACAATAGAGTTAGTAAGCCTTTTCAAGAAGGGGAAAAAATAAATTATAACAATTGGTATCATGAGGATAATTTTGAAAATCGTTTTTTATCTAGTATCTATACTAGTAATCAAAAGTTGGCTTGTCCATCTTTGATAGTAGAAGAAAATGAATTATTTAATACGGTATTTTTAAATGGAAAAGATGAGTTGGAATGTAATGGTACTTGTCAAGTAGTCTTACCTTCTACTGATAGTGATAATATAAATGTTATTTGGACCAAAATGGGGCCTAGTGTAGCAAAGTATCAAAGTAGTGAATATTTTTTACCTGTTTTTAGAAAGCTAAGCGATGGTACTTTGGAGTGGTCTATTGATAATTATCATTTTTATAGTGTTTATGAGAAGATATCTATTGATAGCAATACTGTAGTATCTATGGAAGATACTTTTACTCAAAAAGTCTTTACTAATCAAGAAAATATCAGTAATATATATAGATGTATTTTTTATTCGAATGGAGTATTAGAATATAAATTATCTGCAGATGAGGCATTTTGTAAGAATAAAGTGTTTAGTAATCAAGATAATCAAGCATTAGGTTCTATCTACTATCATAGTCTTTTAGGTGCTGATGGGGATAATACTAAAAAAGATACTTGTGAGACGATATTGGGAAATCCTAATAATGCGAGCAGTGTTGCTTGGTTACTAAAAAAGTTATTAGGATATTTAAGAATAATAGGTTCTATGCTTATTATAGTCCTTAGCATCATTGACTTTACAAAAATTATTGTATCTGGTGATGATGAGCAGGCTCAAAAGATATACAAGAAATTTATTTATCGTTTGATTTTACTTGTAGCTTTGTTTTTCTTACCAACTCTTATTATGGCTTTATTACAGTTATTTCATTTTACGAGTGATCCTATTTGTAGTTTAAAATAAGTAAATATTTATGGTGAGAGGTGATGTTTCATGTTAAATGGTGAAACAGCGATATGGAAAGAATGGTTAAGACAGTTATTTGGTGCTATTGACTGGGCTTTGTTTTCGATATTTGGAGCGCTATATGAAATATTTTTTGATGCGGCTTTATTAGAATTTGTCTCAGATAAAATGGTTAGTGGTTTCTTTAGTAGAATTCAGTTAATAATAGGTGTATTTATGCTATTTGAACTTACAGTAGCTGTTTTAAAGGCTATTGTAGATCCGGATGTTATTGCAGATAAGAAAGCTGGATTTTCTTCCGTTATTAAACGAGTTGTTCTCTCATTAGCAATGTTAGCTTTATTAGTTCCTGTCAATATTCCGAATTTAGAAGATAAAGCAGGAAATCCTAATTATGAATTTCAATTATCGATTAATAATAATGGACTTCTTTTTGGTACTTTGTATTCTCTACAATGGAGAGTTTTGAATGATAATACTTTAGGAAAATTAATTTTGGGAACCGATAATGAGGAGTTTACAACTACTAATGGCGATACACAAAAAGGTCAAATGCAAGCGATTGGAAAAACTTTTTCCTCTAGAATCTTAAGTGGATTTATGCGATTTAATTATGAAGCTTGTGATAGTAATGAAACATTAAATGGGAAGGATCCTACAAAAGTTGGTGAATTAACGGTAGAGGACTTTACAGATAATATTACCAAAACATGTGGCACTAAATATAAAATTATTTATTATCCTATTATTTCTTCGATTGTTGCTATATTATTTGCTTTGGTTATTATAGGATTTACTGTAGACATTGTTATTCGTGCAGTGAAATTATCTTTATTAAGACTTCTTGCACCTATACCAATAATTAGTTATATGAAACCAAATCAAGATAAAAATAATGCCTTTTCTAATTGGGTAAAATCTTTAACTGTTACTTATTTAGATTTGTTTTTAAGACTAGCTATTTTATATTTTGTTATTTATATTATTCAAGATTTTGGACAAAAATTATATGATGATCCAGGAAGTTTAGGTTTTGGTGGCTATGGTAACGATTTCTTTAGAACAGCAATTCTTTATGTTTTGATCTGTTATGGTTTGTTCCGCTTTGCGAAAATGGCTGTTCCATTTATTTCTCAAGCCTTAGGATTACAAGGTATGATGCAAAATGTTGGACTTTCTACTAT
>CAMUZJ010000040.1 GCA_947165195.1 uncultured Bacillota bacterium
GTATTAAATATATTTATTATAAATAGCTTCTCCATATACATTAGCCATAGCTTGTTGATCAGATAGCTTAGATGCTGTATTATTCAAATTATTCATAGCACTTGCTAAGGCATAACTTTGTTGAGTAGCATAATTTAATTGTCTAGTCGCAGCTTCTGCATAAGATTGTGTTGCATATTGTAAATTTCTACTTTCTTGAACCATTTGAGCCATCTTGCCTCTCATTTCTTGTCTAAATGCTTCTTCTCTTTGTTCTCTTTCTAATTGTTTTAATTTTTCTTCTTGTTCTTTTTGATATTGTTCTAATTCACTTCTAAGTTTTATTCTAAAATCTTCTATTTCTGCTAAATTTAAGCCACCTTTAGATAGTGCATCATCTACAATAGTAAAGTCTAGTTCATCATAAGTGTTAATGACTTTGGTATATTCTGGATGAGTATTTAACATTTTTTGGTAACTTGTTTCTATTTCTTGAGCTTTTACTTTATTTTTAGCATTTTGCTTATCAATCTCTAAATTTTCTTGAGCAATTTTTTCCTTATTAGCTTCTACTTCTTGCTTATATTTATCCATATTTTTAATGAAGTCATCTCTTACTTTTTGTAATTCTTTTAGTTTATTTTCACTTTCCGTAATTTTCTTCATTTTGTCTTCTTTACTAATAAAATCTTTCTTGCTAATATACTTTGTCTCTTGTGTACATACTTTTATAAAAGTTGGAATATAGGCAATAGCGCTTACTATCAAATATGGAAAAGTTGCGAATCCTAACCATAATAGAATTAGTTGAAGATGTGTAAATTCTGGATTATTCCATTGATCTATTACAAATGCAATTAATATAACGGTTAATATAGCGTGTCCCATTACTATGAAGTAGGTTATTACAAAATCTATTAAAAATTCAAAGGCACTTTCCACTGATTTTGGTATAGCTCTTAGAATATTTAAGAAAACCTTAAGAATATTGGTTCCTACAATATAAGGGGTCGATTGTTGCTTTGTCTTTTTGATTTGTTCTAGATTTTTTTCTTCTTCTGCAATTTGTTTATTATAGTTTGCTGTTTTATCGTCAAAGTCTTCCACTTCTTTATGAGGAATCTCCTTAAGTAATTTTTCTTTTTCTTCTCTCATACTCCTATAATTGATAAAGAATCCTTTATATAATAAATGATTAGTACTTGGTAATACAAGATATGGATGTACTTCTGTAAAATCTATTTCTTTTGGTACATCATATTCAAAGTAATATTCTCTCTCTGTCATTAGATTTTCTTTTTCTATGCTACTACCACATAATAGTTCTCCTTTATTAAAGAAAACTAAGTTTAGGGAAGCATTTTGTAAAGTATCTTTTCCTTTATTGATTACTTTATAAGCGAGTTTGCGACTGGCTTCGTCATAACTTTGAAAGCTCCATTCTACTGTATCTAAATAACTTGTTTCCCATTCATGACTTCCAGGTAATAAGTTAACTTCTAATTTATCAAAATCACAGTCATTTGGGTATTCATGTCCAAGGCAAATTACACCTTCTCCTGTTATATAGGGAATGATAAAAGAATCATCTGTTTTTACTAAATTTTCTCCTTTATAATAATTTAAGGAAATAATATTATTTTTTAAATTGGTTTCTCCTTTTACTTCTAGTTCAATACCTAAAAATAGTTTGTTATTAATTTTTTTATATTTATATTCTCTTATATTAATCATACTTACTTACACTCCTATTATTGATTTGATTATCGCATAGTTTATAGATAATGTAAAGTTTTTTTGTAAAAGAAAAAGGATTGATTTTTTCAATCCTTATAAGCTTTTTACTCTTCTATTCTTGCTTTTTCTTGTAGTTTATCATAGTAAATAACAAATGCTATCATTATATATGGAACTAACCAAATTAGTAAGATTCCAAGGGTAAATATGGATAAGATTGCCCATCCTAAGAAACTTAATATAAATACAAAGTAATCCCATTTATAGCCTTTCATCATTTTTCTAGATGCAGGTAATGAATCACTACCTTCCGTATCTTTATCGATGATTAAGAATGAAGTCATAGCATAAGCTAATGACATAATGATACCAGGGAGGATAAATAACAAGGTACAGAAGAATACAATAATGTATGTTAAGATTCCTGCTATTAAAAGATCTAACCATTTTTTCTTGATAGTTTCTAAAATTGTTTTTGCTTCTAATTTACCATTTCTAACAAAATCTAGTATATATTTGTAATAACCACCACTAATAATTCCAAGTAAAAGTGTAACTACTATATTTAGAAGATATTCTATTGATGATACACTGGTAATAGTATTATTAACTGATGTAGAATCAGTTGAAATTGGTTCAATAGGGATTAAAATATATAAGAAAAAAATGATTAATAGAGGCCACCAAATACTCCACATATTTCCTTTTATTTTTTGTTTAGCTATTTTTTTAATTTCACTTCTATTCATATCTACTACTCCTTTCTGAATACGCTATATTATATATAATAAAAGTTAAAAAAGCAAATTATTTTTAGCTAAATCAAAAAAACAGCCAAATGTTTAATACATTGACTGTTATAAAGTATTTATTCGTCTTTTCTTGCTTTTTCTTGTAGTTTGTCATAGTAAATAGTAAAGGCTATTATCATATATGGAACTAGCCATACTAATAGAATAAATAATGTAAATGGTGTTAAGATTATCCATCCTAAAAAGCTTAAGCAGAATACAAATAAGTCCCATTTATAGCCTTTCATCATTTTTCTAGATGCTGGTAATGAATCACTACCTTTCGTATCTTTATCAATGATTAAGAATGAAGTCATAGCATAAGCTAGTGCCATAATAATACCTGGAATAACAAATAATAAGGTACAGAAGAATACAATAATGTATGTTAAGATTCCTGATATTAAAAGATCTAGCCATTTTGCTTTGATAGTTTCTATGACAGTTTGTGTATCAAATTTACCAGTTCTAACAAAGTCTAGTATGTATTTGCAATAACCACCATAAATTATTCCAAATAGAATTGCTATTACACCACTACTAAGGTAATTGGTTGGTGTTACGCTTATATTAATAGCTGCGTTGATTGATTCTATACCATCAATATCTACATCAGGGGTTGGGCTAAAAATTCCTGATACTATTCCATTTAAGAATAGAATAATTAATAATGGCCACCAAATATTCCACATATTCCCTTTAAGCTTTCCTTTAGCTATACTTTTAATTTCACTTCTATTCATGTCTACTACTCCTTTCTAGCTTAATTATATGATGAAAAGAAGCAAAAATCAATTGTATCTTTGCTTCTTTTCCTTATATTATTCTTCTACTTTAAAGTCTGCTTCTTCTCCGTCTTTATTGACAAGCTTTGTAATGGCTTCTTCAGCGTTTTTTAGCTTTTCATCACAGATATTTGCTAGTTTCATTGCTTCAGTAAACTCCCCTATTGCATCATCTAGTGGTACTTCTCCACTTTCTAGTTTTTTTACAATACTTTCTAATTTTTCTAAGTTTTCTTCAAAACTTAATTCTTTCTTTTCATTTGCCATAATACTTTTTCCTCCTATTTATTATTTATAATGCTTCTACTTTGATAGAACCATCTTTTAATTCTATTTCTAATTTATCTTTTTTCTTAATATCTTTGATACTTGTAATTACTTTGTCTTCTTTTTTTACGATTCCAAATCCTCTTTCGATTGTTTTTAAGGGACTTAGTGGTTCTAGTTTGGATATTAAGTTTAGTAATTTATTCGATTTTTTATCAAGTAATTTGTAAGGGTCAGTTAATATGTAAGAGCTTTTTATTTTTAAAAGTTCTCTTTCTTTTATATTGACAATATTTTTAAGACTGTATTCTAATCTATTCGTTAAGTCGTTTAATTCTACTTTTCTATCTTTATAGATGGATTCTGGATTTGTAAAAATGTAACTACTTTTCATTTCTTTTAGTAGATTCCTATATTTGGTTATATTGCTTGTCATTGAAAAGTTCAATCTGTCAAGTAAACTATCAAAGTACATTTCTTTAGTTTGATAGATACTCATTGGATTTGTTAATATGTACACATTCTTTACACTGTCAAGTTTTTGTCTATATTTTGCAATATCATTGTAAATAGCTTTGTTAAGTCGTATTTTTAATTGATTTAAGTAGTTTTGTACATCTCCTATTTGTGGAACAGCCATTTCTGCGGCTCCTGTTGGGGTAGGTGCACGTAGGTCTGCAACGAAGTCTGCTATCGTAAAGTCTATTTCGTGTCCTACGGCACTTATTATTGGAACGAAAGATTGGTATATGGCTCTTGCTACAATTTCTTCATTGAATGGCCAGAGGTCCTCAATCGAACCTCCTCCTCTACCGACAATTAAAGTATCTAAGTTGTAATTTTGGGCTCTTTCAATTTGATGTACTATATCCTCTTTAGCCATTTCTCCTTGTACTAAAGAAGGAAACAGGATTATTTCACATAGTGGCCATCTTCTCTTAATAGTTGAAATGATATCTTTAATGGCCGCTCCTGTTGGGGCAGTAACGACTCCTATTCTTTTTGGAATTTTTGGAATAGGCTTCTTTATCGTAGGATCAAATAGTCCTTCTAATTCTAGCTTTTTCTTTAATTGTTCAAAAGCTATATATAGGTTTCCTACTCCATCTTCTAACATGTCATTTACATAGATTTGGTATCCACCGTTTGCTTCAAATACACTGATTTTTCCGGTTACTAGTACTTTCATACCATCTTGTGGCGTAAATTTAATGTTTTTGGTACTAGATGCAAACATCACGGCATTAATCCTTGAGCCTTCATCTTTTAAGGTAAAGTAGAAATGCCCTCTTGTATGAGCTTTAAAGTTAGAGATTTCTCCTTTTAAAAAGACTTCATTTAGATGAATATCATTATCTATTTTATATTTAATATATCTTGTAAGTTGTGTTACGGTAATATATTTATCTTGCATAATATCCTCCAAAAAAAGAAATAAGTACGAAAGTAATTATTTCTCCTCATCATGATATATTTTATCTAAAACGCCATTTATCATTTTAGTAACTGCTTCATCGGAATATTTTTTTGATAATTCGATTGCTTCATTAATAGCTACTACACTTGGAGTTTCTGTATACATAAGTTCATAGATTCCTAAAGAGATAATGGCTTGATCTACTTTATTTAAACGATCCATTGTCCAGTCTGTTAAATATTTATTCGCTAATTCATAAATTCTTGTTTTATTTTCTAAAATTCCTTTAATACTTTCTTCTACAAAGTCATTTTGTATTTCTAATTGCTCTTTAATTAACTCTTCTATATCATATTCTAGTTTTGTCTCTTCTAAAAGATTGATTTGATACAAAACTTTCATAATAATTTCTCTAAGTTCACTTCTGTTCTTCATTTCAATCACCACCTACATTTTAGCATATTTTCTTTGTATTTTAAAGCTTAATTTATTTTTTCTCTTTTGCTTCTTTATTTAATTCATATAAGTAACTTAAGGCATCCATTGGAGTCATTTCTAATGGATTAATTGCTTTTAATTTTTCAACGATTGGATTTGTTTTTTGTTCTGCTTCGCTCTCTGTTAATTCAAATAAACTAGTTTGTGTAAATGTCTCTTTCTTAATACTTTTCTTTTCATAGACATTTAGTATTTCATCGGCTCTTTTGATTAGTGATTCAGGTAACTTCGCAAGACTTGCTACATGAATACCATAACTTTTATCCACTGCTCCTTGTTTTACTTTGTGTAGGAAAGTTACTTTTCCATTTTCTTCTATAGCGGATACGTGAACATTTTTTAAATGTTTTAAGTCTTTTTCTAGAACAGTTAACTCATGGTAGTGAGTAGAAAACATAGTCTTTGCTTTTATCTTATCATGAATATATTCTAAAATAGCTTGTGCTAGACTCATACCATCATAAGTTGCTGTACCACGTCCTAATTCATCGAATAGAATTAAACTATTCTCAGTTGCTTCACTAATTGCGTAATTAGCTTCTTTCATTTCTACCATAAAAGTAGATTCCCCACTTACTAAGTCATCACTGGCTCCTATTCTTGTAAATATCTTATCAAATATTGGCATAGTAGCACTTTTACAAGGTACAAAGCATCCTATTTGAGCCATAATTACCGTAATGGCACATTGTCTCATATAAGTAGATTTACCAGCCATATTAGGCCCTGTAATTAGTAAAATATCGGTTGTTTTATCCATGATAATATCGTTAGCTATATACTTTTCTTTCATTACTTGTTCTACTACTGGATGACGACAATCGATAAGCTTAATAACTTTTTCATCGGTAAGTTCTGGTCTTACAAATTTATAATTATCTGAGACAATAGAGAAAGATTGTAACATATCTACTTCTGATAAAATTCTTGCTACTCTTTGAAGTTTAGAAGTATATCGTTTTACAACTTCTCGAATATCCATAAATAGTTTAAACTCTAAATTGATTATTTTTTCTTCTGCTCCTAGAATTATATTTTCTTTTTCTTTTAATTCTTTCGTTATATATCTTTCACAGTTAGCTAGTGTTTGTTTTCTCTCATACCCATATTCTTCTTTTACTAGATTTAGTTGGCTTTTCGATACTTCTATAAAATAGCCAAATACTTTATTAAAGCCAATTTTTAAATTCTTAATACCTGTTTTTTCTTTTTCTTCTTTTTCTAGATTTAATATAAAGTCTTTGGAATTACTACTAATACTTTTTAATTCATCTAATTCTTTGCTATATCCTTCTTTGATTAGTCTTCCTTCATGTAGAGTAAATGGTGCATCTTCATTGATAGATTTATCTAATAAGGAATATAAGTCATCAAATACTTCTATTTTTTTGTCGTATTTTACTTCTTCTAATATTTCTTTTATTCTAGGGAGTGCATGAAGAGATGTTTTTAGTTGTAGTAAGTCTTTGGCATTTAAATTTCCATAGGTAATACGCCCTACTATTCTTTCTAAATCGTATACATTGTTTAATTCTTTGATTAAGTCATCTCTTAGAATAAATTCTGTTGATAGTTTAGAGCATAGGTCATATCTTCTTTCTATTTCTTTTCTGTTTGTTAATGGGTTTTCAATACTTGTTTTTAGAAAACGGGATCCCATAGCTGTTTTACATTTATCTAGTAACCATAGAAGGCTATATTGTCTTTCTCTATTTCGAAGGGTTTCTACTAATTCTAAGTTTTTCTTAGTATTGACATCAAACTCTAGATATTCACTTGCTTTTACTATGGTTGCTTTTTGTAAGTGATGCATATCTCCTTTTTTGGTATCAATAATGTAGTATAGTAAGTGTTTTAGTGTTTTTACAATTCTTATATCTTCTATCTCTTTATAGATATATTCATAGTTTTTATCTTCTAATTCTTCTTTGGTAATTGTTACTAGTATTTCATGTTGTGTTCTTAGAGTATCTACAATTTCTCTATCGATATCATCATTTACTATGACTTCTTTAAAGTTATGGCGAGTTATTTCTTTGATTACTCTATCACTTTCTCCTTCTACTAAAGAGCAATATACTTCTCCTGTTGAAATATCGATATAGCTGATTCCAAAACAGTAGGAGAAGGCATAGATATTGGCGATAAAGTTATTGCTTTTACTATCCATATTGGAGTCAATTCTAGTACCTTTTGTAACTACTTGTATGACATCTCTTTTTACCATACCTTTCGTCTCTTTTGGATCTTCTAATTGCTCAACGATTGCTACTTTATATCCTTTATCGATTAATTGATCTACGTAACCTGCATAAGCATGATGTGGAATTCCACACATAGGAACTCTCTCTTCTAATCCCGCTTGTTTTCCAGTTAGAGTTAATTCTAATAATCTAGATACTAAAATTGCATCATCAAAAAACATCTCATAGAAATCCCCTAATCGAAAGAAGATAATAGTATCATCATATTTATCTTTTATTTCCATGTATTGTTGCATCATGGGACTTAATTTTGTTCTATCTACTTCACTACGTTTCATTTTTTTCACCACTTTAATTATTATACATAATTCATGAAGTAAAAAAAAGAAAACTTTGATAGTTTTCAAAAATATTTTTTCTATTCTCCCGTTTTCTCATAATTATCTGCATCACTTGCTACTTTACAAGCACAAAATATGAATAAAATGATAAATAATAGTAGTAATATTCCTAAAATAACCATAAAACCCCTCCAGTCGTCTACAATATATCAAAATAGTTTTTATATGTAAAACGAGTGATTTTTCTTTTTATAATTATATTAGTTCCCAAATTGTTAGAATCTATTCTAGAAATAGTATTTTTAAAAATATTTTTCGCATAATATACAAGTTCTATTGTATTTGTAAAATATTATAGTATTCGTTTAATATGGTAATTCTATGTTTTCCAATTTTGGTTGCTGTCTGATACATATCATTGGATATTTGTATTAGTAAGTTTAATAATTTTCTTTTATTTTGGGAATCATCACTAGATGTTATTCCTTTCCATATTTCTTGTACATATTCCCATGTTGTAGTATCTATTTCTCCATCTAAATTTGGAATAAATAGTTTTTTATTTCTTAGAATACTTAATACTTCTTCTAAATCATTCATATTTTTAAACTCTGTTCCTAAGATAAAGGTAATTAGATTGGCTATTCGTTTTTTATCATAAATTCCTAATTCATACGAATTTAGATTCCTTTCATAGTGATACATAAAGTATTTATAAACGATTTTATCTTTTAATATACGATATGTATTTAATGCATCATCTGTTACATTTCCTTCATGTTGCATTTTTAGTATTAAATTAAATAAACTAATTTCTTCACATTTTATATTTTCGATATAACTGTCCATAATTTTAATAATATCTTCTTCTACTAATAATTCTTTTTTTCCTATTAAGTCGGCATAAAAGTAATAGTCATATAATTTGTTATACCAAAGAGAAATAGATAGTGTATTGTTATATTTAAGTATGGAAGTTTTCATAAATTTCTTGATTCTTTTTTCTATTTTTTCATAAGAGCAATAGAATAAGTCTTTTTCTTTTTTCTCTTCACTACATTCTTTTACTTGTTTAAAGAATAAATTTATTTTTAAGTAATTTGTCTCTATATTTTCTTGATCATAGATAGATATTATATAAGATACTAATTCTTCTCTAGAGACTGGATAAGTAATATCTGCCATGTAATTGCTAACAATTTCTTTTATGATGGGTTCATTATCTTTTAAAAGGTCTTTTCTTTTTTCTATTGTAGTTGCAAAACAAATATTGGTAATAGTATTGATATCTGCTTTTGATAAGTCTTTTCTTTCTATTGAGTTTAGTACTGTTTTAGAAAAGTCTATCATCTTTTTTATGGTTCTTAAGTTTTTTATTTTATATTGTTCTAAGAAATTTGTTAGATAGTTATTAAATTTTTCTTCTGTAATAACTTCTTCTATGTTTATTTTATTAGAGTTTATTATATTATGGATAGCTTCTTCACAGTACTGTTTTATTTTATAGACTTCTTCTATTATTTCACTACATTTATGAAACTCTTCTACTTCTTTGATTTGTTTGGTATTGCTAATAATAATGATTTTTATATTTTGTATTTTTTCTATCGTGTAAATAAATCCAAATATGTCTTGATAGGTAATATTGGTACTTTTCTTTTCTAAGTCATCGACTACTACATTTAATTCGTAAGGATTCGCTTCATTTATCTCTTTTTGAATTATTTCGGAAGTAATCGATAGGTTCTCATAATATTTACAAATCTTCGATAATTTATCGTTTTTAGAAGATAATTCTAGTAAGAAATTTCTTTCTAATTCTTCTAAAGATTTTATCCCATATAAGGAAATATAAATAGGATTTTTCTTTTTTAAATATTCTTTTATTGTATAAGTTTTTCCTATTCCAGTAACACCATCTACTAATACTATTCTTTTATTTTCTTTTAATTTATTTTGTAGTTCTTCTATATTCATAAAACCACCCTATCTTATTATTTTAAAGGTTTTTATACCTTCTTATAAGTAGAGTATATCAAATTTCATTTGATTTCACTATAAATTAATGATCTTGTTAGTGGATTTTCTATAAAATATTCTCTACTATAGGCTTTTAGTAGAGTTAGAA
>CAMUZJ010000041.1 GCA_947165195.1 uncultured Bacillota bacterium
TTTTTTATATCTTCATCTTTTATAACTCTATCAAAGTTATTTACGAAAAGATCTTCTAAATATTCTTCATCTTTTACAAGTTTCTTTATCTTTTTTCTAGCTTTATCTATTTTAAATTCATCTAAGTGATGAGTATCACTTCCTAAAAAGGAAATTAATTTCTTTTTTAGGAAGATTTCTAATGTTTTTCTAGCTTCTTTCCCATATTTATCAAATAGGCTTTTATAATTTCCTTGTAATAGAACTCCCATTCTTGCATATTCTTCAGCTAACTTCGGATTCTTTTGAAAATCACGATATCTCTCTGGATGTGCTAGTACTGGTATACATCCCATAGTAACTAATTTATATAAAATTTGTTTTGAATTTTGATAAGTCTGATTAAGAGGAAACTCTAATAATAAGTATCTTGTATTATTTAGAGTAGTTATTTCTCTTTTTAATAGTAATTCGACAAATTTTTCAGATATATAATTTTCGTTACCTAAATATAATTTTATATGTATATTTTCTTTTTCTGCTTCCTCTTGTAGTTTTTCTAGTAATTCCCTTTTATTCTTGTTATTACAGTTATATCTACTGTTTTCGATATAGTGAGGAGTAAGTATCATTTCTACTACTCCTTCTTTTTCTGCTTGCTTTAGAATGTTGATAGAATCTTCCATTGTTTTACATCCATCATCAATTCCAGGTAACAAGTGACAATGTAAGTCTTTAAACACTTTTAATTCTTCTTATCTTTGTAATAATAATCATTTGTATAATAACTATAATAACTTCTATCATGGGTTTCCATTTTATTAATAACTACTCCATCTATTTTTATATTAGATTGTTCAAATATTTTCTTTACTCTTTCTAGATTTTCTACTTTTGTCTTTTTATAAGATGTAACAATAATATTTACATCACTATATTGTGACATAATAAGTGCATCACTAAGTCCAATTACTGGTGGACAATCGAATATAATAATATCATACATTTTCTTTAATTCTTCTATTAGTTTTCTATTTTGTTCGGTTGCTAATAGTTCTACTGGGTTAGGTGGTACAGGTCCTGTTGGTAATAAGTCAACATTTTCATTTTCTGTTGCTACTATATATTTACTAAATCTAACTCCCTCTTTATAATTTAGGATTAAATTTGTATATCCTCTCGTACTAATATTTGCTATATCATAGATTTCATGTTGTCTACCTTTTCTTAAATCAGAATCCATTAATAATACTTTTTTACCCTCTTGAGCATAAGCAATTGCTAAGTTAGCAGAGATATAACTTTTCCCATCCCCAGCACTAGGAGATGTAACAAGAATAGCTTTTAATTCTTTATCTAAAGAAGAGAAAGCTATATTTGTTCTAATTGTCTTAATAGATTCACTAAATAATGATTTAGGATTGGTATTTAATCTTAATTCACTACTCATAAATTACTTTCCCCCTTTTTCTAATGGAACTACTCCTAAAATAGTAAGTCCTAATTTTTCTTCTACAACTTCTGTTGATTTAATCGTTGTATCAAAATAATAAAGTACAAAGATTCCTCCACAAGATAATACTAATCCTATTAAGATATATATTAAATTATCTTTGGTATAAGTTAAGTTATATGGTGCCTCTGCTTTCATAGCTTTATCTAAAACTGATACATTCTCAAGATTATAATACTCTTTTATTTCCGCACTAAATACTTTTGCTATTTCATTTGCTATATTTCTAGCCATATCTGCTTCTGTATAGATAACTTGTACTTTAATAATTTCTGTATTGGTAATAGAACTTACAGAAATATTAGAATATAACTCTTGATAACTGCACTCTAATTGTAAATTATCAATTACCTGTTCTAATACCCTTCTACTCTTTACTATCTCTGAATAGGTAGTAACCAACTTCTGATTTAGGTTTAAATCATTTTGTGTATAAGCCCCTATATCAGTACCATAATTTTTATTAACAAGTACAATACTAGTAGTACTTTTATATAAAGGTACCCTTGTAAATATCGTATACATATTACCAATTATAATTGCTATTAATATAGCTGTTATAATCCATAATATCTTCGATTTAAAATATTGGAATACTTCTATTAAGTTAATCTCTTCCATCTTTTGTAAAACACTCCTTTAACTAATCGTTTTTAACCAATCGTTCTATATTTTAACACAAATCTTTCCTTGTGTCTATGGTAAAAACAGTTAAATTTAGTAAAAAAAGAACATATTTGTTTTATTTATTAATATGTTCTTTGTATAAATTTAATCGCATTTCTACCTTTTGTTTTCCAAGAACTTTCATTATCGATAACAAATCAGGTGATTTGGTTCTTCCAGTAATAACCACTCTTAATGCTTCACAGATATCTCCTACATGTCCTTTATAAGAAGCTGGATCTTTCTTATAATCTTTTGGATTTGCTGCATACCCGTGAGTAATTGCAAACTCTTTTACTCCATGAAACCATTCTTCATTACTTTGATTTAAATCTAGATTATCTATATATTCTTTTACTAACTCTAAATCATATGTCTTATCACTTTCTAATTTTGAATAATCTTCTTTGATAAATAACTCATCGATTGCATAACTAAACTCTTCTCTTACATCACTATATTTTGCAATATCCTTCCTTGGTCTATCTCCATCTTTTTCAATACTGAAAAACTTTATCATATCTTCTTTATTCTCTTCTAGTAGTTTAGCATATTCTGTATCATGTTTCAATGCCCAATGATAGGTTTCTTTATAAACTTCTTCTCCACTTTTTCTTGAAAAATATGTCTTACAAAGATTCATTAATTTTGCTTCATCAAATGATGTTCCACCTACTGCTTGTTTATCAAATGAAAACTCAAAGTCATTTATAGTTTTATCAGAGTTATTTAGATACCATTCTTCAAAGTTTGTATTAGTAATCGTTGCTAAGTATAGATGTAATGCTTCTATTGGTATCCCATTTTCATCATAGTATTTTACTCCAAAGAATGGGTCTTTTCTTTTACTTATTTTACGAATATTTCCTGTTTCTTTATCTTTAATGGTAATAGGTGCAATATGTGCATACTTCATAGGTTTAAATCCTAAAATCTCAAATAATTGTATATGTAGAGGTAAACTACTTACCCATTCATCTCCTCTTATTACATGTGTTGTATGCATTAAATGATCATCAATTGCATGTGCAAAGTGATAAGTTGGTGTACCATCTTTTTTAAGTAAAATGGTATCTACATCATGTTCAGGAAATTTCATCTTTCCCTTAATACAGTCTATGACTTCTATTTCTTTTTTAGCATCCCCTGGAGATTTTAATCTGATAACATATTCTTCTCCATTACTTATCTTTTCCTTTACTTCTTCTAAAGATAAATCTCTATCTGCCGCATATACTCCGTATATTCCAATTTTTGTTTTATTAATCTCTTGCTCTTCACGAATACTTGCTATTTCTTCTTCACTCATAAAACATGGATAAGCATATCCTTGTTTAATTAAGTCTTTTATATAACACTGATATATTTCATTTCTTTCACTTTGTATATAAGGTGCATATTCTCCTCCAAATGAATATCCTTCATTTGGTAATATTAAAAAGTCATGTAATACTCCTGTTATATTTTCAATACCACCTTCTACTTTTCTTTTTTGATCAGTATCTTCAATTCTTAAATAGTAACTTCCCCCACTTTGTCTTGCATATACCATATCACAAAATGCAGAAAGTAAATTTCCTAAATGTACACTTCCAGTTGGAGATGGTGCGTATCTTGTAACCATTGCTCCTTCTTTTAAGTTTCTTTCAGGATACATTTTTTCATATTCTTCTCTTGTTTTAGTAATATTAGGGAATAACATTTCCGCTAATTCAACTCTTTCGTTATCACTCACGTGTATCCACCTCTCCCAGTTCCTATTTAATAATAAACTAAATTTTTCATTTTGGCAATGAAAAAAGAGCTAAAAAAGTAAGAAGGACAATTATTTTACTTTTTTAGCCGGTATTCCAACTACTGTTGAGTTATTAGGAACATTTTTTAAGACAACGGATCCTGCTCCTATTTTTACATTATTTCCTATTTTGATATCTCCTAGTACTTTAGCACCAGATCCTATTAATACATTACTACCTATTGTTGGATGTCTTTTAAATTTCTTTTCATTACCAGTAGCTCCTAATGTAACTCCTTGATAAATAATTACATTATCTCCTATTATACAAGTCTCTCCTATTACTACTCCCATACCATGATCAATAAATAGATTCTTCCCAATCTTTGCCCCTGGATGGATATCTATCCCTGTCTTTCTTCTTGCTCTACTAGAGATTAGTAGTGCTATAAAGTAATGTTTCTTTTTATAAAAATAATGAGCTATTTTATATTTTATCAATGCTTTAAATCCTGGTAATAAGAATACTTCCATAGTACTTTTTAGGGATGGGTCATTTTTCTTTATAAACTTTATTTCTTCTTTTATATAATTTAACATGTTACACCTCTTATTTATTATTTATAGTAATTTATGTTTTATGAATATTTTCATATAGTTTATTTATATAGAAAAAGTATCCCATTCACAAAATTTTAGAATGGGATACTTTTATTAGTATTATTTAGATTTTGTATCTTAACAGATTCCTATAGTTGATGTATAAAATCGTATGAGTAATCTATCCGATATTAGAATACCTTTTTCTAAAGTTTTGTTTAGTATTATATAATTTGTTTTCAATAAGTTAAATCGACAGAAAAAAGTAAATCCACAACAAAAAGAAGAGAAAGTACTTCTCATTGTATTCATAATATTTACAATACTTTGTAGTTTCTTTTTGTTCATAATAGTTTCCTCACTTTATATAAAGTATAGCAAAAGAAAAAGTACAATTCAATATACAAATTATTTACTTTTTAATATTAAAAAACTTGCATAAACTGCAAGTATGATTTAAATGGCTGCCCCAGTTAGATTCGAACTAACGCGTAATGCGGTCAGAGCGCACTGCCTTACCACTTGGCTATGGGGCAATAATTGTTGATTTAGAATCAACAAAAACATTATAGCACATTTTTCTTTTATTTTAATATTTATTTTAATAAATTTTCTTCTGAATAAGATATTTCTATGTCATTATCATTAATAATTTCATGAAGAGATGCTTCTACATTATATCTTTCTTTGATACTTTTCGCTACTTCTAAAAAATAATTATCATTACTCTTCTTATTAATAATTTTTAAAATTTGTTTACCACTTTCCGTTATCGCAAATATACCTAAAGAAAAGTTTTTATGCTTAGTTTCTAAGATTAATATTTGATTAGAAGAAGAGATTTTTATTTTTCCTTCATTTTCATAATTTACATTTAAAGAGCCATCTATTCTTACTAATCCACAATCTTCTAAGACTAGTAAGTCTTCAAAAGAGACTCCGTATTTAGCTAATAAAGGAATTTTATTATAAATAATTGGAATTTTTTCATTTGTAGTACTCGTGTAAATAATTAACTCTCCTAGCTTTTCAAAAAGTACTGCTTCTTTCATAGAGATTTTACTTAACTTATCTAATGTTCTTAGAGAAAAAGCTCCTGGAGATTTGATTTCTCCTGCTAAAATTCTACCCCAAGCTTTTTGCATCTCTTCTTCATTAATATCTTCTGCATACTGAAAGAAATTACTTAGCCAATCCTTATTAACTCTTTCACTACTAACTTTGTCTTCTGTTTCTAATTCTGTATAAGCATTTCCAATAATATTTTCGATATTTTGCTGTTTTCTTAACTCTTCATAGACAATTCTAGATTGTGTTCTTTGTAGAAAGTGATTTACATCTTCACTATTCATAGATAGTTTTCCCTCGTGGTATGTAATTGGTAATTCTAAATTATTTTTCGTAGCTTTACTGATTGTTTCTATTTCAAAAGCTTTTGCCTTAGCCATTCTTTTTATATGAGTTGGTTCATATAAAACACCTATTCCATCTTTTATACATTCTACTAGCTTTGTTGCGGGACTAACTAATTTTTCGATTGCTTCTCCTACTGCCATACTTCAAAAACTCCTTCTTGTATTCTATTTTTCTAAATCTTTTAGATGAATATTCCATTTTAATAAGTACTCATATATTCTTTCTACAGGTACTCCTAAAATATTGTAATAGCTTCCTTCTATTTTTTCAATAAAGTTAGAGATAATTGTTTCTATTACAAATCCAGAAACATATAAGATATCTTTTTCATTTTCTATGTAGTAGTCTATATCTTCTTCATTGATTTCTCTTAGAGTAATTTTTGTTTCTTGATAGTCTTGTACTATTTCATTAGTTTCTTTATTTATCAAGGCAATTCCTGTAATTACAGATGTAGTATTAGAAGCACATAATCTAATATATTCTTTTGCTTCTTCTAAATCTTTTGGCTTTTCTAATATCTTTCCATCTGCATATACGATAGTATCAATTCCTATGATAATTCCATTCCTTACTTTATTTTCTATACTCTTAGCTTTTCCTAAAGATAAATCTTTTACATACTGATAAACATCTTCTAGATTATCAGATACTTCTTCAAAGTCACTTTTTATTTGTATATGAGATAATTTCACTTTATTTAAGATATCGCTTTTTAATTTAGAAGTGCTTGCTAAAATAAGTTTCATAAAATTAACTCCTTTCTTTTACCATTATATAGACTAGTAATCTAATAATCTACCATAATCGTTCCATTCTCCAAACATTTTTTCTTTTTTGTCTCTTCTATTAGATGGTTTAAAGCTTTATCATAGGTATCTTTATCTTTATTTTTGTAAAAAGCGACATTATATGCTCTAATTCTTTGATATAGAGGTGGAAATTTTTTAAATTTTGTATAGACTCTAGCTTTTTTTAAGGCATCTTCTATGTCTTTATCTATTTGAAAGTTATGAATATCCATAGGTGGTAAAATATCTCTCCCAGCTTGTGTCATAAGTCCTAGTTTTTCTAGTCTTCTTACTCTTTCTTTATTAAGTTCTGTCCAGACACTATTTTTCTTTCTTTTAGAAAACCTTTGTAATCTTTTTCCATCGACTATTTTATTGCTACTATCTATCCACCTAAAACATAGGGCTACTTCTACAGCATCAATATAGAATAATTGTTGCTGATTGGTAGGTCGACCTTTTTTCACTTCTAGAAAACACTCTTGTTCTGTTTGATGATGTTTCTTTAACCAATTATAAAATTCTTCCTTTTGCTTTATATCTAATATATTTTTCACTTTTTCTACTCTCTTTCAGAATAAAATCAGGAGATTAGTCCTGATTTTTCGTTTAATAAATTGTTTTATTATCCTCATTCATAAATTCTTGAAATGCCTTTATTGTCTCTTCTCTATCGATACATTCTAAATCTAGTACTTTTGTATCTTTTTCTGTCCCTAAATTATTAATATAGTCATAAATAAACTCATCTCTAAAGCCAATACGATCTGCATCTTCTTTGGTATTTCCATAATATACTTTTTTAATATTTGCCCAAATAATGGCAGATAAACACATTGGACATGGATAACAAGATGTATATAATTCACATCCTGTTAAATCGTAAGATCCTATATTTTGACAAGCATCTCTTATTGCCATAATTTCTGCATGAGCTGTTGGATCATTATTTTTTAATACATGATTAGAACCTTTTCCAATAATTTTATTATCTTTTACAATACAAGCTCCAAAAGGTCCCCCTACTTTTGTCTTTATATTTTCTTCTGATAATTCTTTTGCTACTTTCATGTATGGATTCATATTATCCCCCTCTAACTATTATTTTTCTTTTTTTATATAATCTAACAAAGTATAGAAAGTCATTAATAAAGCTGCTGATATAAGGATACCTCCTATAATATCAGTAAACCAATGTACTCCTGATAATAGTCTTCCCACTACCATTACAATTGTCATTACAATACAAGCTATATTCATATATTTGGTTATATTGTATTTTGAAAATAGTCTTTTATTTACCATAATAGCACTGATACATACACATACTGTCATTAAGGTATGAGAAGATGGATAAGATGCTTCTAAAGCCCCATCCGTTAAAATTGGTCGATAATTAATAATACATTTTTCAAAGAATGCATAGAGAGCCATTACTACGACATAGAAAGAACCTAATAGTAGAATTTCTTTATCTACTTTTAAAATACTTTTTCTTTTTATAAATTGAATAAGTCCTACTACACCATAACCTACTGCTATTAGAATTGCTACTACTCCTAATATTTTAGTAATATCATACCAAATATCATTAACCCCTATTGTATTAAAAAATGCTTGATTTATTGTAGAAAAACCAATCTCTGATCCCGTTTTCTCTACTGTATTTACATCTACTACTTTTGCTAGAATTGTAAATATAACTGCTAATATAATGAGAATTGTACTAATCCATAAATTTCTTTTTTTCTTATCCATTTTTTTACTTTCTCCTTTTAAATCTTCTTTAAGTTTATTATATATAGACTTATCTATTTATAAATTTTTACTTTAATAGTATCATTACCTAAATTCGGTAAATTATTGATATGTCCTATTTTGGTATAGCTATATGTTGTATCAAATGATTGATAAAATATTACAAGACAATTACTACCATATAGCATTACATCTCCTGCATTTATACGTTTAATATTATTAGAACTTGTTGGTAGGGAGTTATCTAAATATATATATTTTTCATTTCCATTTAACTCATGCATATTGATTTCTAACGGTAATATATTAATAAGAGCTTTTACTGTCTCGTTATTTTCTAAATCCATTGTATATAAAGTATCATTGATTGTTATTTTCAAAAAATTCACCTCTTGAGAACTATTTTTTGTATTTTCTTTGTTTTTCTGTTGTTCTTGTTTCATGCTACATCCTACTGTTACTACTATGATTAAAATAATAATTATGGTATATAGTACATTTTTATTCATTATTTTAAATAGTTATTCAAGAATTCTTCTATTTTATCGAATGGTATTTTATCTTTCTTATCATATAGATCTGTATGTGTTGCATTTGGTATGATAAGGAATTCTTTATTATTTATATATTTATTATTTTTAATCATATTATGGTAGGCATCTTTTCCCATATAGAAAGAGTGTGCTTTTTCTCCATGAATAATCATTACTGCACTTCTAATTTCATTAGAGTAATGTAGTAGTCTTGTATTCATCATAGAGGTATTGGTTTGTATAGCCCATCCATCATTAGAGTTTAGACTTCTCTTATGATACCCCCTTGGCGTCTTATAATAGGCATGATATCCTTTTATAAACTCTAACGCATCTTCTGGTAGTGGGTCAATTACTCCTCCTGCAAAGGCATATGTTTTATTTTTATAGTCTTCATTTCTTTGGTTACTTAAAGCTACTCTTTGGTTATATCTTGCTTCTTCATTATTTTCGGAATCGTTGTAGCCATTTGCTGCTACTCTAGACATATCATACATAGTGGATACTATAGTTGCTTTGATTCTTGTATCTATACATGCTGTTTGAAGAGCCATTCCACCCCAACCACATATTCCTATGATTCCTATTTTTTCAGCATCTACATTGTCTAAACTTATTAGATAATCAATAGCGGATTGAAAGTCTTCTACGTTGATATCATAAGAAGTCATCCCCCTTGGACTTCCTCCTGATTCTCCTGTAAAAGAGGAATCGAAGGCAATTGTTAAAAATCCTCTTTCGGCCATTTCTTGTGCATATAGTCCACTAGATTGTTCTTTTACTGCTCCGTAAGGGCCACATACGGCAAGGGCTTTCAACTTTCCTTGATATTTCTTTGGTTCATACATATCAGCAACTAAGGTAATTCCAAAATGATTTTTAAAAGTTACTTTTTTATGATTAACTTTCTCACTTAATGGAAATACTTTATCCCATTCTTTTGTAATATTTAAATTTTCATTCATATATTTGCTCCTTATTTATCGTTTTTAATTATTTTTTTTAACTAAATTTCTAATATTTCTATCATTACAACATACTTAGGTTTTTCTTTC
>CAMUZJ010000042.1 GCA_947165195.1 uncultured Bacillota bacterium
TATTTTTCTTTTGCACATTCTATTGCCTTATCAACAATAATATCTGTTGTATCTAACTTTTCTACAACTACCGGATAAACTCCCCAGTTAAGAGCAAGTCTTCTACCACTCTTTTCATCTTCTACCATAGCAAGAATTGGAGCATTTGGTTTTAAGTTACTGATTAGTTTAGCTGTTAGACCTGTAACTGTTGATACACAAATTACTTTTGCATCTAGATTATTAGAGCTTTTTACAGCACATTCTGCGATTTGATGAGCAATCGTTGCATCTGGTTCTTCACTGTAATCATAATCAAATTCTACATAATCTTCTGTATCTTCACAAATTTTTGCCATAGCGGCAACTGTTTCTATTGGATGCTTTCCTGTAGTTGTTTCTCCACTTAACATAACAGCATCTGTTCCATCTAATACAGCATTGGCAATATCTGATGATTCTGCTCTTTTTGGACGAGCATTTTCCATCATCGTTTCAAGCATTTCTGTTGCAACAATACAAATTTTACCTCTAGAACGAGCGGCTCTAATTAATTCTTTTTGTACTACGGTAATTCTAGAGAATGGAATTTCATTTCCTAAATCTCCACGGGCTACCATAATACCATCACTAACATCTAAAATTTCTTCTAAGTTTTGAATTCCTAATTCACTTTCAATCTTAGAAATAATAATAAAGTCTTCTCTTTCATATTTCTTAAGTAATTTCTTAACTTCTAAAACATCTTCTTTGGAAGATACGAAAGATAAAGCAAGTATCTCTCCACCGTGGCTACAAGCATATTTTAAATCTTCTTTATCCTCATCACTAATATATGGAATATTTAACTTAACCCCTGGAACACTAATACTTTTTCTGTTTCCTAGTAATCCACCAATTACAATCTTACAAGTTACTCCATCACTTTCTATACTAATAACTTCTAACTTCATTTTACCGTTTTCTAGTAAAATACTAGAACCTACTTCTAAGCTATCTAAAGCTTCTGGATGGTTAACGGTAATTCTTTCCATATTTCCTAAGATATTATCTTTTACTAATCGAATGGTATTTCCTTCGATTAGTTCAATGTTATCTCCTTCTAAAGTTCCGCTTCTAAATTCTGGACCTTTTGTATCCCAAAGAATGGCTACATTTTTTCCTGTTCTTTTTCTAACAATTCTAACAGATTCTACAGCTTGTAATCTTTCTTCTTCTGTTGCATGAGAAAAGTTAATTCTAGCTACATTCATTCCAGCTAATACCATTTTCTCCATGATATCTGCTTCATTTGACTTAGGTCCAATACTACAAATAATCTTTGTTTTTTTCATACTTCTACTACCTCCAAACGAATTTGATTCTATCATAAATCTAATCTTTATTCAATATCTTATGTTATTTTTGGCAATTCATACAAAAATAAGTTCCCCGTCCACCTAATTTTATTTTTATAATTTTTTCTCCACAGTCTGGACAAGAAGCTCCTTCCCTACTATGTACTAGTAATTCATGTTGAAATAGTCCATGTACTCCTTCACTTGATGTAAAAGACTTAATTGTTGTACCACCTAACTCTACCGCATGGGATAGTACCGTTTTGGTATTATCTATAATCATCTGGCACTCTTCAATACTTACAAGATTAGCTTTTCTATTTGGATTAATTTTACTCATAAATAATATCTCATCATCATAAATATTTCCAATACCACAAATAATACTTTGATCTAGTAAAGCTGTTTTTATAGGGAGTCTTATTCTAGATAATTTCTCATATAAATATTCTTTAGAAAGAGTTTCATCATAAAACTCTTTTCCTAATTCTGATAAAGGTTTTACATGATAAACTTCTTCTTTAGGAAGAAGATGCATTTTACCAAATTTTCTTACATCATGAAATCTGAAACTTATACTATCATCTAATAGAAATTCTACGTGTTCATGTTTTCCTATTACTTCTCCTTTTTTTCGGAACATGAACTTTCCTTCCATTCGAAGATGAACAAGTAAGGCATAATCATCTAATAACATTACGATAAACTTTCCCCTAGTAGTAATAGAATTTATCTTTTGACCTATTATTTTTTTCTTAAATTCGTTGCTTGTTGGATAAGCAATAATATTATCCCAATAGATATTACAATCTGTTATTTTTTTACCAGTAATAAGAGGAGTTAGACTCTTTACTACTGTCATTACTTCTGGCTTTTCTGGCATACTACTTTTTCCTTTACTTTTTGTTTTACTTCATTTTTTTCTATATCTTTATATTTATCTTTGCACTTTTCAAAGCACATATCTAAATAAAAATCATAAAATTCTTTTAATATAAGGTTCCATTGACTTTCTATTTTGCTTCACTCCAGTCATTACCTATTCCTATATCTACTTTTAGTGGAACATTTAATGGATAAGTATTTTCCATAATCTCTTTTACAATCGTTTTTACTTCTTCTAACTCGCTATTTAAAACATTAAAAATAAGTTCATCGTGTACTTGAAGTAACATTTTACTTTTTAAATTACGTTTTTTAAATTCTTGATAGATTTCTACCATAGCTTTTTTTAATATATCTGCTGCTGTTCCTTGAATAGGGGTATTTAGAGCCATTCGCTCTCCACTTTGTCTTATCATAAAATTTTTATTTTGTAACTCTTCAATTACTCTTTTTCTACCCATTAGTGTTTTTACGTAACCATCTCGATATGCTTCCCTTTTTAGTTTTTCCATAAATTCAACAATCCCTGGATAAGTTTCTAAGTATTTATCGATAAATGCTTTGGCATCTTTAAAGTCAATTCCTAAGTCATCTGCTAGTCCAAAAGAACTAATACCATATACGATACCAAAGTTTACTGCTTTAGCGGTTCTTCTCATATCTTTTGTCACTTCTTCCATTGGTACATGAAAGATATCAGAAGCAGTCTTTGTATGAATATCTTTATCTTCTCTAAATGCTTCTATTAAATTTTCTGAGTTTGAAAGGGATGCAAATATTCTTAGTTCTACTTGTGAATAATCACTACCTAGGAGTACAGAATCTTCATCTGGAATAAATGCTTTTCGAATAATCTTTGAATAATCTCCTCTTGCAGGAATGTTTTGTAAGTTTGGTTCAATACTAGAAAGTCTTCCTGTACGAGTTAATGCTTGAGTATAGATGGTATGAATTCTTCCATCTTTTCTAACTTCTTCTACTAATCCTACTGCATAGTTTGTATATAGTTTGGCTAGTGTTCTATACTCTAGTATTTTATTAACGATTGGATAATCATCTACTAATTTATCTAGTATATCTTTACTTGTTGAATATTTTCCATCTTTTGCTCTTTTTGGATAAGGAATTTCTAAATCTTCAAATAATACTTTAGCAAGTTGGATTGGTGACATAATATTAAATTCTAATCCAGCTATCTCATAGATTTCTTTTTCTACTATATCCATTTTTTCTTTTAATTCTTCTTGTACTTTTGTTAAGTATTCTACATCTACTTTAATACCTGTATTTTCCATATCTGCTAAGACAATACTTAGAGGCATCTCAATTTGATTAAATAAATATTCTAATTTTTCTTCCTTGATTTTTTCTTCTATTTTATCTTTTGTTTCATAGATAAATTTTGCTTTTTGAATTGCTAAATTTCTAAGTTCTTCTAATTCTACTTCTTTTGGCCTTTTATCGGTACCAAAGGTATCTTCATAGGAAGTTATTTCATAGTCAAAACTTCTTGCTACAAAGCTAATATCATCTTTTACTATGTAGTCTAGAAGATAGGTTGCTATCATCGTATCAAATGTAACATTTTGAAATGTTATTTTGTATGGATTTAAAACAACTAAGTTTTTCTTAAAGTCATAGGTATATTTTTCTACATCACACCCAAATATTTGTTTATATTCATCTATTTCAGAAGGAGCTATAAAGTATCCCTTTTCTCCATCGTAAATTCCTATTCCTAAGATTTCGCTTTTCGAGTAGATTGTTCCTCTTGTTTCTAAGTAGAAAGAGAATTTTTTAGTGGTATCTAAATTAGCAATATCCTCTATTACTATTTTTTCTTGTTTTATTTCTTTTTTCGTTTCTTCTTCTACTCCAAATAAATCATATTTACGAATTAGGGATTGAAATTCATATTCTTCTAAGTATTTTAATAATTCTTTTTTATTGATTCCATTATATTTACAATCTTCTAGTGTAAAAGGAATTGGTACTTCCCGGTAGATAGTTGCGATATCATAACTCATAAAGGCATTTTCCCGGTCTTGTTCTAGTTTTTCTTTTGTCTTTCCTGTTACTTTATCTAAATTATCATATAGGTTTTGTAGAGAGCCAAATTTTTCTAGTAAGCTAATAGCTGTTTTTTCTCCTATTCCCTTAACTCCTGGGATATTATCTGATGCATCTCCCATAAGTGCTTTTATATCAATCATTTTAATAGGATCTACTTTATAGGTTTCTTGAAATACTTCTTTGGTCATCATGATATAGTCATTACTTTTTAATAGTTTTACTACTACTTCATCACTAATTAGTTGAAGTAGGTCTTTATCACTAGAGACAATGGTTGCGATAAACTCATCTTCTTGATCGACTATTTTGGAAATTGTTCCTATAATATCATCTGCTTCATAGTTATCAATTTCAAAGTACTTAATCCCCATCGCATTTAATACTTCTTTGGCAACAGGAAATTGTACTTTTAATTCATCAGGCATAGCAGCTCTTCCTGCTTTATATACTTCATATTTATCATGTCTAAATGTTTTTCCTTTATCGAATGCTACCAATATGTAAGAAGGCTCTTCTTCTTTTATAATTTTATTCATCATATTGATGAATCCATATAAAGCATTGGTTGGAAATCCTTTAGAATTTTTCATAATATTTCCACTATATGCAGTTGCATAATAGCTTCTAAATAATAAGTTATTTCCATCTACTAAGATTATTTTTTTCATATTCTCACCTGTTATTTAGTATAGCATATTAATGATAAATAGGAAGAAAAAATCTAACAAAACATTTGTTTGACTGATAGATTTACTCATGGTAAAATTTAAATGGGAGGATTATGTTATGGAACAGTTAACTACTAGTCAAGAAAAAGTACTTGTTGCTATTAAGAAATTAATTGCTAAAAATGGGTATCCACCTACGGTTAGAGAAATTGGTAAAGAAGCAAATTTAAGCTCCCCTGCTACGATTCATTTTCATTTAACAAAGTTAGAGGAAAAGGGGTATATTAAAAAGGGAGATAATACGAACAGAACGATTGAATTATTGGTAAAGAATGAATTTATTAAGAAAAAAGAAGAGGTTGTAGAACTTGCTTTTCTTGATAAAGATAATGCTTCTACTTTTATTAATAAGTTAGATGAATGTAAAAAACATATCTTTATTCCTACTTCTATGATAGAGGATAAAAAGGATGTATTTGCTTTTTTAGTTACTGGAGATAGTATGATAAAAGCTGGTATTTTAGATGGGGATATTGTAGTTGTTGAAAAAAGAGATAACGCTCGTAGTGGAGATAAAGTAGTTCTTATTACGGATACAAAAGAAGTTTGTGTTAGGACTATCTATAAAGAAAATAATTATTTTAGGTTACAACCTGAAAATGATAATATGGTAACTGTTCTTTTAAAAGAGGTAACGATTTTAGGAAAAGTAATTGGCTTATATCGGAAAATAAAATAAAAAGGGCTCGTTAATTTGAGCTCTTTATTTTGTTCTACTAGTTATATCTTCTTTTGTTATTTTTTTATTTAATACCATGTTATCTTCAATATAGTGGTCGTGTTTTGGATTTAGTCTAAATTCATATACTACTCTTTTAGCAATTATTCCTAAGATATTGCTGTCTAAGTAGATTTTATCTTTTCCATCTGTTAGTGGAATAGAAAAGTCTTCTAGAGATTGTGCATATATTTGGAAGGCATTCGCCATAGTATTAGAATCTTTATAAATTATCTTTGATACGGTTTCAATGGCATGGTCTAAGGAATTACTATATTCTTTTAAATTATCTTTTTTTAATAAAGGAGATAAGTCTATATTTTGTATTCCGTAATAGATAAGACATCTATTAAAATAATCTTTTATTTGAATTTCTTTTTCTCTTCCATTATCCATTACCTTTAAGGTTTTATCCATATTATTATGTAAGAATTGGTAGGCATTTCTTACTATTTCTTTATCGCTTAAAAAGTCTTTGTTGTGATTGGTTATAGAATAGGTATTATCATCTAATTGTCTAAAGTTAATTTTTTCTTCTTTAGTAAGTTTTTTATTTGCATGATTTTCATTTTGTAATCTCATAGCCATTTTTTGTTCAAAAGGTGGATTAGGATTGATTGGTCTTTTCTTTGGATGTTTAGGCTTTTCTTCTTCTTTTTCTTCTGTCTCTTCATATATTTTTGTTGGTTCACTAGAAACTATTTCTTCTTCTACTCTAGGAATAATAGGTTCTTGTGGAGAAGTTGGTTCAACTGGATTTTTTTCTATATTTTTTTCATCTTCGAAAGTATTTGCAAATGTTCCTATATCAAAAGCTATATTATTCGGAGTTATTTGACTGTTCCAACACTCGTTTAGAAACTCTTCTTCTACTAGTTTTTCAAAGTTATCTATTTTATCTATTAAAACTAGACTGCTTTTTTTGAAAAAGGTAGTTAATATTTCTTTATTGATTAGAAGAGGTGTAGAAGACTTTAGTAGCATATGATAACGTCCATCTAGGTAGTAATCAGAATTATTGATAATATCTTTTGTCTTGATTCTTAAATAATCATAATTATCTTGTGAAATGATATGATCATCTTTCATATTCTCTTTGATACATTCTAGTAATATTAATGTAAGATAGTCATTTAAATATACATTTCTACCTTCATGTTTTATAATGGTATTATTTCCATTCTCTACTAATTTTACAATAGAGTTTTTCATGGCTTCCTGCATAATTTTGCTTCTACTATCCTGATAAGTATTTGCTTTAAAATCTTCTTCTTTTAGGGCACCATATCCTAACCAGCCATTATATAATCCTGTATATAAAGGAGCTTCTAAAAAGTCAATTTTCCCTTCCATTTGTATCTCTTCTAATATTTTAATAGTACCTTCTACTGTGTCTTCAAAACAATATAGTACAAATTCTCCACCTTGATTAGAGTATTCATAAAAACAAGGACATTTTTCTCTACCTAATCGATAGATTAATTCAATATTCATATTTCTTGTTTGATTTTTTGGAATATTTACAAATAATCTATGAGAATTTTTTTTATTTTTTAATGATTCATCTGTACATACCATGATATATTCTTTATCATTTTCTGTAGTTTTTGCTTCTTCTTCTATTGCTTTTTTAAAGAAATCCTGTTTTTCTACTGGATTTTCTACTTTATAAAATAATTCATTCCATTCCATATCTTTCACCTTATCTAAATTATAGCAAAAAAAATGAAAAATTACTTTATTTTTTTTATAATTTTTCAATCATTTGTCTTACTATGTAACTTCCTATTAAAATTCCAGCACTAGAAGGTACAAAAGCACTACTTCCCGGTGTTCTAGTACTAGTCTTCACTGGTAATTCGAAAGAAGAGCATACCATCACTTTTTTATTAATATGTTCTTCTTTTACGTATTTTCTTAGGATTTTAGCAAGTGGATCATTTATTGTTTTTCGAATGTCTACAATATCTAATTTGGTAGGGTCTAGTTTATTTCCTGTTCCCATACTACTGATAAATGGAATATCTTTTTCTATACATTTTTTAATGACTAGTTTTTTTACAGTCATTGTATCACAAGCATCTACAAAGTAGTCTATTTTTTCTTTGAATAATTCATCAAAGTTATCTTCTGTTATAAAATTACTATTTTTTATAACAATACATTTCGGATTAATTTCTTTTATTCTTTTTTCTAATACATCTACTTTTTTTCTGCCAATCGTAGATGTTAAGGCAATGATTTGTCTATTGATGTTTGTTTCATCAACGGTGTCAAAATCAACAATAATTAGTTTTCCAATTCCACTACGAGCAAGGGACTCTACTACATATCCTCCTACTCCTCCACAGCCTAATACCAATACACATTTTTGTGCTAGTAGTTGGATATTTTCTTCTCCAATAATTTTTTCTAATCTTGCTACTCTAGGATTACTTGTCATATTCTCCCTCTTTTTATTCCTCATTATTTTTATCTTCTTGCTCTTTTTGAGCATTTGATTTAATCAAGTTTAACGGCTCATTATATATCATCTTAGAAATATAGGATAATTTTTTATAAATATCACTATTTCCTAGTGCTGTTTCATAATAATTTTTTAAATTTTTATAATCTCTTGTATGAATAATTTCTAATGCTTTGATAGCATCTTCAATACTAGATTCTGGAATAGTAGTATCTTTAACTACGGTACAATCAAAATTTCTAATAAATTGAATGGTATCTGTTAAATCGGCTATTCCTGCTCTTTCAAATAGTTCTGGCCATTTAGAAGTATCTCTTACTTCTTTTACAATACGTTGTAGTATTGCAATTTTTTCTTCTGTTAAATTATCTCCTAATCCTATTTTTTTAAATGATAGGTATCGTCCTTTATTACTTCTAGGAGACTCTTTTCTCATATCTGTTAATACTCTTCCATATAAGTTATCTAGTCCATCACTGACTCTTTTTGGAGGAGGGGATACTTGATATACGTCATATAGTGAAGTATTATTTTCCTCTTTCGTAGTAACAATATAATCTCTTTGATAAAGCATAGAATTATTTCTTACAAAGTTTAGGGCTTCTCTATCTCCACAGCTAGCTGTATAAATAGATTCGGATAGTTTTTTACCATTTACAATAATTTCACTACTATCTACATTTTCAAAAGCTACTCCAGTGTGTATTTTTTGTGCGTCTTTTAAAGTAACTTGTACATTTAAGATTCTGTTTTTATTAACGATTGGTAAAATAAGCATACTATCACCTCAAGGGGATATTATACCAAAAGTAATGTGTTTTTACAACAAAAAAATCAGGATTGATACGTCCTAGCTAACGATAAAACCTGCGCGTTTCCACAGGTGGGTGTCCTTACGCTATCTTTAGGATTCTTAAATAAATTTAAGCATTCAACACCAATAGCTGATCAAAACTCCCGTATCGTTACTTTAGTCGGTTTTATAAGAAGCCGGTCTCGCATCTCCTGACAATTTTATTGTATCATACTCTATTTTTAGAGACAATAGATTTGGCACTTATTTTACATTTCA
>CAMUZJ010000043.1 GCA_947165195.1 uncultured Bacillota bacterium
AGTTTTTAAGCCTGATTATTATGTCGATAATACAATAGATGATTTAAAAAATAGTATAGATAGACAAAAAGATGTTGCTATAAACCTTTTAAAGAATAAAAATAAAATTAAATAGCAATCTTTTCGCTTCTAAAAAGTTAGCAATATAATGGATGTAAAATAAAGAAGAAAGTAGAATGTATATCTGCTTTTTATTTTGTATGAGTAGTAAGATGTGATATACTTTATATAGTAGAGAGGTGTTTATATGTATTGTAGAAATTGTGGAACAAAAAATTTAGAATCAGATCATTATTGTAGAAATTGTGGTAACGACTTATCTAAAAATGAATTGGTTAATAATAACAAAGAAGTTAGTCGAAAAGGTGGAAATACGTTAGCTTTGATTGCAATGATTTGTTTCTTTTTTCTTCCAGTTCTTAGTTATCAAGGAATAAAATTTATAGTACAAAAAAATATGGATTTGGAATTTATTTTGATTTTACTTGAGTGGACTATGATAATTAGTCCAATGCTATCACTTGTTCTTATAGTGATTGCTAGAATTAAATATCCACAAAATGGATTTAGTAAACTAGTACTTATACTAATGATACTAACTATAATAGGCTTTATTATCTTTTTAGCTATGTTGATTAAATCTTGTATGGATGGTTGTGCAAGTATTGGTGGGTGATTTTTGGTATGATAATCGAAAAGTTCCCTTTTAATATTTATGCCCTTTGTATCCTTTTATCCTTATCAGCTTGTATTTTATACAATATATATTTTTTAAAAAAGAAAAACATAAATAATGAGTGGATTTTATTAATCATTATAATAGTCCTACCTTTTGTATTAGTTGGCGGAAAGATTTTAACTATACTTACTTCTTCTAACGATGTGAATTTTATAACAGTAGGGTTTTCTAGTTATGGTGGAGCAATCGGTTTACTACTAGCTGTTTTCTTATTCGAAAAAATAACCAATAATAAAGAAATAAAGACAGGATTTATTATCAGTTTGCCACTTATGTATTCCGTTTCTAAACTAGGTTGCTTTTTTGCTGGATGTTGTCATGGTATAAAATATAATGGAATATTTTCTATTACTTATCCACATTTATATGATTATTCTGTATTTCCAATACAATTGTTGGAATCTATTGTATTTTTCTTTATTTTTTTAATGTCTCATATTCTTTATAAGAAATATCACTCAAAAAATATTATTGAATATGTATGTATCGTTTGTGCAATAGCTAAGTTTTTATTAGACTATTTAAGATATTCTCATATAGATCAAATTTTATCTATCAATCAGGGAATTAGTATAGCTTTTGTAATTATTATGTTAATTAGTATTTTTTACAAGAAAAAGAAAGTTACCAATATCTAGAATTAGGAGTTCAGTTAGAACTTTTTTTCTTTAAAAGGTATGAATTATGAAAAATTACATATCCTTATAATGGTGATATGTATGAAGATAAATTATAAAAGTCTTATTATTAATATACTAATTCCTGTTGGATTAGGAGCTCTTGTAGGTTTCTTAAGTGGTTCATCTGATGGTTATAAAGATATGATACAACCTTCCTTTGCTCCTCCGGGGATTGTATTTCCAATTGTTTGGACCATCCTTTATACCTTGATGGGAATATCTAGTTATTTAATTTCTCAAAGTAATAGTCCTTATAAAGAAAAAGCTTTATATGTTTATTACTTACAATTAGCAGTTAACTTATTATGGAGCTTTGTCTTCTTTACCTTCCATTTATACTTCTTAGCATTCTTATGGATATTATTATTAATAGGACTTGTTATTTGGATGATAATCAAATTTTTACCAATATCTAAAACAGCAGCCTACTTACAAATACCATATTTACTATGGATTAGTTTTGCTTCTATCCTGAATTTTTCTATCTATCTATTAAATTAGTTGACATAGAAAAAGAAATAGTGTTATGATTGTTTTGTAACTTAATAGGAGGATATATGCAAAATTTATCTATGAACATTTTAGCACTATTACTCTTATCTCTATCATTAGTAAAATAATATAGAGATTTTTGTAGTACACTAAAGCTTCATAGAATGAAACATTCATATTAAGTTAGAAATATTTATTAAAAATGTGATTACACGTCTCTATATTTTATAGGACGTGTTTTTATATTTTGGAGGAAAAATATGGAAAATTATCAAAATTATAAGAAACTATATGATTGGAAAAAGCCAAAGAATAGAAAGTGGCCAGATAAAGAGATTGTCAGTGCTCCTATTTGGTGTAGTGTAGACTTACGAGATGGGAATCAAGCCCTGGCTAATCCCATGACAATTGATGAGAAAATAGAATTTTTTGACTATTTAGTGAGTATTGGTTTTAAAGAAATAGAAATTGGTTTTCCTGTTGCTAGTGAGACGGAATTTCAATTTACAAGATATCTAATCGAGAATAATAAGATTCCAGATGATGTAAAAATTCAAGTTTTAACTCAATCTAGAGAAGAAATTATTGCCCGTACATTTGAGGCTTTAGAAGGAGCTAAAAATGCGATAGTCCATCTATATAATTCAACTTCTAAAATTCAAAGAGAAGTCGTATTTCATAAAAGTCAGGAAGAAGTTAAAAAAATAGCAACTGATGGGGCTAAATTAATAAATGAATATATCAAGAAATATCCCAATACAAACTGGTATTTGGAATATTCTCCAGAGAGCTTTTCAACAACAGAACTAGACTATGCGACAGAAGTAATTAATGCAGTATTAAAAGAATGGAAAGGACATATCAAAACCAAACCAATTATTAATTTACCAGCTACGATTGAGTGTGCTATGCCTAATGTTTTTGCCGATCAAGTAGAGTACATTTGTGAAAACATAGAAAATAGAGAAAATGTAATTGTTAGTATTCATTCTCATAATGATAGAGGATGTGGAGTTGCAACTAGTGAGATGAGTTTACTTGCAGGAGCAGATAGAATAGAAGGAGCTCTATTTGGAAATGGGGAACGAACTGGAAATGCTGATATTTTAAATATTGCTATGAATATGTATGTATTGGGAGTTGATCCAGAACTTGATTTTTCTCATATAAATGATGCCAAAGCAATTTATGAAAAATGTACTAAGATGAAAGTTGGACCAAGGCATCCTTATGCTGGAGAACTTGTGTTTACTGCTTTTTCAGGATCTCATCAAGATGCAATTTCTAAAGGATTAAAAGCTATTAAAGAAGAGAAAAAAGAGTATTGGGAAGTACCATATCTACCAATCAATCCAAAAGATGTTAGTAGAGAGTATGAACCAATTATTCGAATTAATAGTCAATCTGGAAAAGGGGGAGTAGCTTTTATCATAGAACAAGAAATAGGCTACCAAATACCTAAAAAAATGCAAAAAGAAATTGGTTATTTCATAAAAAATGTATCTGATAAAGCACATAGAGAATTAAATAATCAAGAAATTGTAAAAGCATTTTTATCTAACTATGAAAATCGATTGGGAACATTAAAAATAACTAAGTATGAAAATAAAAAAGATACAATTAAAATTTCTATACAAATCAAAGAAAAAATAATAGAAATAGAGTCTGCTATCGACAATATAATCGATTGTTTCTTTGCAAACTTAAAAGAAAATGGTTATTCTATAGAACTAGAAGAATGTATTGAACAAGTTCTTGATAAAAAAATAATTACCTATGTTTATATAAGAAAAGATAATATTTGGGCAATCGGTATCGATAAAGATAAAACGAAATCAAAAATATTAGCACTTATTAGTGCAGTTAATAGAATGGAGGAAAAATAAAATGATAAAAATAAAAATTAATAAAACAAAACACCCTAAAATGAAACCTAAGGATGAAGATGATATTGTATTTGGAAGTATTTTTACAGATCATATGTTTATAATGGACTATATAGAGGGAAAGGGTTGGATTAATCCTAGAATTGAAGAGTATAAAGACTTTAAAATATCCCCTGCAGCTTTAGTATTTCATTATGGACAAAGTATGTTTGAAGGTATGAAAGCTTATAAAACAGAAGATGGTAGAGTAGTCTTATTTAGACCAATGAAAAACATTGAAAGAGCAAATAAATCGAATCAAAGATTATGTATTCCAGAAATACCGGAAGAAGACTTTTTAGAGGCCGTTAAAGAGTTAGTAAAAATCGATGAAGATTGGATTCCAACAAAAAAAGGTTCTTCTTTATATATTAGACCTTTTGTTATTGCAACAGAACCATCTTTAAATGTAGTTCCTTCTAAAGAATTTAAATTTATGATTATTTTAAGTCCTGTAGGAGCATACTATAAAGAAGGATTAAATCCTGTAAAAATTTGGATAGAAGATGAATACGTTCGAGCAGTCCGTGGAGGAATCGGAGAAGCAAAAACAGGAGGAAATTATGCTGCATCAATGCTTTCTCAAGAAAAAGCCCATGAAGCCGGATATTCTCAAGTACTATGGCTTGATGGAATAGAACATAAATATATTGAAGAAGTAGGTGCTATGAATATCTTCTTTAAAATAAAAGGTAAAATTATAACACCTATGCTTAATGGTAGTATTCTAAGAGGAGTAACAAGAGACTCTGTAATAGAAGTCTGCAAAGATATGGGACTAGTTGTTGAAGAGCGAAAAATCAGTGTAGAGGAGTTATACGAAGCAGCTAAAGATGGTAGCTTAGAAGAAGTCTTTGGATCAGGTACAGCTGCTGTTATTTCTCCTGTTGGTACATTAAAATTTGGAAGTGATGTATTTTCTATAAATAATGGAAACATTGGAGAAGTAAGTCAAAAAGTATATGATACTATTACTGGTATTCAAAAAGGAGTAGTGGAAGACAAACATAATTGGTTAGTTGAAATTTCCTAAGTATTAATATATCCAAAAAATTATTATTTATACAATAGAATTTAATATTTTTATTTCTTATAAATTCATAAATTTTGCTCATATTAATGTTAGGTGATTTTTTATGAGAAATAATTTAAAATATATTATCATTTCTATCTTCTTAATTCTTTTTCCAATCTATGTATATGCAATAGATAAAGTGATTCCTGGAGGAGAAACGATTGGAATAGAAGTCCATTCAAAAGGTGTATTAGTAGTAGGATTTTATAAAGTAGATAATGATTATATTGGAAAAAAAAGTGGATTTAAAATAGGAGATACCATTATAAAAGTAAATAATACTCCTATTTATAATGTAGACGAAATGATGGAAAATATACGAAATAGTCGTAATCAAACTGTAAAGTTTACAGTAATAAGAAATCAAAAAGTCAAAGTACTCGAAATGGATTTGGTTGTAGATGATGATAACTTTTTAAAAACAGGTCTATATGTAAAAGATCAGATTAATGGATTAGGTACTTTATCCTTTATTTTAGAAAATAATCAATTTGGTGGATTGGGTCATGAGATTATGGAATCTAATACTTTAGAAAAATTTGATATTAGTAGTGGAGAAATCTATGATGCAAAGGTCTATGAAATAATAAAAAGCTATGATGGTAGTGCTGGTGAGAAGAATGCTCGATATGATAAAAGTGAAATTAGTGGGATTATAAAAGAAAATGATGTAACTGGAATATATGGAGAATATTATAAAGATACGAGTGATAGAGAATATGTAAGTGTAGCAACTCCAGAAGAAATTACCTTAGGAGATGCTTCTATTAGAACAGTAATTCAAGATGATATCATTGAGGAATTTCAAATAAAAATTATCAATGTAGATAAAAAAAGTGAAACCAAAAATATATTATTTGAAATTGTAGATGAGAGACTTCTATCTAAAACTGGAGGAGTTGTACAAGGAATGAGTGGTTCTCCAATATTGCAAAATGGTAAAATGATAGGAGTTGTCAATTATGTAATTGTAAATGATACATCTAAAGGATATGGAATTTTCTTAACCAAAATGCTTCAAGAAATAGAAGAAAAGAAAGTCGAATAAGGTGTTGTAAAAGAGCAATAAATGCATTAAAATAGTAATAGGATAGGAGGAGTATCATGTATATAGATTTAATTGTCTTAGCAGTTCTATTACTATTAATAGTTATGTTCTTTAAAAGATTCTCATCATTCGTTTTCTTTATGGCAATTGTTGATATTACGTTAAGAATACTAGCTTTTGTCAAACACAACATAGGAGTAAAAGATGTAGAAGCGTTAATTGATAAATATTTACCAGAAAGTATCTTTGATATTATCGATAAATATACAACCGATTTACCTAACCTTATCTTAAAATGGGCATTTGTAGTTATAATGACATTCTTCTTAGGATATATCATTAAAATATTCTTAAAAAAGAAAAAAATATAGATACTCATAAAACGACAAATAAGTCGTTTTTTTCTTGTTAAGATTTTATCGGTGATAAGATGAAAATCTACATAGACTTATACTTTTTAATAAACTATATCCTAGATATAACACTTTTAATAGGAACCGCTAAAGTATTAAAACTAAAAATACACTTTAAAAGATATCTATTAGGAGCTCTCGTTGGAAATATAAGTATTTTACTACTATTTATTCAAGTAAATGAAATAGAATTATTCTTTCTTAAAATTTTAATTAGTTCTTTTATGATATTAGCTACTTTTGGTAGACGTAACTTTTTTAAAACTATCTTTTATTTTTATATATTAAGTATTATTTTAGGAGGTAGCTTTTATTTATTAGATATTAATTTTAATTATAGTGATAGGGCATATTACGTAAATTATCTTCTTTTAATGATTGTTAGTCCTATACTACTATATTTATTTATTAGAGAAAATATTCAAACAAAAAGGGCAAATACTCATAAGTATTTAGTAGAAATTACTTATAAAAATGATGTTTTTACAACTTATGGAATAATTGATACAGGAAATTGTTTAGTAGATCCTTATAAGAAGAGAAGTGTTATTTTAGTGGATTATCCATTTTCATTAGATGAGAGAAATCGGATATTAGTACCTTTTAAAGCGTTAAATACTACCGGTTTATTAGATTGTTTTGTACCTGATAAAGTACTTATTAATGATAAGGAATTAAAAAATTATTTAGTAGGTATAAGTAATAAAGAGTTAAATTTATGTGGATGCAGATGCATATTACCAAATGATTTAGTGGAGGTTATATGAGAAGAATATGGGAGTTTTTTAGAGGATTATTTCGAAAAAATATCTTCTTTGTAGGGAGTAGTGATGTTTTACCTGAACCATTATCTAGGGAAATGGAGGATTATTATATTGATTTAAAAGATGATGGAGATTCTCATGCAAAAGATGTATTAATTGAACATAATTTAAGACTGGTAGTTTTTTTAGCTAAAAAGTATGAAAATACGGGAGTCGATTTAGAGGATTTGGTAAGTATTGGTACAATTGGTTTAATTAAGGGAATCAATACTTTTTCTAAAGGAAAAAATATTAAACTTGCTACTTATGCTTCTAGATGTATTGATAATGAAATATTAATGTATCTTAGAAAGAATAAAAAGATAAAGACAGAGTTAAGTTTTGATGCTTCCTTATCTTATGATGCAGAAGGGAATGAACTTCATTTAGAAGATATTTTAGGAACAGATGCTGATATTGTCACAAAGGGATTAGAAGAGGAAAATGATAGAAAAGTAATGATTAATGAAGTATTACATCTAAGTCCTAGGGATAGAGATATTATGATTTTAAGATATGGATTGATGGGACATGAAGAATTGACACAAAAGGAGGTTGCTGAAAAGTTAGGAATTAGTCAGTCTTATATTTCAAGAATTGAAAAGAAGGTGATAAAAAGATTAAAAGCTTTAATTAATTAATTGTCTACTGGGAGGGGACACATTAAAAAAATAATTTTGATATACTGTAATTGTCATTTGAAAGGAGGGGTTTATGTGAGTTGGTTCTATGCAGCACATCGTTGGTTTATCGATGGCTTTAAAGCTTTCTTCTTCGGAAGATAGAAAAATTTGAAAAACGTTTCCGTATGTGATCGCCTCCTTTCTTAATTATAAATTTCCAAAATAGTCTAGAAATAGACTATTTTTTTCTTAAAATTTTGGTATAATGGAAATAACTAGAAGATATCAAAACGTAAATTTAGAAGAAGATGTTTCTAGTTTCTTAAAAATATAGAATTGACGGAGGAGTACATGGACAAAATATTATTAAATAAATATGTAGGAGAATTATCAAAGGAAAACGAGAAAATGTTTTTCAATATGCTTTTAGCTAAAAGTGAAAAAAAAGTAGAGTATAAAGATAGAGTAAATTATATTTATTCTCCTAATAAGGATTTAGAGTTAATATTAGAAGCAACCAAAGAAGAAAAAAAATTAAATATTTCTAATATTGATTTACATGTTGAAAGCGATAGTGTATGGAGTTTTGAATTATTAAAGGAATTAAAAATTGTAGAAAATAGTTATTTAGTAAATGATACACAAGGAAGAGGAGCTTATCTATTAAGGATTGTTAATGGAAATTGTTTAGGAGATAAGTTAAAAGAGGGAGAAAAGCTAGAAGGAAAAATGGTTGGTTTTGTTATAGCTGCTAATATTTATAAGGATGAAGAAGAGTTCCAAAAGACTTTACCTAAAAAAGAAAAGGGAGTCGCTGCTATGACTCAAAATGGAGCTATGATGCCAATTCATTTAGTAAATAATCATGGAGATAGTAAAGGAAATTTAAATTTAGATGAAAAGTTAAATGCAGATGATTTATTAATTACGGTAAAAGGAATTCTAAAAGATGTAGAAAAAATGGATTTAAGAATAGAAAATAATGAATTTGCTCCTTATTTTAAAGCAAAAATTGATACAGCTTTTGGACCTTTACCAATTGTATTCAATGCAAGAACCTTATCTCCTGATGTAAAAGGTTTTAATCCGGGATTTATCATTGTCGCAGAAATATTATTATCAGCTGATGTTTGTAC
>CAMUZJ010000044.1 GCA_947165195.1 uncultured Bacillota bacterium
TCTTTGTCTCTATTTCTGGTAATATTTGATCTCTTACTTGATAAACCATCTTAAATTCTTCTTCTGTAATATCTTGTGTTTTTAATGCATCCTGTAACTCATCTTCATCTAAAATATTTACCACTCCATCACAATAAGTAATATCTAAATATAAATCATCGTAACAAGGAATCTTAGATATTTCATCTAAATGATTATTTTTGGTTATATCAAAATAATACTCTAATGGTTTTTTCTTATCATCTAAGAATAGTCTCATGGCATAGTTTTCATTTTTTGGCACTACTTCAAATACATAATAACCATTGTCCATTACACATAAACCATTTTTTAAGATGAATTTTTCTCTCACATCTATTAACTTCTTTACAGAAACATAATAATCATCTTCATCTAAATATAACTTAATTTGATATTTTTCTATATCCCTTAGATAAGTATTACTAATTACTTTTCTTTTCATTTACTTCACCTCACTACGCTATATAACGCTTTTTCATTATATATCATTATCAATTCTTTGTAAATGCAAAAGAAAAAAGGAGCATCTCCTTTTTAAGTACTAAAATGGTAATTTAAAGTTACTTCCACTAAACTTCTTCATCATTTGACGCATTTGATCAAATTGTTGTAATAATCTATTTACTTCTTGAACAGAAGTACCAGAACCTTGTGCAATTCTAGTCTTTCTACTAGCTTTAATAATTTCTGGATTTTTTCTTTCTTTTGGAGTCATAGATAAGACTATAGCTTCAATTCTTGCCGTTTGTTTTGAATCTATTTTTACATCGGTTAATCCAGATTTCTTTGCCCCTGGTACTAGCTTTAATAAATTTTCTAGAGGTCCTAACTTTCTAATTTGTTTCATCGTATCTAGAAAATCCTCTAAATCATATTTTCCTTCTTTCATTCTTTGAGCTGTTTTTTCAGCTGCTTTCTGATCGATAGATTCCGTAGCTTTTTCAACCAAAGAAATAATGTCTCCCATACCTAAAATACGACCAGCCATTCTTTCTGGATCAAATAATTCTAATCCGTCTAACTTTTCACTAGTACCCATAAATTTAATAGGAACATTTGTTAAATGTCTAACAGATAAAGCTACTCCACCTCTAGTATCTCCATCTAGTTTTGTAAGAACAACACCAGTTAAAGGTAGTTTATCATTAAATCCAGTTATTACATTAATCGCATCTTGTCCCATCATAGAATCAATTACAAGTAAAATCTCATCTGGATGAATAGACTCTTTAATATTTTCTAACTCATCCATTAATTCTTCATCAATATGTAATCTACCAGCTGTATCAATTAATACATAATCGTACTTATTATCTTTTGCATATTTTAATGCATTATTAACAATCTCTACTGGATCTTTTTTTCCTTCTTCATATACTTCAATATTTAATTGTTTTCCTAGTTGTTTTAACTGATCAATTGCAGCAGGTCTATAGACATCGCATGCTACTAATAATGGTTTCTTACTATGTTTTTTTCTTAAAAAACTAGCAATTTTAGCAATCGTCGTTGTCTTACCAGAACCTTGTAAACCAACTAACATTAATGTAGCTGGATTACCATTTAAATTTAGAGGAGCATTTTCTCCACCTAATAACTCAGTTAACTCATCCTTAACAATTTTTACAAACATATCTCCAGGATTTACAGAAGATACTACTTCACTACCTAAAGCTTTTTCTTTTACATTATTTGTAAATTCTTTCACAACGTGATAGTTAACATCTGCTTCTAATAATGCTAATCGAATCTCTCTCATCATTTCAGAGATATTTTCTTCCGTTATCGTTCCATAACCTTTCATCTTATGTAACGCATTTTGTAATCTGTCGCCTAAACTTTCAAACATTTTATCATCACCTGTCATTTATTATAACAATAATAAAGATAAAAGAAAAGAAAAAGACGTAAAATACGTCCTATTATTGATCTACTAAAGTAACTAATGGCTTAGTAGGGGCTCCTACTTGCTCATTACTTACATCTACGATATTTCGACTAATCATCCTAGGTTCAGAAGAGTTTCCAGAAAATAGAGCATTATCCATAGCTGAGGAATCCATTCCTCTATTATTTTCAAAATCATTACGGTAACCATTATTTTCTCTAGGTCCATCTTCTAAATCGATTCTTTTTCCTGTAACATTTGATATAATTTGTTCCATAGAAGTATTATTATTCATATTATTTATATTTTGATTACCACTTTGTATGGCTACATCTTGTAGAAAATCATTATTCATTCTAGGAGCACCTACTGGCCTATTAGATGTGACAAAGTCATTTACTTTTGGAACTTGAGCATCTCTTTGATATGTTGCATCGTTATAGCTTTCTCCAACAGCTCGACCATTCCAAATTGTAACAACATCTACATTTCCACTCCATGGAGCAGGATCTGGCATTTCCATCTTAACAATTATAGGAATTCTAAAAGCAGAACCAAAGGCTAGACAAGTACCTGATTGTAGTGACTTCTGCTTTTCTACAATTTCATCACTAATATTTGGAACCATCTTTCTAATATAATCGACATCTACTGGGTGATTCATTTTAAATATCAAGAAATTCATACATTGTGAAATACAAGTATCACTCATTTCACTAGGTCTTTGAGAAATAAGCCCTAATAGTACTCCATACTTACGTCCTTCTTTAGAGATTCTTTCAAATATATTATATCCAAGGAGGAATCTATCTCTATCATTTTGAATATATCTATGTGCTTCTTCAACAACTATATGGAAAGGTATACTTCCTCGCTGTTGCAATCCTTTCGCAAATTCAAATATTAATCTTGAAAATACTTTGGCGATTGTTTTTGCAAAATCATCATCTACATCATCAAAGTTTATATTAATGATTTGATATTTTAATCCATTATTAATAATTAGTGATGATAAGTAAGATTCAAGTGGAATATAGTCAGGATAGTCAAAGTATTTTGCATATTGCCCTGTAATTAATTCATGTAATCTAACTCGTAGAGTAACAGCATCTCCATAAGTGTTTTCATTTCTTAACCATCCTTCACTAATTAAAGTAAAGTTTAATGCTTTCTCTAACGTATCTAATGTATAGAATACTCCCCCCTGTGGTTCATAATTATCTAATTCACTTTTAATGAATGATGATAAATATTCGGTTAATAATACACTTTCTGTAAATTGTCCTTCTCTATCTATTAAAAAACATTCTCTAAACTTTCTTACATATCCTATACCTTGTACAGGGGCTTCTAAATTAAATTGTGGTGTAGAACAACTTGCTAGTATTGAGAATACTTCATTTCTTTTATTAGGAGCAGTTTCATTAGTATATAGTATTGTCATAATAGCTTTAGCTATTAAATGATTTTTATAAACATTAGAATCTGTACCTTCTTGAGAAAAGATAAGGGCTAATTTTAACATTCTTTCAATAATCGGTAATTGAGAATGATTAGTACATTGCAATAATAGTGCTAAATCTTCTTTATTTAATAAGTAGATAGGAATACGTAATTTTTCTCCTATGTTATCTGTTTCACTAGTTGTGATATATCGATAATGATAATTACTATCTATAGCACTTATATTTTTAAAAGCATTATAATATTCACCTGATGAATCTAATAAGATAATATTGGATTTATAAGGAAATAATCTCTTATCTTGAAACATATTTTGAAAAAGTCTTGTCACACCGCAGCTTTTACCGGAACCACTGTTACCAAAGATAGCAAAATGTCCTCCAAAAAAACTATTAACATCTAAATATGCTGGTAAGTTATTATAGAATGGACTAAAGCCTAGCGGCATATATCCTCGGTCATTGGTACCTGTAATATATGGTATTTCTTCTTTGGTTATTAATCTGACTCTTGCATCGAATGATGGTTTTCGAATAGTTCCACCTATTAATTTCCCATTAGATATTTCTCCTAGGAATCTTGCTCGTACTACTCCTGCATCTATATTATCTACTTCTGCTAATATTTGTTTCATTCTATCTTCAAATATTAAGTGAATATTCATTAAATTAATATTTAAGTTGTTAACATCTGTTAGTTTTACATCTGCGTAATGATCTCCCATATAAACAATTCTATCAAACATCTAATCTCACCTAATCCTTTAATCCTATCATAATAAAATTATATCTTCTAATCAGTAAAAACACAATAAAAAAAGTGGGTTAACACTTCACTTTAATTATATATTTAAGTTTTCAATAAGTGCTGATATTTCATCTGAGTCGCGATAATAAAAACTATATGCCATTCCTTCAAAATCTAGTATTAACATTTTATCAAAATAATATAGTGAAAAGTAACTTGGACTTACTGTTCCATTTTCTAAATTTCCAATAGAATAGCAATACTTTTCACAAGTAAAAGATGCTTTTACATTCACTTCTACTTGATATGCTCTTTTTAATTTTTCTACGACTACATAGAAACTATCTTCTGATAATTCTTTAATCGTTCCTCCTACTTCTTCACATTGTATTAAATATGGTCTTGCAGGAGAAGAAAACATCATACTTTCTACTTTAGATATCATATTTGCAAAGTCAAACTCTTTTGTGGTAATAATTAAACTATTTCTAGATTCATTCGTAAACTCTTTTTTTTCTGTATTTCCTTTATTAGGGGTATCTTTAAAAGATGCTTGTAATTGAACTGAAAATCCCATTAAAAACAAGGTAATCGCAACTACTACCATAGTAATCCCTAAAGATATAGTATTTCCTACTTTTAAATTATATATAATATTGGTAATAATACTTTTTATTTTTAATTTAGTTAATCGTTTAATTCTCATTATTAATTCTTTTACATCTTTCATTGATAACCCCTCTTTCTATAATGTTTCTTCTAACATTTTCTTTATTTTTTCATCTTTTATTATGGAAATAATTTCTAATATTTTTTTATTCTTTTTATTTAGTTGTAATGATTTTTCAAATTGTTCTAATTTTTCTTTTGTTATTTTAAGTTGTTTAAATACGGCATTTCTACTAACTTTATAGTTTTCTGCCATTTCAGAGAAGCTTAAGTTTTGAAAATAGTAATCTTCAAAATATTGTCTTTGTTTATCTGTTAGTAAAGAACCATACAAATCATATAGTTCATTATAGTAAATGAAGTCTTCCATATCTACACTCCCAGTATATTTACTCTAATATTTATCTTATCAAATTTTTTCTAATTATTTTTACATCATATCTTTAAATAGCCCATAAATATATTTTTCAATGTCAAATACTTGTAAATCATCTTTTCCTTCTCCAAGGCCAATATATTTAACTGGTACTCCTACTTCTTCTTTAATTGCTAATACGATTCCACCTTTTGCTGTTCCATCTAGTTTGGTTAAGACAATTCCTGTTATATTTGTGATTTCTTTAAAGGATTTGGCTTGACTTATACCATTTTGACCAGTAGTAGCATCAATTACTAGTAAGGTTTCATCTGCTCCTCCTGTTATTAAGGAGTCAATTACTCTGTTAATTTTTTCTAATTCTTTCATTAGATTTACTTTATTTTGAAGTCTACCAGCTGTATCTACTAGTACAATGTCGTATTTTTCTTCTTTGGCTTTTACTATTCCATCATAGACAACACTTGCTGGATCTGCTCCTTCTTCTTTTCCATAGAAACCTACATCTATTTTTTTAGCCCATTCATCAAGTTGAGCAACTGCTCCTGCTCTAAAGGTATCAGCTCCTACGAGTAATACTTTTTTACCTTCGCTTTTTAGTTTATTAGCAAGTTTTCCAATCGTAGTAGTTTTTCCTACTCCATTGACTCCTACGAATAATATAACAGTAGGTCCATCTTCTCTATAATGAATTTTACTAGATAATACTTGATCATTAACATAGATTATAAATAACTCATCTACAATTATTTCTTTTAATTCATCTGGACTATTAATTCCTTCTTTTCGAACTCTATCTCTCATACGATCCATAAAGCTCATAACGGTATTTACTCCTACATCTGCCATAATTAGTATTTCTTCTAATTCATCAAAGTATTCATCCGTTATCTTTTTATATTTATTCGTTAATCCTATTAGTTTAGATACAAATCCTTCTCTTGATTTAGTAAGTCCTTTTTCATAGACATTAACACTTTTTCTATCTATTTTATCTACGATTTCTTTCTTTTTCTTTGAAGGTACTTCCTCTTCTTCATCATCTTCGTAAGCATCTTCTAATTCTTCTTCCTCTTCATCGTATTCATCTTCATCATATGATTCTTTTTTAGAAGATTTTTTATCTACTTTTTCTTCCTTTTTATCTATAATTTCTGCATCTTTTATTTCTTTTGATTTTTCTTTTACTTCTTCATTTGTATCTTCTTCTATTTCTTTTTCTTCATCTTTATTATTCTTTTCTACAATAGTCTCTTTTTCTTCTTTTGAAGAGTCTTTAGAAAACATATTTTTTATCTTATTAAATAATCCCATAACCTACTCCTCCTATAAACCAATTATAGCACATAACAAAAAGAAGTAGCAATTACTACTTACTTTTTTATTAGTCTACTAGGAATTCGTATGGGGTAGCACTTGATCCATCTCCACCTTCAGCTATTTTTACACCAGGCTTAAGGGAAATTGATGGACGTACACCGCGACTACCATAAATATCTGCGCTGTTGCTCAACCTACCATCGTAATCTAAAAAATACTCGCAAGCAGCATAATTATCAAAAGCTTGTGACGTCATTGACCACCACACATTATGTGTATACAAATAAAAATTGGAATTAGCCTTTGCTTTTACTCCCCCTGCTAATATAATTTCATCCACTGTTAATAACCCAACTGGATAGATTAAGGCTCCATTTCCACTAGTTGATTCTGTTACAGTAAAAGAATCATTCTTATTCGGACAAGATAGACTTGGAGTTCCTGCGTTCACTCGCGAAAATGGACTATATCTTAAGAAAACACTAAGACTTCCTCCATTTGGATCCCATCCTCCATATGAAGATACACTTCTATCATTACACCATACTGTATCTTCTAAATAATTATTATAATCCTTACTATTTGTTGTAAAATATGTTTTAAATGTATTATTAAACCAATTATCTACTGCAGTTTTTATAGTCGAATTATTTGTATTGGTTTGCATATCTATTAAAGCAGTATTTATATCTTTACCACCTGTTAAGGTTATGTAACGTAGTGTTGAACTACTGGCATAATATACATATTTAACAGATGCACAAGTTGTACCAGAACTAAAACAGGTATAATGATGTGTCGCATCTACGCCTTCATGTGTATCACTTAATGTATACGTTCCATTTTCATAAGTAAACGTATTTCCATATACGTGACTCGCATTTGGTGAACCTGCTTGAAATTCATATACTGCTCCATACATATATCCATTATGAGCTGGAGAAGTATTTGGATTAAATCTGACTGTTGAAGTTAGTTGCGTTGCATCCCCTGTTGTATTTACACATTGTCCACTATCATTAGGTGTACCATTATAAATTAACTTTGTTCCTCCTGTTTCCGTTGTTCTTACTATCTTCCAACAGAATCCTGCAAATTTAGCATTATTTTTTTTTACATTTCCTCTGTAATAATATATTGGATAATCATCTTCTATTGTACTATTCATTACATATAATCCACTACCATTACTAGTTCCAAAATTGATACTACTATCACTTAAGGCGCTATCTTTAACTAATGTTGCGAATTTAGATTCAATTAATTCAGGTGCTTGAACATAATTTACTCCAAAAGTTAGAGTTAAATTAACATCTTCTGCATCTAAATCTTCTGCAGATATATTCTTTTTAAATTCTACTCTTACTTTGTAGGTAACTGTTTTATTTTTTCTTAATGTATCATTTTGTGCTAGAGGAGTTCCATCTAGATACGTTGCAGTATAACTAACAAATTTTGCTACATCTGCATCCAAACTTGTCATGTTAACACTTTGTATCATCGCATCTATCGTACCGTTATTTACTGCATCCACAGTAAACTCATAAAAATCTCCCGGCTTATCAAAGGTAACAGTATAATCAAGAGAAGTTGTTGTAGTACCTGTTGTTGAAGGTATAACAGTTGCCTCTATGCTTTCCTCGTTTACTTGTACATTGGTAAAATAAATATTCCAACTATTTCCACTTACACTGGTATTACCATTAATTGTTAAATTACTTGTAAGAAAAGCAAAACCTATTCCCATGCATAAAATAGTTATAAAAATAAAGGACCTTTTATTACGCATAAAGTTATTTTTACGTAATTTTTTCTTCATAAATTACTCACTCTCCTATTATGGCGTAATCATATCATAATAAAGAAAAAAGTGCAAGATTTAATATAATCTAACACTATTTTAATTTTCTATCTTAATAGAAGCATCTCCTGTTAAGAAATTCATATATGTATCTAAGGTATTCTCCTCTTTTCTTAACTTATGTTGCGTTACTAAGAAACATA
>CAMUZJ010000045.1 GCA_947165195.1 uncultured Bacillota bacterium
CCATAATGAGCAAGAGATCTAATTCTTTCTGTTTGCTTATTAGAAAGACCAGTTATAAATGATTTTGACTTATAAATAGCAGATGAATCAAAAAATACAGTAGGTTCTATGCAATAGACTAATTTATTAGTATCAGATTGTCTAAATACTCTAGCTTTTTGATAATGAATAGTATTTAAATCTGTACTAAATATTCGATTCATATAAATACCATCAATATATTCAGCTTCTACAAATCTTATATCTTTTGCTTGTACAATAAAACTTTGACTCAAAATAACAGCACATAATAGTATTAAGAAAAATAAATTCTTTTTAATAATAATTCCTCCTTTTTTTTCTTAATGCACTGAATCATAACAAATCTATTTTTAATAAGCAAATGATAGAATTTGTTAATTGATAATAAATAATTGTTAAAAATAGTAAATTGATAAAGTCATTTTTACAATTCTTTTATCTGTATTTTATTCTTTATCAACTTTTGAAGTATTTCATGTTATAATTTTTTAGAGGTGTTAGTAATGAATGATATAGAAATTGCAAAAAAGTGTATTAAAAAAGATATAAGAGAAGTTGCTAAAACATTAGGAATAAAAGATTCAGAACTTTTATTATATGGAAATGATAAAGCAAAGGTTGTAAAAAAAATAGGAAATAGTAAAGCAAAATTAATATTGGTAACCGCTATTTCTCCAACTCCTTTGGGAGAAGGTAAGACTACTGTTAGCATTGGACTAGCTGATGCTTTGAAAAGAATAAATAAAAAAGTAGTAGCAGTACTTAGAGAACCTTCTATGGGTCCTGTATTTGGGATTAAGGGAGGAGCAACTGGTGGTGGATATAGTCAAGTAGTTCCTATGGAAGATATAAATTTACATTTTACAGGAGATTTTCATGCGATTACTTCTGCTAATAATTTACTATGTTCTGCGATTGATAATCATATTTATTTTGGAAATCAATTAGATATTCAAAATGTTAGCTTTCATAGATGCCTAGATGTAAATGATCGTGCTTTAAGAGAAGTAAATTTAAAAACTCGCAAAGAAGAGTTTTCTATAACAGCTGCTAGTCAGATTATGGCAATATTTTGTTTAGCAACCTCTATTGAAGATTTAAAAAGAAGATTAGGAAATATTATTATAGGTACTAATAGTAAAGGAGAATTTATATATGCAAGAAATTTACATGTAGAAGGTTCTTTAGTTACTCTTTTAAAAGATGCATTTTACCCTAATTTAGTTCAGACATTAGAATCAACTCCTGTATTGATTCATGGTGGACCATTTGCCAATATTGCTCATGGATGTAATAGTATTGTTGCTACCAAAACAGGATTATCTTTAGCGGATTATGTTGTTACAGAAGCTGGATTTGGTGCAGATTTAGGAGCTGAAAAATTTTTAGATATAAAGTGCAGAAAAGCAGGGATTGAACCAAATGCAATTGTAATAGTTGCTACTATAAAAGCACTAAAGTATCATGGTGGAGTAAGTAAGGATGATGTCTTCTTACAAAATGATGAAGCTTTATTAAAGGGATTAGATAATTTAAAAAGACATGTTTTAAATCTAAAAAAATATGGTGTACCAGTTATTGTATGTTTAAATAAGTTCCATACAGATACAGAAGAAGAAATAAAAATTGTAGAAAAAGAATGTAATATGTTGGAGACTCCTTTTAGCTTATCAACAGCTTATGTTGATGGAGGAGAAGGGGCAATTGACTTAGCAAATAAAGTAGTAGAAGCTTGTGATAAAGAAAGTAAATTTCAATTTTTATATCAAGATGAAGAATCGATTATAGAAAAAATTAATAAAGTTGCTAAGGAAATTTATCATGCAGGTAGTGTAAATATAAGGGAAGAAGTAAGACAAAAGATAGATAGTTTTGAAAAAAATGGATTTGGAAAATATCCTATATGCATTGCTAAAACACAATATTCTTTCTCAGATAATCCTAAATTAGTAGGTGCTCCAGTAGATTTTACAATAGAAGTAAAAAATGTAGAAGTATTTAATGGAGCGGAGTTTATAACTGTATATTTAGGAGATATTATGGTTATGCCTGGTCTATCTAAGAAACCAAGCTATGAAAAAATAGATTTTATAGATAATGAAGTAGTTGGTTTATCATAATAAAAACAGTTCAGATTTGAACTGTTTATTTTTCTTCTGTAGTATCATTTTCTATCGATGTAGTATTATCGGTAGTAGTTTGATTGTCTACTTCTGTACTTGTATTTGTATCTGTATTTGTAGTATCTTTTATTTGTTCTGTACTATTTGGTGTTATAATCGTTGGAGCTTGTGGAGTATAAATTTCAATATTTGCTAAATAGATTTTATTGTTATAAGTTACAGAATATTGATAGGTTCCTTCAATATTTGTTTTTACGTTACTCAAATCTAAAACAATATTATTTTTAATTTCATCGGTTAACTCTTCGACAATATATGTAGATAAAGTAGTTTCCAAAGGACTATCCTTTTTTAAAGTTAAATTTCTTAAGGTTAATGTAACTTTAGGTAATTCTTTTTCAGTAACTATAAAAGTACCATTATATTTTTTCTTTTTATAGCTTATTGTATAAGTATAAGTACCTGCTTCATTTATATTTACATAAGATGTATCTAACTTTAAAGAATTTAAGACATTACTGTCTATATTTTGGACATCTTTTAGATAATCTCTAACATCAACACTTATGGGATTATTAACTTCTATTGTCATATCATTTAAAATAATTTCATTTGTTTTTGATTCTGATACTTTATTTTGATAAACACCTAAACTATATGTAGTTTCTATTACTGTGGTATCATGCATATTCATTGCAACTCCACTACCAATGAATAGTAATCCACAACATGCTATTGTAAGTGAGATTAATCTTAAATCTTTCTTTTTCATAAATAGGCTCCTATTCTACATTAATTATATTATATTTTATTTTTTACTACAAGACTAATTTTATACTAAGTTGTTGAAAAATTATCATTTTTAGCATATAATGTAGAAAAGAAGAGGTGAGGCTAATGACACTATTTTGGGGACTATTATTTTTAATTTTTATAGGAATAGAACTTTTAACTATTAATTTGGTTACTATATGGTTTGCTTTTGGTAGTATAGTGGCTTTGTTTGCATCTTTGTTTATCGATTCTATGTTTATTCTGACAATTATCTTTATTCTATCTAGTTTAGTTAGTTTATTTTTAACTAGACCATTCTTAATGAAAATTAAGAAAAAGGGATTTGAGCCAACAAATTCTGATAGGTATGTTGGAAAAAGTGGACAAGTAATTAAGAAAATAACAAGTCATGAAAATGGAGAAGTAAAAGTATTAGGTAGTATTTGGACTGCTAAGAGTGATGAAGAGTTAGAAGTAGGAGAAAAAGTAGTGGTAATCAAAATAGATGGCGTTAAACTTATCGTAAAAAAGGAGGAAAAATAATTTATGGGATTAGGTTTAATTATTATTATAGTATTAATTATTATAGGAATAGCTGGAATTAGAATTGTTCCACAATCAAAAGCTTATGTTGTAGAAAGACTAGGTGCATATCATAGAACTATGCAAACAGGTCTTAACTATGTAATTCCATTTATTGAAAGAGTTGCTAATAGTGTAAGTTTAAAGGAAATTGTAAAAGATTTTGCACCGCAACCAGTTATTACAAAGGATAATGTTACTATGCAAATAGATACTGTTGTTTATTATCAAATTACAGATTCAAAATTATATACTTATGGGGTTGAAAATCCAGTAAGTGCTATTGAAAATTTAACCGCAACGACATTGCGTAATATTATTGGTGAATTAGAGTTAGATGAAACCTTAACTAGTCGTGATGTTATTAATGCTAAAATGCGTTCTATTCTAGATGAGGCAACGGATGCTTGGGGAATTAAAGTAAATAGAGTAGAAGTAAAGAATATTTTACCACCTAGGGATATTCAAGAAGCTATGGAAAAACAAATGAGAGCAGAACGTGAGCGACGTGAAGCAATTCTTAGAGCAGAAGGAGAAAAGAAAGCAGCAATTCTTACTGCTGAAGGTGAAAAAGAAAGTACAATTCTTAGAGCGGATGCTGTTAGAGAAGCAAAGATTAGAGAAGCAGAAGGAGAAGCTGAAGCAATTATTAAAATTCAAGAAGCAACTGCTCAAGGTTTAAAATTATTAAAAGATGCAAAAATAGATGAGGCTGTACTAAAATTAAAAAGCTATGAAGCACTAGTTGATGTAGCAAATGGACAAGCTACCAAAATTATAGTTCCTAGTGAATTACAAAATTTAGCAACCATTGGTACAACTTTATCTGAAACTATGAAAAAAGATAAGTAATCGATAAGACTCAATCAAAAGATTTGAGTTTTTTCTTTTTCTTGACAGGGATAAATGTAAAAAATATGTTCATACTAAATATTAATGTTATAATGTTTTTAAGGATGGTGAATATATGAAAAATAAAGTAGTAATTATTGGATGCGGTAATGTTGGAATGAGTTATGCATATGCTTTAGTAAATCAAAAAACAGTAGTAACAGATTTATACTTAATTGATTTAAATAAAGAACGTGTAGAAGGTGAGGTAATGGACTTACGTCATTGTCTTCCTTATGCTCCTAATAAGATGAATATTCAAGCTGGAGAATATAGTGATGTAAAAGATGCAGATATTGTAGTAATCGCATCAGGCGCTAATCAACTTCCAGGAGAAACACGTATGGATCTTATTTATAAGAATAGTAAAATATTTAAAGAAGTTGTTGGAAAAGTTATGGAAAATGGATTTGATGGAGTATTTTTAGTAGTTACCAATCCATTAGATGTTATGACACAATTAACTTATAAATATTCTGGATTACCTGCTCATAGAGTGATTGGGTCAGGTACTTTCTTAGATACTTCTAGATTAAAATATTTAATTGGAGAAAAGACTCATATAAATCCAAAATCTGTACATGGATATGTCATTGGAGAACATGGAGACTCAGAATTTGTCCCTTGGAGTTGTGCTAATGTAGGATTACAAAGTATTGATGACTTTTTATCTGAAGCAGAAAAACAAGAAATCAGTGAAAAGGTTCGTAATGCTGCCTATGAAATTATTAATAAAAAAGGGAATACTTCTTATGGAATAGGAGTATGTCTTGTTAAAATAACGAATGCCATTTTAACAGATGAAAGATCTGTTATGGTAGTTTCTAATTATGATAAAAATAATGATGTCTATATAGGTATGCCAGCTATTATAGGAAAAAATGGTGTTGTTAAAAAGATATGGTTTACTTTAACGGAAGAAGAAGAAGCAAAACTTAGTCATTCTATTTCTGTTATCAAAGAAGCTGTAGATAAAGTATTATAAAAAAACTTCTAGGAATCATTCTTAGAAGTTTTTTCTATAAATAAAATACTTTTGGATTTTCTTTTGTCTTTTCCTTAATTTTAAAAGTACATTCTGATAAAAAGTAAGGATTAGGTTTCCCATATACTAGTTGAATTTTTGTTTCTTCTTCTGGCTTTAAACTAATTCGTTTAGGATTAGGTTCTTCTCCATCAAAACCAATAATAACTTCAGAAACATTATCATTAGATTCAATAACATCCGCTACAAAAAGATTGCCACAAGGATTAGGAATCCATTCATTCTTATTAATATTAAATTGATTTACTTTTCTTGTAACAGTTCTTTTTTCTGGATTATATGCTCCATTTTCTTGTATTATCTCTATACAATAATTATCTAATTCGCTTTTTTTCATAGCTAACTCCTCCTCGAAGTCTATATAATATATCATTTTTTTGTAGAAGTCAAAATATTAATAAAATTTTAAATATAAATAGGCTTCTATAATACATAATAGAGGAATAGTAATCAGAAATTTAGGAGTTTTTGTCTTATGTCTAAAGAGATACATACCTAGTATTGCACCCAAAGCCCCTCCTAAAATAGCAAAATAGATTAGCGTCTTTTCGCTAATTCGCCACATATTTTTTATGGCAAATATTTTATCTATTCCATATAGAATAAATGTTATTATGTTTATAATAATTAAATAAATATTAATCATTTTCTAACTTCTTTCCTTGATAAGTATCTCTTCTTACCATTTCTTTATCAATATCGTTTAAAACACAGAACTTTTTCGTTAGCCAAAGAGGCTCTATTAAGTCATCTAGTTTAGGATCTCCAGTAATTCTATGAATAACAATCTCTGGTCTTAATAATTCTAGCTGATCAATTACTATATCTACGTATTCTTTTTTTGTTAAGATAGGAAATTTTTCCTTTTTATACATAGATTCTAGGGTTGTATCTTTCAAAATGCTAAGCATATGTATTTTTATCCCTTGAATGTCAAGCTTATTTAAATACTTTACAGTATTTAGCATATCCTCTTTTGTCTCGTATGGTAATCCATTAATAATATGAACGACTACATTTATTTTTCTTTCTCTAAGCTTTTTAACCATTTCTTCAAAACATTCTAAAGAGTGACATCGATTAATTAACTTAGTGGTTGACAGTTTAGTTGTCTGTAAACCTAATTCGACAATTAAATCAGTTTTTTTGTCTAATTCTGTCAAATAATCAAGACATTCATCTGTAATAGCATCCGGCCTTGTCGCAATATTTATCCCAATTACATCTTTTTGTTTTAATACTTCATCATGTAATTCTTTCAATACTTCAACAGGTGCATAGGTATTGGTTCTAGCTTGGAAGTAAGCTACATATTTCGCATTAGGCCACTTCTTTAACATTATATTTTTTACTTCATTAAATTGCTTTATAATGTTGTCTTTTTTATTACCAGCAAATTCCCCACTACCAGTTTTAGAACAGTAGATACATCCACCATATCCTACTGTTCCATCTAAGTTAGGACAAGTAAAGCCAGCATTTAAACTGACTTTAAAAACCTTACTATTGTATTTTGTTTTATAATAATAATCTAATGTATGATATCTTTTATTTGTGTTACTATATTTAAATTTATTCATCCTATCCCTCTAATACTATATAAATATAAATTGCTGTTGCTAAATCAATCGGCCTTAACAACGCTTCTTTTCTTAACTTTTTATAATTTTCATTTTCTAATAATTGATACATTTTTACTGAATCATCTATATTATTTGTTTTAATAAGATATTTTACTCTTTTCTTTAAAGTTCTATTAAAAGATCTAGCAGAGTATATTTTACTATCATCTAGTTTGTAATGATAGCCAATATCTTCTATCAATTTATCAAAAGCTCTTCTTTCTATTTTTTTAGTTAATTCACTATTTAGTACTTTTTTAGAAAAAATACTTATTAATTCATTTGTATTTAAAATTTTTAATAACAATTCTTTATATAATTCTAAATATTTATCTTCTAATTTTTTTAAATGATTTTTCTTAAAGGTAAATTTTTTTCCTTCTAATTTTCCATATACTTTCATAGTATCATTATATCCATACCTCATATTTCTTTTAGAAAGGCTTGGATCAAATACTAAAAAGTTACTTAATTCGTTATTTGGTTTAATTATAGTAGAGTTAATTCTTTTCTTAGCTTTTCTTTTTACTCCAATTGCTTCTAAGTCTACAATAATGGCTTCATCTGCTCCCATATCAATAGCTAAGTTAATTGGAAGATTGTCATAATATCCTCCATCTATATATTTATTGCCATCAATATCTTTCTTTTTAAAAGCTGGGAAGCATGATGCAGATGCTAGAATATAATCTCCTAGTTTTTCTTTGGGTATATCTTTTTTTTCTAATGATACAGCTTTTCTATTGGTAAGATTATAGGTAACAAGACCATAGTTTATTTTGGAATGATAAAATCTTCTTTTATGAAGACTTTTATTAATAAGCTTTTGCAAATCTTCTACAGCAGTTCCACCTTCTAAGATACAGTTTTTCGCAAAACTAGCGTATAAATGGGAAATATTATTTTCAGGATTAAAGTCTTTTCCAAAAATATTTTTATTATTTAGCTTTCTCCATATAAAAATAGATTTAAGATAACTTCCTTGTGTAATTAAAGCTCCATTAATAGCTCCACTTGAAGTACCTGTTACTAAGTCAAAATGAATATTTAGTCTTCTTAAAGCTTTCCAAACTCCTATTTGATAGGATCCTTTAGAACCCCCACCAGATAAAACCAATGCCTTCATACTTCTTCCCTCTTTTTAATCTTATTTTGTCTAAATTATA
>CAMUZJ010000046.1 GCA_947165195.1 uncultured Bacillota bacterium
TGATGGCTCTTACTACTTAAGCGATGTAAAAGTAAAACAAGACTAAGATAGGTACTTAGCCTTGTTTTCTTTATATAAATTACAAATAGTCTCATATAAATCATCTCTTATCTTTGGTTTTAACTCTATAAGAGATGCATCACTTTCTAATAAATCTTTGTAATGCTCCTTTATAAACTTATAGATAATAATCACTTCATCATCATTAACCAAAATATGGTGCTCTATCGCATAGTTTTTGACATGTTCTGGTCTTAAATAAGAAATATATTTTAAGACAACTGACTTATACATTTATTCCACCTCATTAAAAATTTATGAAATACTTTTAAAAATATGTGATAAACTAATAAAGGAGGAATGATAGAAAATGCGAAAAAGGAAAAAGACAAGATTAGAAAAAACAAAAAAGAAAGTAAATTACGACCGAGTAGTACAACACAGATTTATCGTATTTTCCATAATTCTTTTTATACTATTTACAATATTAAGTATAAAACTTTATGATGTGATGATAGAAAAAGAAAAAAAATATTCTAATACATTGACTACTTTAACATATTCTGTTGCGAGTGGAGAAAGTTCTCCAAGGGGAAGAATTTTGGATAGAAACTATCATATAATTGTTGATAATATTGCAGTAAATACCATTACTTATACAAAAACAAAAGGAACCACTAACAAAGAAATGGTAAAATTAGCCTATCTTGTATCTCCTCATATAGATTTAGATGTATCCAATTTAAAAACAAGAAATACAAAAGAGTTTTATATCGCAACGCATGCAGAAGAGTGTAGAGCATTAGTAGAGGAAAAAGAGTATGAAAAATATGCTCAAAAAAAACTATCTAGTAATGATATTTATGAAATAAAAATAGAAAGAATCACAGAAGAGATGTTAAATACTCTTACAGAAGAAGATAAAAAAGCAGCCTATCTTTATTATCTAATGAATAGTGGATATGCTTATGCAGAAAAAACAATAAAAGAGAATGCAACAGATGAAGAATATGCCTATATCAGTGAAAATAACGAAGAACTAAATGGCTTTAATACAAGTATTAGCTGGGAAAGGGTCTATCCATATGGAGATACTTTAAAATCTATATTAGGTACTGTTTCCTCATCAAGGCAAGGATTACCGGCAGATGAGAAAGAATATTATTTAAGTTTAGGATATTCTCTAAATGATAGAGTGGGACTAAGTTATTTAGAAAAGCAATATGAAAGTTATCTAAAAGGAGAAAAGCCAATATATGAAGTAACAAGTTCAACACAGACCAAATTAATCAAAGAAGGAAAAAGAGGAAATGATATTGTCTTAAGTATCGATATGGAACTTCAAAAGAAAGTAGAAGAAATTATTATTGATCAAATGCTAAGTGCTAAAGGGGAAGCAAATACAGAATACTATGACCACTCTAGTGTTATTTTACAAGATCCAAATACTGGAGAAATATTAGTTATGGCTTCTAAAAGATTAGTTGGAGGAGAAATTGTTGATAATGTTAGAGCAATCCTTACTTCTCCTATTACTCCAGGAAGTGTTGTAAAAGGAGCTTCTATGTTAGTAGGATATAATACAGGAGTTATTAAAATAGGAGATTATTTATTAGATGAATGTGTAAAAGTAGCAGGAGTAGCAGAAAAATGTTCTTCTCATACATTAGGCCTTATCAATGATATAACAGCTCTATCAAAATCTAGTAACGTATACCAATTTAAAATCGCTATGAGAGTAAATGGACAAGAATACTTTAGAGAGATGAAAATGCCATTTAAACAAAGCTCTTTTGATACTTATAGAAATATGTATCATTCCTTTGGGTTAGGTGTGAAAACAGAAATTGATTTACCAGTAGAAAGTTCTGGATATGGAGCAAAAAAAGATAAAGCAGCCGGTAATTTATTAGACTTTGTTATGGGACAATATGAAACCTATACTCCACTACAACTATCTCAATATATTTCAACAATTGCCAATGGAGGAAGCAGATATCAGACTCATTTATTAAAAGAGATACATTCTTCTACAACAAAAGGAGAATTAGGGGAAGTCATTTACTCCTATGAACCCAAAATTTTAAATACAGTAGATACCAAAAAAGAATATATGGACCGAGTAAAAGAAGGATTTTATGCTGTTGTTCATAATCCAGATGGATATGGAAGAGGATATATAGAAGATAAACTAAATGCAGCAGGAAAAACGGGTACTAGTCAAAGCTTTATAGATACCGATGGAAATGGAGTGATCGATACAGAAACAATTACTAGTTCCTTTGTTGGATATGCTCCCTATAATAATCCAAAAGTTAGTATCATTGTAACAAGTCCAAATTCTTCTCATCCAAACTCAAGAATTGATTATGCAAGTTTAGTAACTCTTAGAATTACCAAACAAGTAATGAATACATATTATGACTTTTATGGTATTTGATTTTTTAAGAATTTTTATTTATAATATCTCTCAAAAAAGAGGTGGCATATGAATTTTGAATTAAAAAACTTATTAATCTCTATTATCATAATAGTTGCAAGTTTCATCTTATATAAAATAGTAGGATATACTCTTAAAAAAAGTAATAAATTAGTACTTTCTAAAGCATTTATTGGTGAAAATAATACCTACTTCTTTATGATAAAAAGTACAGTACGATTTATTTATTTTCTAATTGTCATTATTGTATTACTACAAGTAAATGGAATAGATGTATCGGGAATGCTTGCAGGTGTTGGAATTGCCAGTGTAGTAATTGGACTTGCTGTACAAGATGCCTTAAAAGATATTATAAGAGGAGTAACTCTTATTACCGAAAATTACTTTAAAATAGGAGATGTTGTAAAAATTGGCACAACAACAGGAAAAGTATTAGAACTAGGGATAAAAACTACAAAGTTAAAAGACTTATATAATGATAATATGGTCTCTATTGCTAATCGTAATATTGAAAGAGTAGAAGTAATATCCACAACAATTAATTTAGATATTCCTCTACCACACGAAGTATGTCAAAAAGAAGCAAAGAAAGTCATGCAAGAAATAGTAGATACTTCTAAAAAAGAAAAATTAGTAAAACAAGCAGAATATAGAGGAGTAACCGATATCAAAGAGTCAAGTATTAACTACCGATTATATGTTGCATGTAAGCCAGAACATGTTGTTATTGTTAGAAGAATCATTTTAGGAATTGTTTTATTAGTACTTGAGAAAAATAATATAAAAGTACCACATGAGCAAATAGATTTATATACCAAAATATAATCAATAAGAAGTGTAATTACACTTCTTATTTACATTTATAAAAATATATGGTACAATTAAGCAAGCGCCTTAAAGGGGGTAGTAATATGTACCAATTTTGCAAAGAAAATGAGTGCATTAGAAAAAATTTTGAATTAAATGAATTAATTAGGATTCATACCTTTGAAAATTACTATCAAGATTTTATTAATGACCTAGCTTGTATATCATCTGGTGTTTATGATGAAAATAAAATTACGGAAGTATATTTTAACTATGACAGCTGTAAAGCCGATATTTTAGAATTACTGAATAAAAAAACATTAGATAAACTAGATATCAGTGTATATAAAACGAATGAAGATAATAATTATGATATTTTAAAAAATATCATGACTTCCTTTGAATTTCAGATGATCAAATACCATATTGCAGAATTTTGTAATCTAAATGTGTATTTTGAAAAAAATGTTGATTTTAAAATTATACAAGATAGAATTAATAATGATTTTTATAAATGTGATGTAGATAATATTGCACTTAATTATTATCAAGAATTAAAAGAAAAAAATTCCTTGCTAGGAGAAGAATATTTATTTACCTTAGCAAAAAAGACGATTCCTTTAATTACAGAAAACATTGAAAGAAAAAGAGTGGATGACAATTATTTAGCGAATTTAGAAGAAAAAATAGTATCTCCATTCCATCAAAAAAAGATGCAAGACTATATAGATAATCATCAAAGTGTATTAGCAATTAAACAAAAAAGATAAAAATAGATCATAAATGACTAGGAATTTAAAAAAAAGTATGTTAGAATAGAAGAGTCGTTTTGCAAAAGAAAAGAAAAAACTTTTGCTAATTTTTAAAAGTATGGTATAATACCATTAGATGTGAGGAGGAGAGTAAATGGCTAAAGTAGGAAGCAGACAATTAAAAACTCTAGTTTGTAGTGAATGTAAAGAAGAAAATTACAGAGAAGAAAGAAATGTAAGAAATACTACAGAACGTCTTGAATTAAATAGATATTGTCCTAGATGTAGAAAACATACAGTACATAAGGAAAAAAAGTAAAAATAAGCTAGCAACTTATTTTTTAATTTATTGAAAGGAGTGAAAATATGATAAGTACAAATGATTTAAAAAATGGTATTACAATCGAATATGAAGGTGCTATTTATACAGTATTAGAAACACAACATGTAAAACCAGGGAAGGGTGCTGCAATCGTTAAAGCAAAACTTAAAAATTTAAGAACTGGCGCTATTTATGAACAAACATTTAATGCTGGAGTTAAAGTAGCAACTGCTAGAATAGAAAAACAATTAATGCAATACCTATACAATATGAGTGATGTATACTACTTCATGAATATGGAGTCTTATGAACAATTAGAATTACAAGCATCCCAAATAGGAAATGGTGTTAAATTCTTAAAAGAAAATTTAGAAGTTTATATTACATCATATGAAGGAGAAGTATTAGGAGTAGATTTACCAGATAAAGTACAACTTGTAATAACTCATACTGAACCAGCTGTAAAAGGAAATACAACTAATAACGCCTTAAAAGATGCAGAATGTGAAACAGGATTAATGGTAAGAGTTCCATTATTTATCGAAGAAGGAGAAACCATTCTTGTATCTACTTCTGATGGTAAATATGTATCAAGAGCATAGAAATATGCTTTTTTTTTCGAAAAAAATTGACACTATATGAAACACTAATTCTTTAAAAAATAAATACTTTGTAGTATAATTAAGAAAAAAGAGTATTCTATAGAATAGGAGTATTACTATGGCAAAGAAAAAAAAGAAAAAACAAAAAGAAAAAGATTTTAGTTTTAGTGCACAAATATATGGAATTTTAATGATTTTAGCAGCTATTTTAGGACTAGGAAAATATGGACCAGTTGGAAAGGCTATTACATCCTTTAGTATTTTCTTAGTAGGATCTTTATATATTCCACTATTAGTAGTTTTTTTAATCGTAGGAATTTATTTAATCTTTAAAAAAGATTGGCCAGACTTTTTCTCAACCAAAATGATAGGAATCTATTTATTAGTAATTGGATTATTAATTCTTATGCATGAAAAATTTGTTCTAATCAATAACTCTAACATGATGGCGACTTTTCAAGATACCATTAATCAACTTGTTTTAGCATTTCATGAAATTATGAATACAGGAGTATTAAGCGATTGGCTAGGAGTAGGAGGAGGAATTATTGGAGGAGTATTTGCCATTATTTTTGCCAAACTATTTTCTTATACAGGAATGCAAATCATCTCTTGGGTTCTAATGATATCAGGACTTTCTCTATTTACAGGATTTTCAATTGTTGACTTTATAAAAGACAACTTTAAATTAAGAAGAAATAAAGAAGAAAAAGATACAGAGGAAGAAACATTAGAAGGTAGTAAAAAATTAAGTGATAAGAAACCAATTATTCATGATAGTAATTATCAAGAATTTGAACAAGTTAAAATTACCAATATTGAAGACTTAAAGAAAAGAAATGTACCTGATGTAAAAGAAGTAGTAGAAGAAGAAGTAGTAGAAAAAGAAAAAAATACAGTAAACTCTAGTTATCGTCTACCTTCTATTAATATTTTAAATAGACCTAAAAAAATAGATAATACGAGTGATAATGCACAAGTAACCGATAATATTGTAGCTTTAGAACAAGTACTAAGAGATTTTGGAGTAAATGCCAAAGTAGTAGAAGTACATATTGGACCAGCTGTTTCTCAATATGAATTAGAAGTAGCTAGTGGGACACGTGTCAATAAAATTACATCCATTACCAAAGAAATCGCTTTAGCTCTTGCTAAAAAAGATGTAAGAATTGAAGCACCTATTCCAGGGAAGAAGACTGTTGGAATAGAATTTGCTAACGAAGTATCCAATCCAGTATCTTTCTATGAAATTATGGCAAGTCGTGAAATACAAGAATCAAGCAATAAATTACTTGTACCTTTAGGAAAAACCATCATGGGAGATATTCAAACATGTCCCATTAATAAAATGCCTCACTTACTAATAGCTGGTACTACTGGTTCTGGTAAATCCGTATGTGTAAATGGAATTATTTGTTCTATATTAATGAGAGCAAGACCAGATGAAGTAAAATTAGTTATGGTAGACCCAAAAGTAGTAGAATTATCTGTCTATAATGGAATACCACATTTAATGTGCCCTGTTGTAAATGATCCAAAACAAGCATCTGTTGCTTTGCAAAAAGCTGTTAGCGAAATGGAAAAAAGATATCGCTTGTTTAGTGAAATGAAAACAAAAAATATTGAAGGATACAATGAAGAAGTTGAAAGACAAAATAAAGGCAAACCAGACAATGAAAAATTAGATAAAATGCCATATATTGTCATTATAATTGATGAGTTATCGGATTTGATGATGGTAGCAGCTAAATCAGTTGAAGACTCTATTTTAAGAATTACTCAAAAAGCTCGTGCAGCAGGAATACATTTGATTGTTGCAACACAAAGACCATCTACAGAAGTTATCACTGGTCTAATTAAATCCAATATACCATCTCGTATTTCTTTTGCAGTAGGTTCAGGAATTGATTCCCGTACTATACTAGATCAAACAGGAGCAGAAAAACTACTAGGTAAAGGAGATATGTTATACTTACCAATTGGTCAAAATGATCCAGTTCGTACACAAGGAACTTATATAACAGATGATGAAATCGCAAGACTTATCAAATTCACATCCGATCAACAAGAAGGCAACTTGTTTGATGAAGCATTCCTAAACTTAGATAGCAAAGAAGAAAAAGAAGAAGCATCAGAAAGTTCTACGGATGTAGGAGAAGCAAAAGAAGATCTATATGACCAAATCGTAGAATTTGTAATCATGAGACAACAAGCAAGTGCCTCACTTCTACAAAGAAAATTCAATATAGGATACAATCGTGCTGCGACTATGATTGACCGATTAGAAGAAGACGGAATTATAGGACCACCAACAGGAAACTCTAAGCCAAGGGTGGTGCTGGTTACTCTAGAAGATAAACAAGAAATTCAAGATTCTGGAAATAGAGAAGAATAATTTCTTCTTTTTTTCTGAAATATTGTTGTATAATAAGTTAGGCAACATGTATTCATATTTTTATAAATAAAATCCATAATAATACTGATGAGGTGATAATTTGAAATATACAAAAAAAGATATGGGCTCTTATAGCTTGCATATGATTCATACCAATAAATTTAGAACAATAACCGTAAGAGTGATTTTTAGAAGAAAAGTAGAAAAAGAAGAAATTACCATTCGAAATATTTTAACTTCACTTTTAGTACAATCTACAAAACATTACAATTCAAAAAGAAAATTAATTATTGAAGCAGAAAAGTTATATTCTGCCATAATAAATATTCATAATTCGAGAACTGGAAATTATATGAATACAGAATTTAGTTTAAATACCTTAAATGATAAATATACAGAAAAAGATAATTTTAGAAAATCATTAGAATATTTAAGTGAAATCATCTTTCATCCGGATATAGAAGATAATCATTTTCTAAAAGAAAAAATAGATATTGTAGTTGCCAAAGCCAAAACAGATTTAACATCTATGAAAGAAAATGCCTCTTTATATAGTAAAATTCGTTCTTTAGAGTCATACGATAAAGATAGTCCCTCTTCTTTTAGAATGGAAGGATATTTAGAAGATTTAGAAGAACTAGATGGAAAAAAATTATATGATTACTATCTAGATATGCTACATAAAGACTTAGTAGATATCTTTATTATTGGAGACTTTAATGAAGAAGAAGTTATCTCAGATATTAAAACATACTTTAAATTAAGAATCTTAAAAAAAGTAAGAATTCCATACCGATTAGAAGAGAAAAAAACAAGAAGTAGAAGACTATTTGCTAAAGAAACAATTG
>CAMUZJ010000047.1 GCA_947165195.1 uncultured Bacillota bacterium
TTTCAAGGATAACAGTTTGTTTATAAAACTCATCAGAATGTTGATTAAAATAAAATCTCTCATTTAATTTTCCATTATAGATATTTTTAATTGTCTCATCATTTTCAATGTTTTGATGATAGATATTTTGATACATAATTTTTAAAAGCTCATCAATTCTCTGATCTATTTTTTCTATATTTTTATCGTAAAAAGGAGAGTGTTTTAGTAATGCTAATAATTCTTTGGCTTCTTTTTTGTCTAAATGAGCATAAATTTGTTCTTCAAAAGTAGAAGAGTCTCCTTTAAAATTACATTCCATTATAGTTTTAGGTCCTATCATTTCCATAAGGGTTGCGACTCTTTTTCTAGCTTCTAAATAAGAAACTGCTTCTTTTCCAAAATATTCCCATTTCATCATTTCTGCACTAGCTTCTAATATATATAGGTATAGGTTATCATCTTGTAGTAAATGAACAAATTCATGAGGAGCTGCATATTCGAAAGTTTCCTCAGTTGCATCTTTTAGTCCTATTTTATCAAAGCTACAATATCCAACTGCATCTTCATATTTTTTCTTTTCTTTATCTGTAAAGTACAATATTTTAAAATCTCTTAATCGTTGATTTAAAATATAATTTCTATAAGGATCAGATACTTCTAAAACATCAGTTAAAAAGGAAGGATTTGCTAATAATATTTTCCCCTCATCTGTTATATCTGCAGAAGAAGTTAATATATAGTTCATAGCTTTTTCTACATTTAAAGAGATATCTCCCTCTACCAATTGATAAGCAAATGACTCTGCCCTAATAGACATTCGATTTAATTGTAATTCATTTTGAAAAATTAACTGTAAACCAACAAAAAACAGTAAAGAAGCTGTCAATATATATTTTTTATTTTTAATTTTTAGTAAAAATGTTTTTTTACTTTCAGAAAGTGGGCTGTTACTACTTTTATTTCTTTCTAATAAAAGAGAATGCATGCCATTATTAGTAAAAAATTGATAGTAATCTTCTACTCCATGTGAAATAAAATGTTTATTAAACGCTTCATCTGTGTAAATATCATAATCTTTATCTTTACATAAAAATGTAAAATTTGACATAAAGATTTCTTTCAAAAAAGATTTTATATTTTCTTCTTTCATACTATAAATATGTTCATTATTAGCAATCATTATACTATATAAAAGCTTTTTGCCCTTCCCTTTAAAATCGATATAATAATGATTTTCTAAATCTTGAATAACTGCTACTGTCATACCAATTCCCCTTTTTAGTCTCTTATTTTATCATAAAATAGAGAAAAAGAAAAGAATAAGTATTACTACCTATTCTTTATTGAAACTTTGACATAGATTTCATAACTTGATTAATTTGTTTTTGATTTGGCTTTCTTCCCATCTGCATCATTAAAGTTTTAATCATATCTTCATTAATTGGAGGATTTTGTTTTAAATACTTTTGCATAAAATGCTTTGCTGCAAAAAAGCCAATAGCTAATCCAATAATTAGTCCTACTACTAATATTAAAATGTCATGTAACATATACAGCCCTCCTTTAGTTCTTATTTTACCTAACTTTCTTAATTTTTACAAGTGTTTTCACCTAGAAAAAAATAACGTAGTGAAGCAAAATCACATGCAAAATAATTGTTTGAAAAAATTTTTAAAATAGAAAAGAAGGAAGAGGTAGAATGATCGACTTCTAACTTCATATAACATCTTTTTACACATAATCTACTTACTTCATCTGTATATAACTGATTATAATAATGGATATCATTTCGTTTGGAATAAGGATAATCTCTATGTAATTTTACAAATATATCTCTATCAATTACTTCTTTATCAATAGGATTAATAATTTGTTTTAATAACTCATAACCATACTCTACTTGATTATCTCTTAAATGATAAATACTACTTAATATTTCATATAATTCTTTTTCTTTTCCTATATATAGTTTTCTTAATTCTTCTTTTATATCAAAAATAAAATAGACTCTCATAATTATCACCTATTTTGTAGTTTAACAATTAATTAAATCTATTTTTGTCGAAATTTCTATTTTAATAAATTTTCTACTTTTTCTTCTAATGTTTCTAAATCAAATCCATATTTTTTATAGACATCTTCTTTTTTACCACTAGAACCGAAGCTATCCACAGATAATATATACTTTGTATCTTTAACAAATATATTCCAAATATAAGAAGTAGCTGCTTCTATTACTATTTTCTTTGTTTTAGATGGTAATATTTCTTCTTTATACTTCTTATCTTTATCAAGGAATCTCTTAATATTAGGCATAGAAACTACTCTTACTGGAATACCTTTTACTTGTAAGTTTTTAGCAATTTCTAAAGCCATATGAACTTCTTCTCCTGTGGAGATAATAATTCCTTCTGCTTCTTTTATTGGCTCATATACTACATATCCACCATTTTCTACTTCATTTACTCTAGTATTTTCTAAAATTGGAGTTACATTTCTAGATAATGCTATCACACTAGGTCCAGCGTTTTTAGAAAGAATTGCCTTATAAGAACCAATTACTTCATTAGCATCTGCTGGTCTAAATACATCTAAATTAGGAATAGTACGTAAATTTGATAATTGCTCAACTGGTTGATGAGTAGGTCCATCTTCTCCTACGCTAATAGAATCATGTGTAAAAATATAAGTAACTGGTAAATTCATCATACAAGACATGCGGATAGCTGGTTTTAAATAATCTGAAAAAGCTAAGAATGTAGAGCCATAAGAGCGGAATCCACATAAAGCAAGACCATTCATAATAGCTCCCATCGCATGTTCTCTTACACCAAAGAAGATATTGCCACCACTTCTATTTTCGAAGCTAAAATCTCCAATAGATTCTACATATGTTTTATTAGCACCAAATAAATCTGCACTTCCACCAAATAATTCTTTATGATTAGGAACAATGGAATTTAAAATCTTAGAAGAAGTTACTCTAGTAGACTCCTCCAAATTTTCTGGGGCATCATAAATTAAATCATTTAATTTAATTTCTTTTTCATCTCCCATAAAATAATTTAGTAATTTTCTTTTATCATCATCTAATTCTATCATTCCTTTATCAAAGTCTGATACAAACTTTTCGCATCTAGATTCGATAAGATATTGCATATCATCTACACAATTTTGAGAAATCGTAAATGGAATATCTCTCACTTTTAAATTTTCTTTAATAAAACTGATATCTTCTTTAGAAAGTGGAGAACCATGAACTTTATTTGTTCCTTGTAACTTAGAAAATTTTCCAATAATGGTTTTAATTTCAATAAGCGTTGGTTTATCACTACTTTTCTTTGCTTCCTCAATAGCATTTGAAATACTAGCAATATCTTCTCCATCAGAGACTAAAATATAATTCCAACCCTGAGATACAAATCTAGCTTGCATATCTTCATTAAATGTTTTATCTGTTTTACCATCCAAACATACATCATTAGAATCATATAATACAATTAACTTATTTAAATGAAGAGAACCAGCTAAAGAACAAGCTTCATAGGAAACCCCTTCCATCAAATCTCCATCTCCACATAATACATAAGTATAATAATCTATTAAACGGTTATTAGAAGTATTTAATATTGCTTCTTGTTTCGCTTCTGCCATAGCCATACCAACAGCAGTAGCAATTCCCTGACCTAAAGGTCCAGTAGAGACATCTATTCCTCTAGTTACACCATATTCAGGATGTCCTGGAGTAATAGAGTCTATTTTTCTAAAGTCTTTTAAATCTTCCAATGTAATTGGATATCCTGCTAAGTAAAGAGTGGAATAAAGTAAAGCAGAGCCATGACCTGCACTCATTACAAAACGATCTCTTCCAAAAAATTCAGGCTTTTTAGGATCAATTCTCATATGATGAGCAAATAATGTATAAATAATAGGAGCAGCCCCTAAAACAATTCCAGGATGTCCTGATTTTGCATTATCAATCATATCTATTCCTAAACAACGTATTTGATCAACAATTTTTGTTTGATTTATTTCTGATTCATCTTTTCTATGTGTTATCAAGAAAAATCCCTCCTTCTAAAGTATTATAGCACACTATCTAATGATTTCGAAATCTTATTTTCTTATATACCTCCATAACCATTAAAACACTTAAAGAGATAAGAAATAAGAAAACTAAGTGAGAAGTTTCAATCGAAGAAGTATGTAAATACTTAGAAAGAACAGGAGACTCCATAACAAATATTTCTAATACTATAGAACCTACTACTCCTAAATAAACAAAAGAGTTATGTTTTAACTTCTTAGAAATACAAGAATTTTTCTCGCTACGACAATTAAATACATGTGTATTTTGAATAAATACCATTAGAGCCATTACATATCCACGGGCGTTTGTTAATTCCACTCCCATAAAATGAATTAAGTAATAAAAAACACCAAATACTAATAATCCAATAAAACTTCCAGAAACTAATACTTCTAATAGTAATTCTTTATCAAATAAAGATTCCCTCGGATTTCTAGGGACTTCTTGCATTATATTTTCTTCTTCTTTTTCAAAAGATAAGGAAATATCTTGAATTCCATCTGTTACTACATTTAACCAAAGAAGTTGAATAGCAAGTAAAGGAGTTGGCATATTAAAAAGAATAGATAATAAGAAGAAAAGTATCTCAGCAAATCCACAAGAGATTAAAAAGTAGGAGATTTTACGAATATTAGCATAAGCTACTCTTCCTTCTTTCACTCCTTTTACGATAGAAGTAAAGTTATCATCTAAAACAATCATCTTAGCACTTTCTCTAGCAACATCTGTACCACTTCCCATCGCAACACCAATATTGGCACTTCTTAGAGCTGGTGCATCATTTACTCCATCTCCCGTTACAGCAACAAACTCCCCATTTCTCTTTAAAGATTCTACAATTTCTAATTTTTGCAGAGGACTAACACGACTAAATACTATTTTACTTTTAACAAACTCATCAAAAGAATTCTTTCCTTCTCTCCATTTTTCCTCTACAATATCTCCTGTTGTTACAGAATCATAATCCTTTGCTAATTTTAATTCTTTAGAAATATTAAAAGCTGTTATAGGATGATCTCCTGTTATCATTAATACTTTAATACCTGCTTTTTTACATTCTTGTATAGACTTTACTGCTTCTTTCCTAATAGGATCAATAAATCCAACCATTCCCATAAAAGTAAGATTTAAAATATCCTTTTGTGTATACTTATCTTTTTTTTCTACTTCTCCATTAGCAATTGCTATAACTCTATATCCTAATCCTGCTAAATATTCATTTTGTTGATAAATCTTTGAAGTAGAATTTACTTCTAGACCATCTAACTTACTACTAAAGGATAAAACTTTTTCAATAGAACCTTTTACTGTACAGTATCTTTTTCCATCTAATTCATAAAAAGTAGCTGAATACTGATTAGAAGATTCATATGGCACAGTATCAATAATAGATATATTAGATATATCTACCTTAGCTTTTTGTCCTAATATTTGAAAAGCTATATCAATAGAATCTCCTACATATTGGGAATCTATTTTTTTTGCTTCATTATTAATCATTCCTAAAATAGAAATTTTCTTTGCCTTATCTATATTTTTTCCTATAATAGTTCCTGATGGATTATAACCTACACCTGTAATATCATACTCTGTTGAATTTGGAAGTAAGATTTTTTTCGCCATCTGTTCATTTACTGTTAATGTTCCTGTCTTATCTGATGCTATTACTGTACAACTTCCTAACGATTCTATAGAATATAATTTTTTAGTAATGACTCCTTTTTTAGACATTCTGCTTGATGCTATAGTAAGTGCCATTGTAAGTGCTAATGGTAATCCTTCTGGTAATGCAGAAACAGATAATGCTACTACTGATAAAAAGATTTCTTGATAAGAAAGACCTTTCGCTAATAATATAATTAGTATAAAAAAGGAAATACAAATAATTAATAAGCTAATCTGTTTAGAAAACTTTTCTACTCTTATTGTAAGAGGAGATTTTTCTTCTACTATTTCTGTCATTTTATGAGCAATTTTTCCTATTTCCGTAGATAAACCAGTAGATACTACTACTCCACTACATCTACCTGTTACTATATTGGTAGATGCAAATAGCATATTCTTTTGCATAGAAATAGGTACTTCTTTTTCGATTGTCTTATCGTCTTTTAATACAGCTAAGCTCTCTCCTGTTAAAGTAGATTCATCTACTGTTAAATTATAACTTTCAATCACTCGAATATCTGCTGGTACTTTGTCACCTGACTCTAATAACACAACATCTCCAGGGGTTATATTAGTAGAGTCCACAATTAGTTCTCTTCCATCTCTTATTACTTTAGAGTAGACTCTTACAAGATTAGATAAAGCTAAAGCTGTTGTATTAGCCTTATTTTCTTCTACGACTCCTATTATAATATCTATCAGTAAAATAAAACTAATAGCTATTGCATCTGTATATTCAGAAACTAGTAAAGATACTATGATTGCTACTAGTAGTAAAAGAGTAATTGGTTGAAATAATTCTTCTATTATTAGTTTTATAATAGAATCTTTTTTCTTTTTAGGAAGTAAATTTTTTCCATATTTTTCTACTCTTTTTTGATATTCATCCATAGTAAGTCCTACTTTAGTAGTAGAGAACTTTTCAAATACTTCTTTCATATTCATTTGATAGTATTTTTTCATAAATAAATATCTCCTTTCTAAAAATATCTTCTTTGTTCCACTGAAAAGGGCGACCTATAAAGCCGCACCTCAGTTAATTATATAAATTATTACATAATCTTATTTAATTTTATATTAATTACATATTCCTCTTCACCATTATTAGCATAATTAATGATAAATGTACCAGAGCTTACTTCCGTATCTCCTTGTTTATCTACATAAGTTCCACTAATCGTATAGATATCTAAAGTTTTATCATAATCTACAAAGTTAGCTTCTAATACTCTATCGATACTTACTTCTCCCCAAGTACTATCCCATCCTACATAGCCAACTCCTAAGACACCATCTACTACACTTTTTTGAGTATAAGCTTGCATATCTAATGAGTAGTTTTCGTCACTTCCATATATTTTTATATATTGATCACGATATTCTTTTTCTGTAACATATGGGAAGTGAATTGTTCCTTCACTCCAGGTAATATTTCCATTTTTTTCTAAAATTGAGTTAACTAAGTCTAATCGCTTTCTAGAATTACTTAGTAAATCTACTCCACTATCTGTATTAGGATCATATCTATAAAGTAGAAAATGTCCTAAATCCGTATTAATTCTATCGCTTACAACTAACATATTTGTTGGTACATTAGAAGTAACCATCTTTCCACCTTGTACTTCCTGTTTAGGTGTAGGTTCTTCTGTTTTAAACATTACATTATAAAAGTTAATAGAAAGTCCTATCAAAATAAATAATAATCCTAAAATAACTAATACAGTAGAAATCGGATTCTTTTTAAAATTTACAATTTCTCTTAATTCACTTAAACTCTTCATAATCAAAACCTCCATATTTTTATACTCATTATTATAGTATCATATTTTTGTAAATTTAAAAAGAAATCTTTCTAAAATTTAAAAAGTAGACACTTTATATGCCTACTTCATTTTTATTTTGTTCCAAATATTCTATCTCCTGCATCTCCAAGGCCTGGAACAATATATTTGTTTTCATTTAAGTAATTATCTATATGAGCACAATATATTTTTACATCCGGATGATTTTTAGTAACTACTTCTAATCCTTCCGGTGCAGCAATAATACATAAAAATTTTATTTTTTTCACACCTTTTTGTTTTAAAAGATCAATTGCATCGATTGCACTTCCACCGGTTGCTAACATTGGATCTAGTAAAATAACTTCTCTATTTTCAATATCCTTTGGCACTTTAAAGAAATAATTGACTGGTTTAAAAGTCTCTTCATCTCTATACATTCCAATATGGCCAATCTTGGCATTAGGAATTACACTAATTACTCCATCAAGAAGACCCA
>CAMUZJ010000048.1 GCA_947165195.1 uncultured Bacillota bacterium
ACATGACTTTTTACTTTTTAATTGGCAATTTAATTGTCTTTACATTAGCATAGACAACAGCAACACCCATTAATAATAATACTAATCCAATTGCATAGAATATTTTAGCAAAGTTAGAACCAGTAGACTCAGTTGTAATTCTTAAGTTAAAAGTATTATCAAGACCTGTTACAATATGTTTAGTAGCTTTTCCCCCTAATATAATACTCTGTTTTCCAGTACTTACATATTTATAGGCAATATCATTTTGAAAAGCTCCAACTATTTGAATAGTTACATCCTTATTATCATCTGTTAAACTCTTAATAGGTACTCTTAAATAAAACTGTTTTCCTTCTGTTATATCATCTAATTGTTCGATTTTATTTTTACTTTCATCTACAATATAAGTTCCTTCTGGTGCCGTAGATAAATCTATTTTATATCCTAAGAATCCTTGAGTTGTTGGAGTTACAGTAACTTTAGATGACTCATAATCATCTCCTACTTTAATGATATTGGTATTTTCAAAATTAGCTTTAATATCATTAATATTCCAATTATCTGTACCATTATGAATGTTAATAGCCTTTGCTACTATTTTATTAATGGTATTTTCACTACCTAAGTCACTTCCCTCTAATTTACAGCTATCATAAATTGGGGTAGTACTTTCAAAAAAAGGAGTTAAATAATTATCTCTAGTAATCAATGCTGTTTCTTTTTTGATAGCAGCAACTTCTTCTGTAGTTAAGTCTGAATTTGCGGCAGATGCAGCATCTTGATAAATCCAAATAGCTGACTGAATAATCCAGCTCTTTGCTTTTTCAGGTACTTCATTACCACTTGCATCTACTATCCTATACTGATCAGACAATAAATAATTGGATAAGAATAATAAACCTTTATCTTCTACTTCATTATTTTTAGTATATTCTACATTAGAAGTAATACCTATTGAACTTTCAATACAATATACGTATTTCGTTATACCTCCAACGGTAGCTTTCATAATATTAATTTGTTTATCTGAGTAATTCTTTCCAACAACTTTGTCTGGATCTTCCTCTACATTTCCTACAGTAATTGTATCAGGGAATTGAGTAATTTCCTCATTTGGAATAGCAAAAGATATTTTACCTATTCCAACAGAAACTAAAGAAATAATAGCTACAAAAGCTAATATAAATGACAAAGTTACAGAAAGACTAGAATGAGAATTGTTCTTTTTTTGTTTTTGATTATCTTCCATATAGATTCGCTCCATATAAACACCTACCTTTATCTTATATCCCTATTATAACACAATTTTCATATTTTAAAACTATTTTTTAAATAATCTCAAATAAGGTATCTATATTAGGCAAATCTATCTTTTTATGATAATAAATCTTCGCTAAAACATCCCCTATTTTTACTTTATCACCAATACTCTTTGTTAATCTAATTCCAACTGAAAAATCAATTTTATCTTTCTTTTCTACTCTCCCAGCTCCTAAAGCAACAGATAATTTTCCAAATTCCAAAGCATCTATTTTATTAATAGTACCATTTTTATCTGCCTTTATTGTCAATATATTATCACTAACTTCTAGTTGTTCAATATTACCACCTTGCGCTTTTACAAGCTCTAAAAATTTTTGATAAGCTCTTCCTTTATTTAAACTATTCTTTACTTCTTCTAGTGCTTCATCTTTTGAAATACCTTTTCCCATACTAACCATAGTAGTAGACAATTCAATACACAAATCATACAAATTATTATTTATTTCTTTTCCTCTTAAAATATCCATAGCTTCTTCTACTTCTAAGGCATTTCCAATACAATATCCCAAAGGAGTATTCATATCACTAATAATAGTTTTCACTTCTTTTTGGTAAATTTTTCCTATTTCTATCATTAGTCTACTAAGTTCTTCAGCTTCTTCCATAGTAGTAAGTAGTGCTCCATTTCCTACTTTTATATCAATTAGTATTTTATCTGCTCCTCCTGCTATTTTTTTACTCATAATACTAGAAGCTATTAATGGAATAGAAGACACAGTACCACTTACATCTCTTAGAGCATAGATTACTTTATCCATCGGTACTAAGTCTGCTGTTTGACCAGTAACTACAATACCAATTTTTTTTATTTGTGCAATAATTTCTTCATCTGTTAAATCTGTTCTATATCCTTTAATACTTTCTAATTTATCAATAGTACCACCAGTATATCCTAATCCTCTACCACTCATTTTAACAACAGGAACTCCACAGCTTGCTACAATAGGAGCAATTACTAAGGTAGTTTTATCTCCTATTCCACCAGTAGAGTGCTTATCAACCATTGTATCAATAATACCATCAAAGTCTAATACTTCTCCACTATCAATAAATACTTTAGTTAAAGCAAATACTTCTTCATCCGTCATACCGTTAATACAAATAGCCATAAGTAGTGCACTCATTTGATAATCTTTTATATTACCATCTAAATAAGCATTAAAAAATTTGTCAATTTCATTATAAGTAAGTTCTTCTCCAAGTCGTTTCTTATTGATAATATCTACAATCATTTCTTTATCTCCACTCTTTACTATTTTTATGACTCAAAACCCATTCTATATACATTGGTATCGTATACTTCAAATCCAATAGACTCATACATATGTCTAGCACAAGCTCTCTTAGCAGAACAAGTAAGTTGAATATATTTTACTTTGTCTTTTTTAGCAACTTCTATTGCATAACGCATCATCGTTTTACCAATTCCTTTTCCTTGATGAGCAACATCTGTACAAACATAATCTACCATATAATATTTTGTACCTCTAACTACATTTGTAATTAAACTTAATACAAAGTACCCTACTACTTCTCCATCAAGATCTGCTACATACTCTGTAATATAATCAGGCTTATCTACTTTTTGTTTTGGCCCACTAAAATTTTCTTCAATAATTTTACTTACTTTCAAAAAATCTTTTTCTTCGTATTTTCTAACTTCAATATTCATATACATCACCTTTTCCTCACATAAAGAATATCATATTTTTAGGAAAAAAAATAGAAATATCTATATCTTTTACTTTTACATTTTTTTTACAACAATTTATAATTACTTCTTAATGCCAAAAAGCAGATTACTCTGCTTCTTCTACGTTTTTTTTACTAGATAAAAAAGTAACCTTTTCACAAATTACGTCTATTACCGTTGTCTTCTTATCCCCTTCTTCTACTACTCTAGATTGTACTCTTCCTCTAACGCCTACAACATCTCCTGTTTTACAATATTCTGCCGTATTAGTGGCAACATTTTCAAAAGCTACACAATCGATAAAGTCTGTATCATAGGTTCCCTCCATATTTTTAAAGCTCCTAGGAACAGCTAAAGGAATGGTCGCAACCTTCGTTCCTTTATCTGATTTATGAACAGTAATATCTCTAGTTAATCGACCTACTAGTATTATTTGATTTAACAAGATACCACCTCCTTTCGAAATGGTATCTTACCCAACTTTTTAATCTATAACAAATGACAAAGTTAATAAATTTTTGTTGTATAAAAAGAAAAAAAGATAAATTTCTCCTAGTAATTTATCTTTTTTTAGTACTTATTGATTCAAACTATCAAGTTTTATACTTTTATAAATTTCTTTTGATTAATTGATTTAATTCTACTGCATACTCCATAGGAAGTTCTTCTCTAAACTCTTCTAAGAATCCTAAAACAATTAATTCGGTAGCCCTCTGTCGAGATATTCCTCTACTCATCATATAAAATAAGTTATCTTCACTAATTTTTGAAACTGTTGCCTCATGCTCTATACTACTACTTAAGTTGAAACATCCATTACTTGGAATAGTATCGCTCTTAGATTTTTCATCTAATATTAATGTGTCACATTGAACATTAGCTACTGAATTTTCCGCAGACTCTTCGATTCTAACAGTTCCACGATAGGTAGCATTTCCACCGTTACTAGCAATACTTTTAGAAACAATTCTACTTACTGTATTTTTTCCTATATGAATCATTCTGGCACCAGTATCTTGTATTTGTTCTTTTCCTGCTGCACTAATCGTAATGCAAGTTCCTTTAGAATTATCGCCCTTTAGAATACAACAAGGATATTTCATAGTAGCGTAACTTCCAATATTACCATCTATCCACTCCATGGTACCACCTTCATCTACTAATGCTCTTTTTGTAACTAAATTATAAACATTAGTAGCCCAGTTCTGTACGGTAGAATATCTACATTTTGCATTCTTTCCCACATAAATTTCTACAACTGCTGCATGAAGAGAAGACTCACTATAAGTAGGAGCAGTACATCCTTCTACATAATGAAGATCACTATTATCATCTACAATAATCAAAGTTCTTTCAAATTGTCCCATATTCTTACTATTAATTCGAAAATAACTTTGTAGTGGTCTATCTAATTTCGTATTCGGTGGAATATAAATAAAACTACCTCCACTAAATACAGCTCCATTTAAAGCTGCAAATTTATTTTCATTATTTTTTACAATTTTCCCAAAATATTTTTGCACTAGTTCTGGATACTCTTTCATTGCTTGTTCAATAGAAGTAAATATAACTTTTTTATTTTCTATCTCTTCTATCATTTTATGATAGATTACTTCACTCTCATATTGAACTCCCATACCACCTAAATGTTGTTCACTCTCTAATACTCCTAAATTATCTAATTCCTCTACAACCGGTTTTAAGACATTTTTCCAATCACTTTGGATTTTTTCATCTTGTTCATTTGATTTATAGTAAATAATTTTTTCAAAATCTAAATCTATTTTAGGACCAAATTTAGGCATTACCATCTTATCAAACTTAGAGTAACTATCCAATCTAAAATCTTTTATCCAATCTGCTTCTTTTTTCTTTTCAGATATTTGTAGAACTTTTTCTTTATTAATTCCTACTATCTCCATAACATCACCTAGAATTTTCTATTTCTTTTAACATTTTTTCTATCGCAACACTTGGAAGAAGAGCACAGTTTTTTCTATTAGGTTGTTTACAAATTTCATCATAAACATTTAATTCTCCTAAAACATCACTATTATAATCTTCTTCATTTATCATATGTTGATAATTTAATAAGATTTCTTTTACTTCGCTCACACTTTTTCCTATTAAACTTCTTATCATAATAGAAGTAGCAGAAGTACTAATAGCACAAGCTTCTCCATCAAAGCGAATATCTTTTATAACTCCATCTTCTACTTTCATCATAAAATCTAAATTATCAATACAACTTTCACTATTTGTATTTACTTTTAAATAAGTCTCATCTTCTATTAATCCTCTATTCATAGGATCTTGATAATTATCCATTATAATTTCTCTTCTTATATTATTATCCATAATAACCCCTTATCTATATTACCACTCTAAAAATATCTTCACTTTGTTCTAGAGCTTTTACTAATTTATCTACATCTTCAAAAGTATTATAAAAGTACATACTTACTCTTACTGTATTTTTAATACCAATTTCATCTTTTAAGATTTTAGCACAATGATTTCCTGCTCTTACAAATATTTTATAATGATTCAAATAAATAGAAGAGTCTTGCGCAAATACATCATCAATATTAAACGCTAATATTCCACTATTAGAATTTTTATTATATACCTTTATATTGGATATATGTTCTAACTTTTCAACTAAGTATTTTTTTAATTCCATTTCATGTTGATGTATTTTATCCATACCAATAGAAGACAAATAAAGGATAGCTTCACGAAGGCCAATTACTTCAGCAATAGGTGGAGTACCTGCTTCTAGTCTTGTAGGAACATCTTTTAATTCGTAAGAAAAATCTGCTTCAAAGGAATTATTCATTCCTCCACCATAACATAAAGGATCCATCTTCTTTAATAGTTCATATTTACCTACTAATACTCCAACACCTGTTGGTCCACACATCTTATGTCCTGAAAAACTTAAAAAATCAATATTACTATTTTTAAAATCTTCCATCATATGAGGAACACTTTGAGCTCCGTCTACACAAAAATAAATATTTTTATCATGACATAATTTTCCAATAGAAGCTACATCTCTTACATCTCCTATGACATTGGTTACATGAGCAATAGAGATTACTTTTGTTTTATCGGTTATACTTTTTTCTACACTATCTAGAGTTAATTCATAGTTTTCATTTAAATCCATAAATTTAATGTTAATACCTATCTCTTCTTTTAACTTCCACCATGGGAGAATGTTGGATGCATGTTCACTTTTCGTAATTAATACTTCATCTCCGGCTTTTAATACTTTCTTCATAAAACCAAATACAATCATATTAATAGACATAGTTGTACCAGATGTAAATACTACTTCATTCGGATTACAATTTACAAAGTTTGCTACTACTTCTCTTGTATTATCATATAATTTATTTGTAATAACAGCTGCATCATAATCACCTCTATGAATATTAGAAGTATGTTCTCTCATATATCTTACTACACTATCAATAACACATTGTGGTTTTAAAGTAGTCGCTCCATTATCAAAATATACGATATCTTGATTTAACATAGGAAAATCTTCTCTATTCATATTTATCACCCCTATATCTTTTTAATTTCTTCTATAAAATCAGAAATTTTTTCATATTCTATAGAATCTGTATTTAATAAAAATCCATTTAAAAGTAATCGATAACTATTTTCTTTTGATATTCCCCGAGACATTAAATAAAACATTGCTTCATCTCTAAATTTACCAATATAAGCAGAATGATTACTATCTACATCATAATTATCGATTAATAAATTAGGACATATCATACTCTTTCCATTTGTCATGTTAATAATTTGATTTTCTTGATTACAAATACATTTACTAGAAGTTTTAGGAACGCATCCTGTAACCGTATAAGTTAGTTTATTACTATGAATATTTACTCCATGATTAAATAACTCACTATGGGTATTACTTGCAAAATGGTTTACTTGAATATCTAATCGATTATCATCGTAATTTATATTATTATAATAGTAATATAAAGTAACTCCTTCTTTTAGTAAGTTAATTTCTACTTTACTACTACTATTAATCGAAAAATGATAAATAATAGTATCTTCTTCTATATTATATTGATAAGTTTCCAATTTGTTTGTGTCATTTACATAGATAACTTTACTCATTGACTTTCATTCCTTCTATAATAGAATATCCATTTTTTTCTATTTCCATAGCAAGTTCCATTCCACCAGTCTTTTTAATATTACCGTCTTTTAATATATGAACGTAATCTGGTTTGATATATTCAAGTATTCTAGGATAATGCGTAATTACTAACAAAGAAGTTTTTGGATTTTCTTTTATGTAAGAGTTAATATTTTCACAGACAATTCGTAAGCTATCTACATCTAGTCCTGAATCTAATTCATCTAAAATAATAAATTTTGGTTTTAAAAACTTTAGTTGTAGAATTTCATTTTTCTTTTTTTCTCCACCACTAAACCCTTTATTTAGAGATCTATGTAACATACTACTATCTAGCCCTACATCATCCATTGCTGATTCCATATCTTTGATAAAGGTATAAAGATTTACTTTTTTCCCCGTAATTTCTCCTCTTGCTGTTCTTAAAAATTCACTATTAGAGACTCCATCTATTACCGTTGGATCTTGCATACATAAGAATATTCCACGACGTGCTCTATCACTTACTTCTAATTTAGTAATATCTTCTCCAAAAAACTCAATAGAGCCATTTGTCATTTCATAACTATAATGTCCCATTATGACTTTTGATAAAGTACTCTTCCCTGTACCATTTGGCCCCATTATTGCATGAATTTCTCCTTCTTTGATATGCAAAGAGAAATCTTTTAAAATATCTTTATCTGTATTTACTACTCTAGCACTTATATTTTTTATATCTAACATGTAATCATCTCCAATTTTATTTTAACCCCTGTCTAAAACAACTATATTTTAACACAAAATTATCATAAAAAAAAGAAAAATCATT
>CAMUZJ010000049.1 GCA_947165195.1 uncultured Bacillota bacterium
AGAACTTTTGGGAGCTGGATTTATCGATGCATTTAGATATTTCCATAAAGAGGAAGTAAAATACACATGGTGGAGTTATATGGCGAATGCTAGAAGTAAAGATATAGGTTGGAGAATTGACTATTTTATTGTTAATAAAGAGTTTATAAATCATGTTAAAAATACTATGATTTATACCGATGTATTAGGATCAGATCATTGCCCAATTGGAATAGAAATAGAAGAGTAATGTTTGACAGAAAGTATTATAAATAGTATAATATGCAGCAAATGAAAGGACTTAGAAGAGTTTATGAAAATAAAATTAACGGATAAGATAATACCTATATTATTAGTTGGAACAATAACATTAGTTGGATACAGTAAATATAAAGAGTATAAGAATGCAGAAGATTATAAAGTAAAGAATGAAATTTCTAGTAGTGAAGTTGTAAATGATGAAACTCCTATAGAAAATACGATAGAAGAAAATCAATTTATTGTAGAAAGCCCAACACCGACACCTACAGTGATGCCAACTCCAACACCGACTCCGACTCCTACACCAACACCTACAGTGACACCGACTCCGACAGCAGTCGAAGAAGTAAAGGAAGAACCTGTTGAGGAACAACCAATAACGGAAGAACAACCCGTAATAATAGAAGAGCCACAAGTAGCAAACTTTAATGGAATCAATATAGAAACAAAAAAAGTAGTAGAAGCAACTGGTACTGTAAATGTAAGAAGTGATGCTAATACAAACAGTACCAAATTAGGAGCTATTACAAAGGGAAGTAAATTAGATGTAGTAAATTTAGAAAATCCAGATTGGTACCGAGTAAAATATAAAAATCAAGAAGCATTTATTTCTAGTCACTATGTAGTAGAAAAAACAGATATTGCGATTAATAGTCCTTTAGAAAGCATTGGATATTTAAAGAAAGATTCCGCTTTACTTGATCCCTATAATTCTAATAATGCTATTATGACGATACCTAAGCTAGAAGCAGTTCCTATTTATAAAGATGCAGGAGGATATTACTTAGCAACGGTAGGTGATAAAGTAGGATTACTTCCAAAAAATGATGTAGGAATATTAAAAGATACATTTGCGATAGTTGATATATCTGATCAAACGGCATATTTATACGAAGGAGTTAACCTTATATTAGAAACACCTGTTGTAACTGGGAAACCATCTACTCCAACTACTCAAGGATTACATGAAGTATGGCATATATCCGAGGATAGATATCTTAAAGGAGATGGATACGAAGTTTATGTAGATTACTTTGATGCCTTTTGTGGAGGAATAGGATTCCATGACTCCGAGTATCATACACATTATAATTCAAAAGGTAAAAAAGTATTTTCTCACGGTTGGAGATCAAGCTTTGGTGGAAACATTTATAAAAAAAGTGGTTCTCATGGATGCGTTAATATGAAGCATGATGCAGCAGAAACATTCTATAAAAACTTACAAATAGGCGATAAAGTCCTTGTCAAACAATAATAATTATCCACATTTTCTGTGGATATTTTTGTAAATAAATAATATAAAGGAGAAAAAATGAATAATAACATATCATTTAATGAAATCATAAGAGAAATTTGTAAAGAAAAAAATATTCAATATACATTATTATCTAAAGATTGGATTACTATGTTAGAAAAAGATAATAAAATAAGATTTATAACAGGTTATAAATTTGGAATAAATAATCATGCTTTAGGAGAAATAATCGATGATAAATATGCACTATTTTGTGTGTTAAAATCAAAACAAATACCAGTAGTAGAACATAATATTTTATATGCAAAAACAAATACAAAACCATATGCACAAGACTCAAATCAGTATGATTTAGTAAAAGACTATTTCTTAAAACATAACAAAAAAATAGTAATAAAATCCAATACCGGTACTTGTGGAGTAGGCGTATATCTTATAGAAAATGAAGATGAAATAGAAAACATTTTAGATGAGCTATTTTTAAAAAACTTCTCTATAAGTTATTGCCCATACTATTCTATTAAAAGTGAATACAGAGTAATCTTATTAGACAATGAAGTAAAACTAATGTATAAAAAGATTCGACCTATTGTTTATGGAGATGGAGTTAAAACCATAAAAGAGCTATTAATAGATTTTAACAAAAATTATTTTCAAGATAAATTAGAAGAAGAAGTTTATTCTAAAGTATTAGAAAAGAATCAACAATTTCAATATAATTGGAAATTTAATTTATCAAGAGGAGCTACTGCTAATATAGTAGATGATAAAGAATTAGAAAATAGATTAAAAACATTAGCAACTAAGGCAACGACAACTTTAAATATTAGATTCTGTAGTGTAGATATTATTGAAACAGAAGAAAATGAATTTAGAATATTAGAAATCAATAGTGGAGTTATGATGGATAATGCCATGGGTATATTTAAAGATGGAAAAAAAATAGCTAAACAAATTTACGAAGAAGCAATTGATAAGATGTTTATGTAAAAAAAATAAAAAGCTATCGACAAGAGCATCAATAACTGTGTTCTTGTTTTTTATTGGGATTTTTGCTATAATAAGGCCAGTTCAAAAGAAGTACTATTAGTAAAATTTATAATTAGGGGGAAACAATGGAAAAAAGAATAATAACAAGGGATTTTCTAAACGGAAAAGAATTAATTAGTACTGAAAAATCTATGAATAGAGTATATAAAGTAAGTAATAAAGAAGTATTAAAAATATTTCGTAATGATTATTTTAATATGTATAATCTTACGAATATGCCACTAGAAGATAGAATATTAAATGCAACTTTCGAAAATAATGGAATAGTAATACCTACAGCAGCAGCCTATGCAGAAGGTAGATTTGTCGGATATTTTCAGCCTTATATAGAAGGAATAACAGAGTCAGAGTATGATGATAACTTAACAATACCACAAAGAATTGACTTATATCAATATGCAAGACATTATTTGAAATTAGAAAAAATTATCAAAAATTCACCAAATATTGTTATTCCAGATTTACTTACTTGTGAAAATATTTTAGTACAAAAAAATGGAAATTTAAAATTAATAGATTATGATGCAATGCAGGTAAATGAAAGTGAGCCAATTATAATATCATCCAATCTAAATGAAAATCAAATTCTAAGTAATAAAAAATATCAAGTTAGAGAAGGTGTGTTTACTAAACAACTAGATATAAAAAGCTTAACACATATGTATTTTTTAGGAGCTCTTAATACGGATTTAAGTATGGTAGGTGAATATCACCATCTCTTTGGTAAAATAACTCCAAAAGATGTATTAAACACAATAGGCTTGGATGATCCAGAAATAACTAATAAAATATGTAATCTATTTTCAGAAGATAAAGAAAATGAATATTTAGGAGAAGATGTTTTAAAAATAGCAGAAAAGTACAAAATAAACTTAGTATATGCTAATGACAAAGAAAAAGTGTATTTAAAAAGATTAGTAAAAAGATAAAAATAAATAGAAAGGAAATAGAATATGTTTAAATTAATATCGAAATATAAGCCTAGTGGTGATCAGCCAAAAGCGATAGAAGAACTAGTAAAGGGCATTAAAGAAGGAAAAAAAGAACAAGTACTTTTAGGAGCAACTGGTACAGGAAAAACATTTACTATAGCAAATGTTATTCAAGAAGTAGATAAACCAACATTAGTACTTGCTCATAATAAAACCCTAGCTGGTCAACTTTACTCCGAACTTAAAGAACTATTTCCACAAAATAGAGTCGAATACTTTGTATCTTATTACGATTATTATCAACCAGAAGCTTATGTTCCTTCAACAGATACATATATAGAAAAAGATTCATCTATCAATGATGAAATAGATGAGCTACGTCATGCCGCAACAAGTGCCTTATTATCAAGAAGAGACGTTATTGTAGTGGCATCAGTATCTTGTATCTATGGTATCGGAGAAGTAGAAGAATATAAAAATAAGATGTTAACTCTATCAGTTGGAGATGTTATCGATAGAAATAATATGTTAGTAAAACTAGTAGAAATGCTATATGAACGTAATGACTTTGATTTTAAAAGAGGGACATTTCGAGTTAGAGGAGATGTTGTAGAAATCATACCAGTCAATCAAAATACTATTGGTTATCGAATAGAATTTTTTGATAATGAAATTGATAGAATTAGTGAAATAGATACCCTTACAGGAGCTATTTTAAAAAACATAAAAAATGTTTCTATTTTTCCAGCTAGTCACTTCGTAGTAAGTGATGAAAAATTACAAGCAGCTATTGTAAGAATTAAAGAAGAGCTTAAAGTTAGATTACAAGAGTTAAAAGAACAAAATAAATTAGTAGCGGCAGAACGACTAGAACAAAGAACAAACTATGATATTGAGATGTTAGAAGCAACTGGATTTTGTTCAGGAGTAGAAAACTATTCAGCTCCCATGGCCGGTAGATCCCCTGGAGAAACTCCAACTACTTTGATGGACTTTTTCCCTGATGATTATTTACTAGTAGTAGATGAATCTCATGTAACCCTACCACAAGTTAGAGGAATGTATAACGGAGATAGAGCTAGAAAGATGAACTTAGTAGAATATGGCTTTAGACTTCCAAGTGCATTAGATAACAGACCTTTAAAATACGATGAATTTGAAAAAAAGATTCATCAAGCAATTTATGTCTCAGCAACCCCTGGAGATTTAGAACTAGAACATACCAATAATCAGTATGTAGAACAAATTATTCGTCCAACAGGTCTTCTTGATCCAACCATTGAAGTTAGAAAAACAGAAGGACAAATCGATGACTTAGTAGGAGAAATTAAAGATAGAATAGAAAAAAACGAAAGAGTTTTGATTACGACATTGACTATTAGAATGGCTGAGGAGTTAACCAATTATTTAAAAGAATTAGACATTAAAGTAGCATATCTTCATTCAGAAGTAAAAACACTAGAAAGAATGGAAATTATTCATGATGTTAGAGCTGGTAAATACGACTGCTTAGTAGGAATTAACTTATTAAGAGAAGGACTAGATATTCCAGAAGTATCTTTAATCGCAATTTTAGATGCCGATAAAGAAGGATTTTTAAGAAGTAATCGAAGTCTTATACAAACAATTGGTAGATGTGCACGAAATGCAAATGGTCATGTTATAATGTATGCAGATAAAATAACAGATTCCATGAAAGTAGCAATTGATGAAACGGCCAGAAGAAGAGCTATCCAAGAGAAATATAATGAAGAAAATCACATTATCCCTCAAACTATAAAGAAAGATATAAGAGAAATAATAAGTAATAGTGATACTAAAAAATCTGCTAAAAAAGGAAAAGCACCTACTCGTAAGGAAAAAGAACAAATTATGGAAAGTATCGAACAAGAAATGAGAGAAGCAGCTAAGAGCCTTAACTTTGAAAGAGCCATGGAATTACGTGATATTTTATTTGAAATGAAATCAAATATGTAAGGAGAAAAGAAAATGGAAGTTAAATCAATTATTTCCTGTACACTATTTATGGAATGTCCTATTCCAAAAGATATTGATAATATCTTAGTAGAAAAAGAAGAAGCAGTAGCAGCTTATAAGACATTTAGAGATGCAGCTATATTCACCAACAAAAGATTAATTATTCGAGATGCACAAGGACTAACTGGTCATAAAGTAGAGATGTATTCTATTCCTTATAGTTCTATTCTATTATGGTCAAGTGAGAATGCTGGACATATCGATATAAATTCTGAAATAGAATTACTAACATCAAGAGGATCTATAAAAATTAATTTAAGAAAAGGAATTGATGTTAGAAAATTTGATAAATTAATCGCACAAGCAATATTAAAAGGCAAGGAGTAAAAAATGAAATTAAATATTTTTACATCTACTAGAGAAGATGGCATTATATCGAAAGATAAAAAGTATTTTAAAAAACTTACCAAAGAAGAAATAGATACTTTATATGAAATGAATATGAATAGATTCTTATCAAAATATAATTTAGATTATAAAAAAACTGTTCTTTTAAATAATAAATCAAAGAACCTTTCTTCTTGCACAGTTACAGAAGCAAATACAAATAGAAAAGATAATATTCTTATTTTAAAAGAAAATACAAAAAATATACCTGTCATAGTAGAAACAAATGATGATCCTGTAATTGTCGCATACGCAAATGATGAAAATGACAAAAAAGTAGCTGTGATTGGAAAAGCATCTATTGAAAATTTAAATAATAATTTAATTCATGAGATGACAGAACTTCTTATGAAAGAAACAGATAAAGCAACATTTGAAATGACATTCTATATTGGTCCTTGTCCAGCTAAAGAAAAATATACCATTCAAGATAAGTCAATCTTAAAACATAAATTATTTGAAAAGGCAGTAGAAGAAAAAGATAATAAAATTTATTTAGATTTAAGATATGCTATTTTTCAAGAACTCTATTTAGAAATAGTAGATCCAAACTCTATTTATTTTGATTCAACGGATACCGTTACTAGTGATAAATATTTTTCTAATATAGGTAATAAAAAAGGATGCAATATAACTTGTGTTGTTTTTACTGAGGAAGAGTAAATGAAAAAATTTAAAAAAATATATATAGAAATTACTAATATATGTAATCTAAATTGTAGTTTTTGTTCTCCTGTAACTAGAAAAAAAGAGCTTATAGATCTAGAGAGTATAGAACATATCTTTCAAGAAATAAAAGATTATACAGACTACATTTACTTACATGTAAAAGGAGAACCTCTTCTTCATTCACAAATAGATAAAATCCTAGATTTGGCTAATCAAAATCATTTAAAAGTAAATCTAACAACCAATGGTACTTTACTGCTAGACAAAATAGAAATATTAAAAGATAAAGATAATTTACATAAAATTAACATTTCACTACACTGTGAAAATAATAAAGATAACTATTTAGAAAATATCTTTACTGCTAGAGATAACTATTTAAAAAATAAAACAGTTATTTATAGATTGTGGACCCTTAAAAATCACAGATTTGATAAAAAATCAGAAGAAATAGTAAGAAAAATAGCAACTCATTATAAACTTTCCACAGATGTTGTGGATAAAATATATAAAGAAAAAAATATAAAAATAGGGACTAATCTTTATATTGATAAAGATAATGAATTTATATGGCCAAATACTTTCAGTAATATGGAAACAGATGGGTATTGTTATGCCTTGAAAACACAAATAGCTATTTTAGTAGATGGAACTGTTGTACCATGTTGCCTAGATAGTGATGGAAAAGTACCCCTAGGAAATATTTATCAAGAATCATTTCAAGATATAATAAATGGAAAAGAATTTCAAAATCTAAAGAAGTCTTTTACAGATAGAAAGCCATGTACAGAATTATGTAGAAAATGTAGCTTTAAAAATAGATTTCAACAAAAAGTACTCTAGTTTATAAAACTATGGTACTTTTCTTATACATAAAAATACCAATTGTACTTTACAGTATCCTCTTTAAAAAAATCTATATATTCAAGAATAATTATAGTATAATTTTTTTAGATTAGAGGTGTTAAAAATATGATTTGTCCAAATTGTGGAACAGATAACGATCAAAGAATGAATTTTTGTAGACGATGTGGTACTCCGTTAAATAATAGAAATAATAATATAGATTTTGGAAGAAATCCTAATAACAGAAATTCTAATAATATAGATCTTAATAGTATGTATTCGACTGGTGAAATGAATTCGAATAATAGATATGAAAATTCTGATAGATATTTTGATGATAGAATGAGAAATTCAAATAATAATACCTTTTTTAATAATGAGTATTCAAATAATGATATTTCATTTGACAATATGAGTTCTAATAACATGTCCTCTAATAATTTCTTTCCCAACAATATGAATGATAATTCTTATCCTATTAATAATAGATTTGATGATACATATATAAATAATAATATGCAGTACAACATGCAGTA
>CAMUZJ010000050.1 GCA_947165195.1 uncultured Bacillota bacterium
TGGTGCGAGTAACAGGAGTTGAACCTGCACGTCGAAGACACTAGATCCTAAGTCTAGCGCGTCTGCCAATTCCGCCATACTCGCATATAAAATGGTGGACCCTATAGGACTCGAACCTATGACCGCCCGGTTATGAGCCGGATGCTCTAACCAACTGAGCTAAGGGTCCGTTCATCCATTGCTATTTAATAATAGCATAGTTTATAGTCAGTTGCAAGAAAAAAGTTAAAAAAAATAGAGTTTTTTCCTCTATTTATCTAACATATTTAATAAATTAATCTTAAACATATCTTTTTCTGGATTTGTTTTTGAAATCATAACACCTTTATAAGTAGATAACTCAGCTCTATGACCTTCATCTAAAATACCTTCTGGTGTAATATTCGTAAGTAAAATGATATTTTTTTCTACATATACAGTATAATGTAATGTAATTTCACCATGAACTTTAGCAAACAATTCATCAGTAGGTAATTTTAATTCATAACTTATTGTCTTATCTTTTTCATTTCTATTTATTTCTTTTCCTAAAAAATTACCTTTTCTTAATTCAGGATAATAACTAAATGTTAATTTTTTATAAGCCAACATGTTATATTTTCTTACTGATCTTTCCTTTTTTCGAAAGTCATTTTCATCTAAGTATTCAAATATATAGGCATTTGTTATATTATTTGTCATATATTCAACCCCTTCAACATAACTTCTTGTCCTCTTGAAGTACACCCCCTAATGTACCTTCAAAGTACTCATATTATACCATAAAACGTATAAAAAGTCAAACAATTTTCTATCCTCTTTATATTATACTACAAATTCAAGCAAATATACTAGCATTTTTTTAGTCTATTTACGAAAATATTGTTTTGGTTTACTAACATCATCTTGAATTATTTGATCTTTTTTTAAAACATACGTATCAGAAGAAGCTTCTTTTTCATGAGAGCTTTCGTTTTCTAAGGCTTTATCAAAAGAATCAGCAAAAGTAAATTCTCCTGCAAACATATTTTTCATCAAAACATCATGTTTTCTTTTTTCTTCTTCTTTTTGGCGCTGTTTTTCTAATACATCATTTAACCCTTCATCTTCCCTATTTATAGAAACATCTTTAAATTTTGATAGAAATTCATTTTCGTCAAAATCATAACGCATATGCATCTTTTTTGTTTCAATGCACTCTACTATATTTTCTTTTTCTAAATGAGAAAAGTCATAAGGAAATCTCTGTAATAAATATTCTTTGACCATAATACAAAAAAGTTCTTTATCTTCAAAAGAAGAAAGCTTTCTTTGCTCATCATTTAAAATATAAGTTATATATTTTTGAATCTTAGAATTTTTCTTTAATAAGTCTGGTCTTGCTAATTCTATCTCTTTTCGTAAAGAATATAGTTTTCTATCAGTATTAATTAACGCTTGATTTAATGAATAGTTTGTTATGATAGAGGATAAAATATTATTATTTAATTGATCATATTCCTCTTTAGAATAATGAATATCTAATTGCATTTTATTAGATTCTGAATCTTTACGAATAACCTTTGATTTTACAGGATTAACATAAGTTACATTCGCATATTCTTTTACTACAGCTTTAATTTTTTTATTAATAAGTTCAGAAAAATGTAAACCAAAAAGGTTCGGTACTCCACATATATATACCTGTGTATTACAAGCCTTGATACGATTATAATTTTGAATATTGGTAAGAATATTATATAGTTGAATAATATCTCTATCAATACCATAAAAAAGTTTTTGAGACATTTTTCCATTTCTGGTTATATTATCTAAAAATGAACCAGTACATCCATTATAAACTACTATATTTGCTGTATATGGTCCATTATCTTTTAATATCTCTTGGAGACCACGGTCATTTGTTATTGCGATAGGATAAAGTTTATCCATTATTTTTCTGTCCATTGACTTTGTTTGCATACTAGTAGGACCTTTACTATAATCTATTTGATTCATTTTATTTATGTAAGACTCTTTATAATTACAGTCAATCCATTCTGCAATATGCTCTTCACAATTATTTTGAGATCTTGAAAAATTATATCGATTTAATATAATTCCCCTCGATAACATTTCCTTTTCAATACCTTCATTTCTTAAGAGTAAAGGTTTAGTATCATCAAAACGCGAATAACCTGCTGAAATAGAATTACCTAGTCCTGTAAAAGAAAAATTCCGAATTCCTTTTTCTCTTAATAAAATAGCCAACTTTTTATTTAATTGTTCTTGCATATACAGTAAGTTTTTTCCCATTATTTTGTGCCTCCTATTTTGCCTCTAAATTTCGCACGTTTAATATTATAACTCAAACGATGAAATTTTTAAATAAAAATAGAAAGCATTTCACTTTCTATTTTGTGTAAACTTTAACAGAATTATCACAATTAGATTGCTCTAAACTGTTAATGTAGGCATCAACAATTTGTTCATTAGACTTAACATCATATTCCATAATTGTTTGACCAGCGCTTTTCTTAACAGTCATAGAAGAATCAACCTTTGGTGCTAGTGTTGCTTCTACTTTTGGAGTTGCAGTAACAACTGTATGTGTTTCTGCAGCTGTAGTAGAACTTTTAGTAACAGGAGCAACTTCTTCTGTATAAACTCTTACAATAGATCTATCTGTACTTACAGTAGAAGCACTAGATGAAGATGTACTACTAGATGATGAAGTACTCTTTGACTGACTACTACTAGAGTTAGAAGCTTTTGCATCAAATGCAGCACCTGTTTTATTTGGATCAGGTAATGGATCAGATGATTGTTTAGCACCCGTTCCATCTGTTGTGATATTTTTAACCGAATTATCTAAAGTTCCTTTTCCATCAGAATGATTTTTATCAAAAGTTACTTTATTATCAAAATCTTTCTCAGTTACTGTTTTTCCTGAATTAATCTTTTCGTTTGCATTATTTATTTTTGTTTGTGTATCTTTATTATAAGCTTCTACTTCTTGCTTATTCTTCTCAGCTTGTCTATTTGCTTCCTCTTGCATAGATTTTCTAGTTTGTTCAGCTTTTTCTTCTGCGATACGTTTACTTTCTTGATTTTGTTGTTCAATATATCTATTAACTTCTTGTTCGGCTTTTTCTACAGCAGTTATGCCAGCCTTTTGAATAGCTTCTGCTCTATTAGAAGTAGTTGTTGTCGTAGTTTTTGTCTCATAAGTAGTCTTAGACTCTTTTCTAGTATTTGTACGAGTAAAAGATTTAGAGCTACCACTAGCAGATTTTTTTGTTGTTGTATTATAAGAATACGTACAATTATTAAAATCTTCATATTGTTGTACAACTACTTTAAGAAAACCATCCAATTTCATTAAATTTCTACTCTCATCACTTACAAAATAAATAGATTTTTTTGTTAAATCATCGACAACATATTTTTTAATATCATAATATGATACAGAAGATGTAGTAGATTGATTCATCATAACAACTTGTCTAACAGATTCAAAAGTCTCTAAAACTTTATTACATAAACCTTGTTCATTTAAATAAGCAATTTCTTGTTTTGATAACGTATTATCTATTCTTAAGTCTTGGAACATCATTTCGGCAGCTGAAATCATAGGAATAACAGCCAATTTATATTTTTCAATATGAATATTACTTATATCAGATATTCCTTCTCTACAAATTTCATCCGTTATATGAAAGTCCCTACGTACTTTATCATAGAATTTTTTTACTAATGATATTTTTTCTTCACCTGTAGCTTCTTTTGCTTCTAAGAATAACTCATGATATTCTGATACAAAGCTTTTTCCTTCAAAAGATGTAATTATACGATTAATATCTACTGGAGTATCTCTTGTCTCTATTACATATGAACACATTAATTGTAACATAGCATTTTGATAGTATTGTAACATCTCACTAGGAGCCATCATTTGATATCCATCTACTCCACTAAATATATTACAAATATCATCTCTAGAATAATCATTATAAGCAAGCATTAATGACATTACTTCTTCCCAAGTTAAAACTGGACGGATATTTTTATCTGCTTCAGCAAATTTTCCTGCAAAAGTATCATTGAAATAATATAAGTAATCGCGAACAGATCTCATAGCTTTTCTTTGTGATTCTGTACTACATTTTACAATTAGATTATCAAAATCTCTATCATCACCATAACTACTATAGTTACTATTATTATATTCTTCTACAGAATCTACTGCACTATCGTTTAATTTAGCACTTGCTGATTGATTTGCACTTGCTATATTACTATCTTGCATTTGACCTGTCTTAGAATTTTTTACAAATGCATATGTTCCTAAAGAAAGAATAGAAAGTCCTAAAACACCAGCTGTAATCTTTTTAATCATTTTATGATTTTTTATTTTATTCTTAGCTTTTTCAACTACATTAGAAATTTTATCTTTCACATTAGAAAAATTATTTTTATCTTCTTCTTCATCTTCCATAAATTCTACTTCATAAGAATCTTCACTAAGAGGTGAAGCAAGTCCATTTTCAATGGTATTATCTCTATATACTGGAATAACACTATCTGCTGATGTTATATTATCTTGATGAAACTTTAAATTATCATAACTTTTCAATAAATCTTGATAATCTCCAGCAAAAAATACTTTTCCAAATAATTCACGTTCTATTTCTTCTTCCGTATTTAATTGCAATCTAGTAGCAATTTCTGAAAGAGCTTTTTTACCTTCTGATACTGAAATATCTCCATCCGTACCATCTGTATAAAAAGCACGAGCACGTTCTTGTAATGTATCACCATTTGAAAAAACATAGAAGTAAATTCTACCTATATCTTTCATTTAGTTAACCCCCTTTTATTTATCTCTTTTGTTTCCTGTATACGTATATCCAGCATCTAATAAGCTTTTATCATCATAAGTAGACCATTTTGTATCTATAGATCCATTATTGGTTACCGTTCTAGTTTTACTACTTTGATAACAAACTGTACCATATAATGGTTCTGTACGCTCTACTATATCATTTACAGTTATTGTACTATAAATTGGCACTGTTTTTGTAGTCATTCCACCACAACTTGCTGTTACTTGAATTTCACTAGATGATGTTACTTCTGTTGTAGAGTTAGAAGTTGTCTTACCAGGGGTAATCACTTTTACTCCAGATGAAGTTATATTTCCTTTAAGTGTATATTTGTTATAACAGAAGGTAGGTAATGAATGACAAGTTTCTCCACACTTACTAAAGTCAGCTCCTATTGGTATATAGAAAGTTGTTGCAGTTCTAGTTGGTGGATTATCATAACATCCTCTAACTGGTTCAGACCAACTATTACATAAAGAGGCAGAACCTGAACTACAAGTAGATGAATTTGCATAAGAAATATTATTAATTGTATTATACGTTGTTGTAACAGTCGTTGCATATGTTGTTTTATCAATAATTACATAATTATAATTTTGACAAACTCTAAGTTCATAAGAACCTGTTTGTTTAATAGTTTCTCTTTGTTGTGTATATTTCTTATTATAAGTTCCGATTTGTTCTTTTCTATTGTATAATTGTACTTTTTTAAGACATGAAGGATCATCATCGCTACAATTTAATTCTTGTGTATCACAACTTGTTTTTGACCAATTACTCCAATCTGTCCAAGAGGATAGACTTCCTCCAGTAGTTTTTGAGTATTCATACATATAAGCTCCTTTATTTTCAATAGAGCCACTTTCTTTAGAACCACTTACAATATTAGAGCTACTAGAAGCACTATTAGATTTAGAAGTAGAGTTCTTTGAATTAGAAGAACTGCTAGAACTTGATTTACTAGAACTAGCTGATTTACTACTAGAAGTAGAAGTACTTGAATTTTTTGCAACATTATTTGTATTGTTTCCAGAACTTTTTGTATTATTTCCAGAATTATTTTTTGTAGTACCACCATTTGGAGTAATTGCTACTATAGATGTAGAATTATTAGACTTTCCAGATTTTATAGGAACATCATTTGTATTCTTTTCACATATAGTATTTGTACAATAATTATAATTTCCTAAATGTACTAAAATGTAATCTTCTTTTTCACTATCTTTTAAATTTACTTTTAATAAATATTCATCATCTAATTTTGTAATTCTTATATAACTTTTTTCAGTATCACAGTTATTATTATTTTTATCCTTTAAAGGTGTAATAATTTTTTCTTGAATCATCTCACCTAAAGTCATTGATTTATATTGACCAACAGTAGTAGGTAATCTATCATCTGTATAATAAGATAATGCAGCTTCTTTCATTTTATTAAGATTTTCTTCAAAAGATTGAGAAGTAGTAGCATTAGCAGAATTTGAAGAATTATTACCATTTTTACTATTAATACTGCTATTATTATTAGAACTATTATCTTCATTTACCACTGTAGCAGGTGATATAAATTTTGGAACTAACCAAATTAATAAAAGTATAAAAACAATTATAAAAATTAATTTAAATAAGAAATTCTTAAAAGGAAATCCCCTATGTTCATATTCTTCTGTGTACATAATAAATACCCCCTAAAACACAATTGCCTATTATGATACCATAAAAGAGTAAAAAAGTCAAACTCAACTGTAGTGTTTTTTGAGTTTGACTATTGTTTGACCAGCATTAAAATTATCTATTTTAAAGGAGTCCACATACTTATTTTTCCGAAGTACTTCTTGCACTGTTTTTCTAAGTATTCCTAAACCAATTCCATGAATAATAACAACCGTTTCATTCTTAATTGTATAATTATCCCTTATAAAATCATTAATTACTACTCTTGCATAATCTCTATCCATTCCATGCAAATCGATTGTCGGACAATTTTTATATAATGTTATCATATTCTAATACCTCTTGCAAAGTTGGAATAGAGCATCTTGCACCTATCCTAGTAACTGAAATTGCAGAAGTAATAGAAGAATATTTAATAGCATCTCTTAGAGAATATCGATTGCTTATAAAGTAAGTAAAAGCCCCATGAAAGATATCTCCAGCACCCGTTGAGTCTACTGTTTTTACTTTTACACTAGGAAGTACTTCGTAATTTCCTTCTATAAAGGTAAAGCTACCTCTATCTTCTAAGGTAATAATAACCTGATTATTAAAGTAAGCCGTTAATTCTTTATGACATTTAATAAGTCCTTCGATATCATCAGCACTTAACTTTGTATTAGAAAACTCCTCAGCAAAATCTTTAGAGCAAATTAAAAACTCTACCATTTTTCCTAAATGTCTTGTATCGATGGTTAATCTTCCAGCATCCATAACAGTAATTTTATTTTTTCCATTATATTTTAATAGTTCTTCAGCTGAATCTGGATGTTCTCCATCGATTAAGATAGCATTTGCTTCTATTTCTAAACCTTGTTGCAGTCTTCTATCCTGTTCACTTTTTGAGGTAATAATAGTTCTAGTACCATTTGCCGTATTAGCAATAATATAACTACTAGAAGTATTGTGATTTGGACGCTTTTCTAAATAGGTAGTATCACAACCTACTTTTTGAAATTCTTCTATAATTTTTTCTCCGTAATAATCATCTCCTACTTGAGATGCAATGGTAGTATCCATTCCCCATTTTGCTAGTAAATAAGCTGCATTAGAAGCTGGACCTCCTCCACACTCTATATGATCTTTAATACGGTATTTTTTATTTTCTTGTGGATACTCATCCACTAATAGTGTAATATCGTATGTCGAATGACCTACACATACCACTTTCATATTTTCACCCTCTTTAAACCATTATAACAGAAAAAAAGCATATTTTATATGC
>CAMUZJ010000051.1 GCA_947165195.1 uncultured Bacillota bacterium
TTGGTATAGAATAATTACAGAAGTCGATTATTAGAACTAATAATAAGTATCTTTTATGATAGAGAATCCGTGGCAGGTGGAAACGGTATAAAAGACTTATTTATCTACTCTATAGATGGGTTATACCCCGGTAAATACCGTTATCATGAAAAGTAAAATAAAGGATGGTACCGTGCTGCATGCACTCCTTGTGGTATCATTCTTTTTGTTTTTTAGAGGTGAAATATATATGAATGAATTTTGGAAGGATATTGTCTCGGTTAGACAGTAAAGAAAATTATAAAAAATAAAATAAAGAAAGAGGGATAATATGATAGATATTAAATTAATAAGAGAAAATACAGATTTAGTAAAAGAAAATATTAAGAAGAAATTTCAAGATGAGAAATTAAAATTAGTAGATGAAGTAAAAGAATTAGATGTAAAAGTACGTGAAGTACAAGTAAAAGCTGATAACTTAAAAGCAGATAAGAATAAGAAGAGTAGTGAAATTGGTAAATTAATGGCTCAAGGTAAAAAAGAAGAAGCTGATGCTATTAAAAATGAAATTGCTAAGATGGGCGATGAAATTAAGTCATTAGAAGCAGAACAAGAAGAATTCAATAAGAAAATTAAAGATATTATGATGGTAATTCCAAATATTATGGATCCATCTGTTCCTATTGGAGAAGATGATAGTAAAAATGTAGAGGTACAAAGATTTGGAGAAGCAAAAGTTCCTACTTATGAAGTACCACATCACGCAGATATTATAGCTAGATTTAATGGACTAGATAAAGAAAGTGCTGGAAGAACTAGTGGAGAAGGATTCTATTATTTAATCGGAGATATCGCAAGACTACATGAAGCAATGCTTGCTTGTGCTAGAGACTTTATGATAGATGCAGGATTTACGTATGCAATACCACCATTTTTGATTCATAGTGATGTAGTAACTGGTGTTATGTCATTCCCAGAGATGGAAGCTATGATGTATAAGATCGAAAATGAAGACTTATATTTAATTGGTACTTCAGAGCATTCTATGATTGGTAAATTTAAAGGACAAATCATTGATAGAGCAGAATTACCAATTCATATGACAAGTTATTCTCCATGCTTTAGAAAAGAGGGTGGAAGTCACGGTCTAGAAGAGAGAGGACTTTACCGTGTCCATCAATTTGAAAAACAAGAAATGATTGTTATCTGTGAACCAGAGGAGTCAATGGAATGGTATGAAAAAATGTGGAAACTAACGGTTGATTTATTTAGAAGTTGGGATATTCCAGTAAGACAATTAGAGTGTTGTAGTGGAGATTTAGCTGACTTAAAAGTAAAATCTTGTGATGTAGAAGCTTGGAGCCCTAGACAACAAAAGTATTTTGAAGTAGGTAGTTGTTCTACATTAGGAGATGCTCAAGCAAGACGTTTAGGTATTCGTGCTAAAGGAGAAAAAGGTACATATTATTTACATACTCTAAATAATACAGTAGTAGCAACTCCTCGTGGATTAATAGCACTACTTGAAAATAATTATCAAGAAGATGGAAGTGTCTTAATACCTAAAGTATTACAACCATATATGGGTGGTAAAACAAAGATTACTCCCGTAAAATAAGAATAGGGCATTTAATATGCTCTTTTTATTGTATTTTCTTGAAATAAAGAGTAAAATAATAGCAAATTTATAAAACGGAAGGGGAAAAGAAAATGTCTGAATCAAATTCTAAAGAGTATTTAAATCAGAAAAGTAGAAAGGAAAAATTAAAACATCTAAGAGATGCTATTGTAATAAGTGGTGCTGCTATATTTTTACTATCTCCACCAATGTATGCTTTTTCATCTGCTAGTAATTATTCTACAATGATTGCCAAAGGTGGTAGAGGAGGATCATCTCATTCCTCTCATTCTAGTAGTTCTTCTAGTAAATCATCTTCTAGTAGTAAATCTAGTACAGATTCTTCTTCTAAGAGTTCTGAATCTAAAGCTAGTGATACTACTGAAAAGAAAGATACAGATTCTTACCATTCTAGTTCTGGTACTACACATAGTTCTTCTAATTCTTCTGTAAATCCTACTCCAAATTATAATACTAATGCAGGAGTAAATTCAAACTCTAGGTATACTAGTGGTTTTACTTCTTCTAATATTAATCACAATACCAGTAGTACATTAGGAAATAATTCTGCTTTTCAAAGTAATGCCAATGCCTATAATGCAGCAAGTAGAGTTGATTATTATCACACAGCTTCTAGTCTTTTACCAAAACTTTTATTAGTAGGACTTCTAGTACAAGGATATCATCATTACTCAAACGCTTATAATAATCCTAGTCCTACTCCAACTGCTGAAGAAGTTCCTACAGAAGAGGAATTTAAGGAGAGTGTAGAAAGATTATCTTCATCTTCTGATTATCTTTCTAATGTTAGTGAGGAAGATTTAACAGAAGAAGAAAAAGCATCTATTGTAAAAGATTATGATATTATTACAAGATATACGGAGGCAAACAAAACAAAAGATTATAGTACTATTTATACAGAGCTATTAAGTGAAAAGATTGCTTCTTCATTAGAAAAACAAGGAATAAATGATTCTAAAGTAGACTCTGTAGAAGTATTAAAAGATGGTAATAAGAAGTATATTTCTGTAGATGCAAAAGTTCACAATGATCCAGTAACTTTATTAGGTGGAGGATATTTAGTAGATATTTTTGATGATATGGCAAATCAAACTTCAGAGCAATTTGATAAAAATATTAAAAAATTGCAGGAAAAAGAAATTACTGTTGATTTGGAAAAGAAATCTATTAATCATTTTTCGCTAGAACAAAATAATTTTGGTATTGGAGCAGCTGCTATCGTAGGAGGCTTAGCTATTACTGGAGCTGCTGCTTATGGAGTATCTAGAATAGGAAAAAATAAAGTGAAATTAAAAAAATAATTGAATATTACGAAATTTAATTTTTCTTTTTGATGACCAATAGAATATGCAGAAAGCATATTCTTTTTTGCTAATTTTTGTGCTATACTCTTATTAAGATAAGAGTAGGAGGAAGAAGTATGGTAAAGGTAGATTATATTTCTACAACAGATATTAATAGAGTAGGAAAGATTCATAGTAATAAAAAATATATCAATTGGAATTTAAAAGTTGTTGATAATGAATATCGATTTTATCCTCCAATCGTGGTAGATGAGTTGGAAGAAGAAGTAGATGATTTTGATTTTACAAAAGAAGAAGATGATATTTCTTTTTTAGAAAAATTATTAAGTACTCCTAGTGAGAAAAAAGAAATTCCTATGTTTGGGGAAATTTGGGATAAAACAGCTAAATTTATTAATGAAGAAAAGTTTCATTTTGTTGGCTATATTGAAGAGACTATTGTAGATAGAAAAAGAAGTAAAATTAAAAAAGGTATGAACTGTGTGGCTAGAATAGAAAAATATGATAAAGAAACTGGTAAGCCTAAGAAGAAGAGTAGTAAAGAGATAGATGAAAATATAGAATTATTAAAGGACGAAGAAAAAGATAATGCTTATAAAGCTCAAAAAATACAAAAAGGAAATAGTGTATTATCTAAAATTAATAAGTTTAAGAATGAGTCAGTAGATAGTGTTTCTGTTTCAGTAGAACAACTAGATAACAAACAAGATGAGGTAGAAATATTAACAAATGAAGTAGAAATGTTAACTTTTTAAGTAAGAGAAATTTCTTACTTTTTCTTTTGCATAATAATAGTAATATGAAATTATAATATGATATAATCATTTATGATGGGATGTGATAATAGCTATGGATACTTTAGATAATAGATGTCCAGCTTGTGGTGCGAAAATAGATTTTAATCCTGTTAGTCAGAAATGGGATTGTAAGTATTGTGGTAGTAGCTTTACATTAGAAGAAATGAAAAAGCATGAAAATGCTAGCAGTGAAAAAGCAAATACCGTTAAGAAAAATTTACCTAAAGAAGAAGATTTAAAAGGCTTTGATAATTACCGTTGCAAAAACTGTGGTGCAGAAATTATAGCAGATGAGACAACAACTGCAACCTTTTGCGTCTACTGCGGAAGTACTGCTATATTAAAAGAGAAAATAGATAAAGGTAGAGCACCTGACTTAATTATTCCTTTTAAAAATACTAAAGAAGAGGCTGTTACTGCTTTTAGAAAATTAACAAAACATAAACCTTTGATGCCTAGAAAGTTCAAAGAAGTAACTAATATAAAAAAAATATCTGGGGTTTATATTCCTTTTTGGGCATATGATATAACTGGTAATGGTAAAATTACGTTTACTTGTACCGATGTTACTACATGGAGTGATTCTAAATATCATTATACGAAAACTGATCGATATGAAACGACAGTAGATGCTCACTATGATTATGAAAAAGTACTAGCAGATGCATCAAGTAGATTTAAAGATGAGTTAATGGACTCGATTGAACCTTTTGTATTTAGCGATTTAGTAGATTATAATCATGCTTATTTATCAGGATTTTTAGCAGAAAAATATGATGTATCAGAAGAAGATTCCTATGTAAGAGCAAGTGATAGAACGATGAATACATGTGTTGATTTAGCTAGTAGTCAATGTAAACATATGGCTAAAAGTGTAAGACAAAATGATATGGTCTTAGAAAAAACAAATACCTATCATATTATGTTACCAGTGTGGATGGTAAATATAAATTATAATGATAAAATTTATACTTTTGCTGTAAATGGCCAAACTGGTAAAATGGTAGGTGATATCCCTATAGGAAAGAAAGAGACAATTATTTGGACAATAGGAATCTTTATTGCATTACTAATTGTTGGATATTTGTTTTTATTATTAAAGTAGGTGATTGAGAATGAAAAAGAAATTATGGATGTTTTTATTATTAATTGGTCTAGTTTGCTCATTCAATGTTAGAGATGTTTATGCTAGTACAAATACATTTGAAAGAACAAATGAAAATTTATTAGTACAAGATTATATTAGTGTAAATGATTCGAATATAAATGATATTTTAAATACTCCAGCAGTAGATGCTAGTGAAAAAATATATGATTTTGCAGATTTGTTTTCTGATAGTGAAGAGTCTAAATTATATGATAAAGTTCTAAATTATATTAGAGAGTCTAAGTTAGATATGGCTATTGTTACGATTAATGAAAATAATAAGATGGATTCAACTGCTTATGCAGATGATTTTTATGATTATAATGACTTTGGCTATGAGAATAGTAATAGTGGATTATTATTCTTAATTGATATGGATAATCGAGAAATCTATATTACTACTACTGGGGATGGTATTGATAAGTATCCAGATAGTGTAATTAATTCTATTTTAGATTATGTTTATACTTTTATGTCTAATGAAAAATATTATGAAGGATGTAGTAGTTTTTTAAGTTTAGCTTCTTCTTATGCTTCTCTTGATTCTTCACAGTATTCAAGCTATACTATTAATAGCAATGGTCAATTAGTAAAAAATTATAGACCATTGGCTATTGTTTTGATATTTGCTATTGTAGGAGATGCTATTATTATATTTATTATGGTTAGAATGAATAAAATGGTATTTAAAGCAGCTTCTTCAAGACAATATTTAAATAATAAGACGAAAAGTGCGAAAGTAATTAAAGAAACCTTCTTAGGAAGTCATGTTAGTAAGGTAAAAATAGAAAGTGATAGTTCTTCTGGAGGAGGAATCCATACAAGTGGGGGAGGAGTCTCTCACGGTGGTGGAGGGCACAAATTTTAAAATATTTAAGAAAAGAGGATTTTTATGGGATTAATTTTAGCTGCAGCAAGAGCTGTAGGTAGTACTTTACATGATCAATGGAAAGAGTATATTACATGTGAAGATTTAGGACAAGACATTTTAATGAAGAGAGTATCTACTAAAAATGGTATTATCTCAAAAGATAGTGCTATTCAAGTATCCCCTGGACAAGTAGCTGTTATTTTTCAAAATGGACAAATTTTAGATGCAACTGCTGAACCTGGAATTTATACTTTTGATCAATCTACTTCTCCAACTTTCTTTGCAGGACAATTTGGAGATGTATTTAAAGAAATGTGGACTCGTTTTGTATATAATGGAGGAACTAGTAAAGAACAAGCAGTTTTCTATATTAATACAAAAGAAATTATGAATAACTTATTTGGAACACCTGCTCCTATTCCATATCAAGATTGGTCACATCCAATTCCAAATCAAATGACAGGTGGTATGAGTCCATTAAGAGTAGAAGTAAAATGTTTTGGTAAATATACCTTTAGAATTAATGATCCAGCAACTTTTATGAGTAGAATAGCTGGTACTGCAACAGAGTATAAAAAAGATGAAATTATTGAACAAATGAGATCAGAAGTAGTAGGATCTTTCCAAAATGTCTTAAATGAATTAGGAAATACTGAAAATAAAGTACCTGTATTAGAATTGCCTAGTGCAACAGAAAGAATTAAAAAGGTAATGGATGAAAAAGTATTTGATCAAGAGATTAGAGCTCGTGGTATGAGTATTGTTGGATTTATTATTGAGTCTGTTACTTTGGATGAAGCGTCTAATAAGAAGATTGATAATTATGAATTATCTTCTAATGGATTTATGCAACAAGGAACACTTACTGGTGCTTATGCACAAGCTGTTCAAGATGCTGCTAATAATGAAGCAGGAGCTATGAATGGATTTATGGGTGTTGGTATGATGAATATGGCATCTAATGGAGTATTTGGTGCTGCTACTAATAATGCTATGAATGCAAATGGTCAACAACCAGTACAAGCAGCGCAACAAGCTCCACAAGCATCTCAAGCAGGAGGAGCAAAATTCTGTCCAAACTGTGGTACTGCATCTAATGGTGGAAACTTCTGTATGAATTGTGGTACAAAGTTAAATTAGAAATTTAGAATGGTATTTTGCCATTCTTTTTCTTTTTATGCTAATTGTATTTTTTTTCAAGCTATGATATTATTTACTTAAGATAGAGAGGTTGATGTATATTGAAAAAAATAGATAGAGAAAGAATACTTCTTTTTACGGGCATTTCTTGTTTAGGTATTGGTTTTGCTATTCTTTCTTCTCAATTAGAAATTACAGGTAAAGCAGTTATCAGTAAAAATGTTTGGGATATCCATTTTGATAATGTAGTAGTAAGTGAAGATAGTGTACAAGCAACAGATTTTACTTTTGATTCTGAAAAAATGGATATTAATTTTTCAATAAATTTAAGTAATCCAGGGGATAAGTATGAATTTAGTGTAGATGTTGTCAATAATGGTACAATAGATGCTAAAATTGCGTCTGTTGTTAAGACAGAATTTACAGAAGAAGTAGCAGAATATTTAGATTTTCAAGTAACTTATATAGATGGAACTCCTATTCAAAAGGATGATATATTACAAAAAAATACTTCTGCAAAATATAAAGTATTGATAAAATATAAAGATAATGCTGTTTTAGCAGATGATAATAATGGTAATTTATCCCTTGGTTTCGCTGTTAATTACGTAAATGTACTTCCAGGAGGGGAATAA
>CAMUZJ010000052.1 GCA_947165195.1 uncultured Bacillota bacterium
AGGAAATGATCAGAGAATAGAAGAATTAAAAATAGTAGAAAAAGCAAAGGAATATTTAGAAAAAAACATCTCATTAATCGAATCACTATCAGAAATAGATATTCAAGATTTAGAAGATACTTTAAAAGTATATAAAGAAGATGAAAACTTAAGAGAAGAAGTATATAAAACAACTGAAAAATTAGATAGACTACTTACTTATGAAATCTATAAAATTATTCACTCTTCTTCGTATGATGAAGAAGAGGAAGATAACTTAAATCCATTAGCAGAAAAATTAAAACCGATTGTACTCTATTTAGAAAGACAAAATAAAAATCAAATAGATTAGAAGTAGGGTGAAGATATGTTTTCTAAAAAAGAAGAATTAAAAAAATTAATTAATGAAAAGCAAGAAAAATTAAAAGCACAAATAAAATTAGAAGAACAAAAATTGGATGATGATAGAATACTTTATGAAGAATTAAAAGAAAATGTAGAAAAAATAACAAACATAACAGAAAAAGATTTATTCTACTATATTAATCAGTTTGAAGTAGAAGAAAAAGATACTTTATATAACGAACTGTTAAAGATACAAAAAATTCTTATTACCAATCAACAATATTCTTCTACACTACGTCTTTTTGAAAAAGATAAAGCTTTCTATGATATGTTTTTAAAAGCTTTTTCCAATTATTTAGAAAAAAAGAAAAATAATAATCCTGTAAAAAAAGATATAGAACATAAGATAGAAGAGTATGATTCCTTAAAAAAAATTATTGAAATACCAAATTTTCAAATTAATTCACATACTTTAGAGTTAATTACTGAACTATTTAAAGATACAGAAGATGCTAGTAGTGAAAAAGTACTGATTGAACTAATGAAATATGAGAAGGATACTTATCAAGAAAAACTAAGCAATTCTATTAAAAAAGATGAGATTTTATTATCTATCCAAGAACTTGAAAAAATATTTAATCTCTACCACTATGACTTTCATAACCTATATGATACTTATAAAGAATATTTAATGCATTATGGAAATATAGACAAAATAAAACAAATATTGGAAGCACTAGAAAGAAATCAATATCCAATCATCCAAGATGGATATGTACTTACCTCTATTTTACTAGGAAGTAGTAGAGTAACCATTGATGCCGTAACTTCTTTTAGTAGGGAAAATAACTTAATACCAGAAAGTCTGTTAGATATTAGTGGTGCATTATTGGAGCAGAAAGACTTTTCTGATAAAGATGATGATTACTCCTATATGATGGTAGGATCTTCGCTAGATTTTATGAGAAATGTTGTTACTTTAAAAAATGCAGGTATTAGTATTAATTATATCTTTCAAGAATGTAAAAGTATATTAACAATGCCTAATAAACTCCTAGTAACGAACTTAGACTTATTCTATAAATATGGTTTTTCCTTCGACTATAAAAGAAGAGGAATTATTGATCCATCTCCTGCTGCTCTTTTATCTACAAATTTTGCCAGTATTTGTGATGCTTTTATAGAAATTCATCCATTAGGATTAAAATACTTAATCGATAATCTAAGTAATCTTAGAACTGTATCTAATCCAAAAGCTTTAATGTTTTATAATATTTATGCATCCAATATGACTACTTTAGATTTAGATGATAATGATCCTAGGAAAGGACCATTTAGAAAAGTATTAGAAGAAGATAATGAAAATTATCAATTAAAGGCCATAATTACTAGAAATAGACCAGATTATAGAGATAGTTACTATTTAAATATACAAGAAGAAAATAAATTAGAAATAACAAATACTATTGAAGTACATACAACTTCTACCAAAAAATATGATAGAATTATTGATGCAAATCCTAATTATCCAATTAGTGATTCCATATTTAGTAACTCTTATATAGAATCCATTGATAAATATATTGATCGAAAAAGTGCTTTAATTTATAATTTTTATGGAACTAGAATCTCTAGACTAAAAGTACTAAGAATTTATAATACATTATTAAAAAATGGTGTTATGGGTAGTTTAGAAAGTTTTATGTATGCACTTACTTATAATAGTATTTTGAGTCAAGAAGATTATGATAAAATATTAAATTGTATTAGAAAAGAAGTAGAAGTTGGGTGATGCAGATGGATTTTTTAAAAGATTTAGGAATAGAAGAGGAAACAATTACAAAGATAAAGAAGAATAATATTTCAAGTGTTGTAAGACAATTTATTTGTGATAGAGAAAATGCATCTCGTATTATTCTTTATTTTAGAAGTGTTGGTATATTAGTAGTAGATGATTTATTAATACGAAGACTAGAGATATTTTCTATTGATTATAAAAGAATTGTTACATCATTTGAAAATTATAATACAAAAGTCTTAGTTGCTTTAATTAATGAGGATATTAGTGCTATCAACTTCTTATAATATTGATATTCCAGATAATTGGAATAAAGAAACTTATAAAGAATTTTTAAAAAATCTACTATTATTACAAGATAAAAAATATTTAACTTTTAATCAAAGAATAACACCAACTACTTATCAGATGATAGGAATACGAGTACCTATACTTAGAAAAATATCAAAAAGTATAAAAAAGGGAGATTACTTATCTTTTTTAGATAATGCTGAATCCACTTATTTTGAAGAAATTTTATTAGAAGGATTTGTTATTTCTTATGAAAAAGACTATTCAGTATTTTTAAAGTACTTTTATCAGTTTTTACCTCATATTGATAATTGGGCAGTATGTGATTTATGTGTTAGTAGTTTTTCTATTATTAAAAAACATAAAGAGGAGTTCTTTCCAATTATTTTAGAATTAATTCATAAAAGTCCTTTTGAAATAAGAGTTGGTATTGTTTGTCTATTAGATCATTATGCAGACGATAGTAGATATCTTTCTAAAATATTTTCTATACTGAATCAAGTAGATTGTGATGAGTATTATGTATCTATGGCTCTCTCATGGCTAATTAGTGTATTATTTATTTATGATAGAGAAAGTACTTTATCGTATTTAAAAGATAATTCTTTACCTCCATTTGTTCAAAATAAAGCAATTAGTAAAATAAGAGATTCTTATCGGGTTAGTAGGGAAGATAAAGAACTTGTATTACAATATAAGAAATAAAGGTAGGAGATGCGTTTATGATAAAGAATAATCATGGATTTACTTTAGTAGAAATGATTGCCACAGTAACTATTTTAGGAATTGTTACTGTGATTGCTTTTCCAGTAATTAGTGGTATTAAAGATGGACTAACTGAGAAAAAATTTGATGTTTATAGGGATGCTATGATCACTGCTTCTATGTTATATATTGATGCTTATTCAGAAGATGTTTTTGGTAAGGAAGGGGTAAAAAATGATGATTGTGCTTGCTACAATATTTCTTTAAAAGTACTACAAGGAAAAAAATTAATTAGCGATGTGGGAGTAGAAAATGCAAGTTGTGATGTAGATAACTCCTACGTTAGTGTTCAAAGAAAAAATAATGTATATACCTATGATGCCAAAATTTTATGTGAACAAAAAAAGAATGGTAGTTCTTATAATACCTATCAAAAAGAGGTAACTGAACCTTTCTCTTGTACTTGCAAGCCATTTCAAGAATAAAAAAACTAGAATGTAGGATAAACCTATTTCTAGTTTTTTTATTGATATAATTCTTGACTTAATAATTCTAAGTTTTCTCTCATAATCGTTAGATAATCTGCATGATTATCTCTTTCTTTATCTGTTAGATTATGAATCTTATGAAGTTCTATTATTTTTAAATTTTCAAATTTAGCCATTAGATCTTTAGCATTAGTAGATAACTCCTCATTTTCTCTAAAAGTAATAATATAACTAATGTCTCCATTTGTAATTAAGTCTTCTACTTCTGTTAAAGTTTTTTCAGTTGCATCATTATCAATACAATATACATTTAAACCAAATTTTTCTAAAAATTTAAGAGTAGAGTCTTCAATCACAATCGATTTATTATTTACTTCATTGACAGTTTCTCTATATTCTACATCAAGAGTAGATAAATCTATCTTTAACTCTTTATAAGCATCTTCTATTTCTTTTTGAAGATAAGTACTAGCAATATATTCTTCTAAACCATTCTTTACATTTTGACTCATCATTAGTAAAGAAGAAGGATTTAACCATAACTCTTCAGCAGCATATTCTGTTTCTAATACATAAGCTGTATCAATAATCTTTAAAGACTTATTAATCTCTAATAAATCTAGGGCTAAATTTCTTTCATTTTCAATTAAACCATTATAGATAAATATATCTTTTTTGGCATACTCTTTTTTTAACTTATTACTTATTTTATAAGTATAATTATCGACTCCATCTGGATAGATAGAAGATATTTTAGAATGATTCTTATATAATCTGTTTACAATATATTCATTGGCATAATTGGTAACACCAATTTCAATACCATCCATCTCATCTTTAGTACATCCAGTAGAAAAGATAGATATGATAAAAAGAAATAGTGTTAGTACTAGCCATTTATTTATCTTTTTCATTTTTAACTCCTTTTTTAGGAACAGGATCAAAGCCATAACTACCAAAAGGATTACATCTTAGTATTCTTTTAATAGATAGAATACTTCCCCTTAGAGCACCATACTCTTCTATTGCTTCTTTTGCATAATTAGAACAGGTTGGATAAAATCTACACATAGAGTGGTGATGTCCTGGAATATTTTGGTAGATATTAATTATTTTTAATAAAAAATTTTTCATATTTCTCCTGTCATTCTTTTTTATACATCTTAAGTTTACTATAATTTATAGAAAATATCAATTATAAGTATACGAATTGATTTATTTTTGGTATACTTAATTAGGTGATTTAAATGGAAAAACTATTTGAAAAATTAAAGATTAAACCAAAAAATAAGAAACTATATTATACAGCTTTTTCTCATAGTTCTTATGCCAATGAACATAAAGATAAATGTGATTATGAGCGTTTAGAGTTTTTAGGAGATGCTATTGTAGATTTAGTGGTAGCTGATTACTTATATTCTAATAAGAATATTAGTGAAGGGGAAATGACAAAAGTAAGATCTAGCTATGTATGTGAAAATGCATTAGCGGTATACTCTAATGATTTGAATTTAAGTGAATATATACGAGTTGGAGTAGGAGAAGAACATTCTGGTGGAAAGCATAGAAAGACAATTATAGCTGATATCTTTGAAGCTTTAATGGCTGCTATATATATCGATTTAGGATTTTCTACTGTTAGAAGAGTGATTTTAGAAATTATTGTTCCCTATATTGAAAACCCTAATATTAATTTCTTTAGTGATTATAAAAGTGCTTTACAAGAATATGTTCAAACAACTCAGAAAAGTTTAGTATATGAATTATTAAAAGAAGAAGGACCTGCTCATGATAAGACTTATACGATTGGGGTAAAGATTGATAATATCTTATATGCAACAGGTGTTGCGAGTAGTAAAAAAGAAGCAGAGCAAGAAGCAGCAAAAGCTGTACTAGAAAAATTAGCTGTATAATTTGCTAAATTTTATAAAAAGTGTTATAATGAATCTGTCTTTTGGTTAGCCTTTTTATTTTATAAAAATTTAGAAGCGATAAAATATTTAGAAAGGAGATTATATTTTTGAGTAAAATAAAAATTTTTGCTTTAGGTGGCTTGAACGAGAATGGTAAAAATATGTATGTTGTAAAAGTAGATAAAGATATTTTCGTTTTTGATGCCGGACTTAAGTATGATAATGATATTAACTTAGGAGTAGATTATATTATTCCTAATTTTGATTACATAATAAAAAATAAAAATAATGTTAAGGGTATTTTCTTAACGCATGGACATGAAGGAAATATGGGAGCAACCGCTGATATTATAGAATCTATCCCGGGTGTGCCTGTTTATGGAACTAAATTAACACTAGAAATTGTAAAAAATGATTTAACAAAAGAAGAAATAGAAAAAGCTAACTTGAAAGAAATAAGACCACATTCTAAATTAGAATTTGGTAAAAATACTTTGTTTCCGATTAGTGTAACCCATTCTATACCGGATGCTGTATGTTATGTTTTGTATACGGATAATGGGGCAATTGTCTATACTGGAGACTTTGTATTTGATCCTACCATGATGGGGGCCTATAAAACAGATATTGGAAAACTAGCCTATGTTGGTAAACAAGGAGTATTATGTTTACTTTGTGAGTCGTTCTATGCAGATAGAGCAGGTCATACTTCTCCTAACAATAGAACAGCTGACTTTATTAGAGAAGTTCTTCATAAGAATGAATATCGTATTATCTGTACTGTTTTCCCAGGACATTATCAACGTATTCAAGAAATATTAGATGAAGTAAGTAATACTCATCGTAAATTAGTCATTATGGGAAAAAGTCTTCAAGATACGATAAATAGAGGGATAGAAGAAGGGTATTTAAAAGCGAATACTTCTATTATTGGTTCTTTAACAGACTTAGATAATAAAGATACCGTTATTTTAATATCGGATGAAAAAGAAAAGCCATTTGGTAATTTGGAAAGAATTATTAAAGGATTTGATAAGTATATTAAGATTAAAGATACGGATACTATCTTTATTACAGAGCCAAGTTATCCAGGGATTGAGAAGAGAATGGCTATTATTATGGATGATATTGCTATGCTTGGTGCAAATGCCATTAGTTTATCTAGTAAAAAACATTTACTACATCATGCTTCTCAAGAAGATTTAATGTTAATGATTAATTTGATGAATCCAAAATATTATTTTCCAGTAAAAGGAGAATATCGTCAACAATATGCTAATGCTGATATTGCTAATAGTTTAGGAATTCCTAAAGAAAATATTCTATTAAAATTAAATGGTGATGTTGTAACATTCGATAATGGTAAATTAGTAGATAATCATGAACATGTAGATGTTGATGAAATCTTAATTGATGGTAAAAGTCAAGGAGATATCGGTAACTTAGTTTTAAAAGATAGAGAAATGCTAGGAGAAAATGGTATTGTGATTATCAGTTGTACCCTAGATCGTATTACCAAAGAGATAGTTGGTGGTCCAGAAATCTTAACTCGAGGATTTATCTATGTAAAAGAAAGTCAAGACTTACTAGAAGAGACAAAACAGGTTGCTCGTGAAGTAATTGAAGCGAATATTGAAGTAGGTAGTAAGCGAGTAGATTACTCTAAAATAAAGAATGATGTACGTGATGTCTTAGGTAAATTCTTCTATAAAGAGACAGAATCAAAGCCTATGATTATTACCGTTATTCAAGAAGTATAAAAAGATAAGACTAAAGTCTTATCTTCTACTTGTCCTGGTAGTTAAATGGATATAACGGAAACCTCCTAAGTTTCAATTACGGGTTCGATTCCCGTCTGGGACACCATAGAAAATAATAAAAGATTGTATAAAATGAATGAGAATACAATCTTTTTT
>CAMUZJ010000053.1 GCA_947165195.1 uncultured Bacillota bacterium
ATTATTTTTGCATCAAAAGAATAAATTATAAATTTAAATTATTCGAAAAAGTACTTTTTACTTAGTACTTTTTTTATTTTTTCTTAATAAAAGACTATCAATTTTGCAAAATTTATGTTCGACAAGTGGTGTTGCATTTATCTTTTTGTTATATTAAAATGAAATTGTAAGTTATTGAACTAGGAGGATTTTATGAAAACAGTAGATCAAGAAGTTTCAAAGGATAAGGCTCTAGAACAAGTTTTAAATGATATAGAAAAACAATTTGGTAAAGGTTCTATCATGAGACTAGGGGATAATAAACATATCAAGGTAGATGTTTGTTCTAGTGGATGTTTATCTTTAGATATTGCTTTAGGTGTTGGAGGTTTTCCTAGAGGACGTATTATTGAAATATATGGTCCAGAATCTAGTGGTAAAACAACGATTGCTTTACAAGCTATCGCAGAACATCAAAAATTAGGAGGAAGAGCTGCTTTTATAGATGCAGAACATGCTCTAGATCCAGTGTATGCTCAAAAACTAGGGGTTAATATTGATGAATTATTATTAAGCCAACCAGATACCGGGGAACAAGCTTTAGAAATATGTGATGCACTAGTAAAGAGTCACGCTATTAGTATTATTGTTATTGATTCAGTAGCTGCTTTGGTTCCTCAAGCAGAAATTGATGGAGAAATGGGAGATGCACATGTTGGTTTACAGGCTCGTCTTATGTCTCAAGCTTTAAGAAAACTATCTGGTACAATCAATAAAACCAATACTACCTGTATATTTATAAATCAATTAAGAGAAAAAGTTGGAATTATGTTTGGTAATCCTGAAACAACTCCAGGAGGAAGAGCATTAAAGTTTTATTCTTCAGTAAGACTAGAAATTAGAAGAAGTGAACAATTAAAAATGGGAGAAGGAATTGTTGGAAATAAGACTTCTATAAAAGTTGTTAAAAATAAGGTTGCTCCTCCTTTTAAATCTTGTTCTGTAGATATTATGTACGGAGAAGGAGTATCTCGTGAAGGAGAAATTATTGATTTAGGATCAGATGCAGGTATCATAGAAAAAACTGGCTCTTGGTATTCTTATCAGGGAGAAAAACTAGGACAAGGAAAAGAAAATGTCAAACTTTTATTAAAAGATAATCCGGAATTAAAAGATGAAATAGAGAAAAAAGTAAGAGCGTATTATGATATAGCCTTAACTACTGAGAAAAAAGATAAATAGAGGGAATAACCCTTTATTTTTCTTTGGAATAATATAATTTAGGTGATGTATTTTGAAAAAAATAAAGGATTTAATTTCTTGTGATTATGACTTGGAAATATCAGGTATAACGGATGATTCTAGAAAGGTAAAAGAAAATTATTTGTTTGTTGCAACAAAAGGGTATTATGTAGATCATTTTTATTATATTGAAGATGCTATTAAAAATGGTGCTGTAATGATTATTACGGACAGAGATATAAACTTTGATATTTCTTATATAAAAGTAGAAAATGTTAACGATTTGTATCCTAAGCTATGTGCTAAATTTTATGATGTAGATTTAAGTAAATTAACTTTTATTGGGATAACTGGCACAGATGGAAAAACAACTACTGCAACTATAGTGAAACGTTTATTAGATAATTTGCAATCTACCGCATATATAGGAACTAATGGTGTAGAATTTTGTGAGAATTTGTACATAACAGACAATACTACCCCTTGTATTACAGAGTTGTATACGTACTTAAAAGATATTATAAATAGTGGCTGTAAGTATGTTGTAATGGAAGTTTCTAGTGAAGCACTTCTACATAATAGGGTAGCTGGATTAGAATACAAAATTGCGGGTTTTACCAATATTACGGAAGATCATTTGAATATACATAAAAGTTTAGATAATTATATTTTGTGCAAGAAAAAAATTTTAGATTATTTGGAAAGTGATGGAATTGCAATTTACAACGGTGATGATAAAAATTGTAAAGTAATGTTTAAAAAATATAATAAAAACCATGTATTATATGGAATTGACAAGTCAAATAGCTGTATAGTGTCTAATGTAAACTTAAAACAAAAAGTGACAACATTTGACATAAATTATTTAGGAAATGTTTATAAAGTTAGATCTCCTTTTATGGGAATATATAATGTATATAATGTGACATTAGCTTTTCTTATTTGTTTGCATTTAGGCCTTTCTCCTGAATACTTAGTAGATGCTATTAGTAATTTAAAGCCAGTTCCTGGAAGGGGTGAAGTATTAGATTTTGGTCAGACTTTTAAGATTATTTTAGATTATGCCCACACCTATAATGGTATTCAAAATATTATTTCTAGTATGGGAAAAGAAAAATATCTTATTGTAGTAACAGGATGTGCTGGTGGTAGAGAAAAAGAAAAACGGAATAAGATTGGAAAATATATTTTAAATCACTCTGATGTAGCTATCTTTACTATGGATGATCCAAGGGGGGAAAATGTTGATGATATTATTGATGAAATGGTAGAAGGTAGTAATAAAGAATACATTCGATTAATTGATAGGAAAAAAGCTATTATTAAAGCATTTGAATTAGCCAAAGAAAAAGATAATTCAGTAGTTCTTGTTCTAGGAAAAGGAAGAGATAACTATATGGCAATAGAAAATAAAAAAGTTCCATATAGTGATTATGATGTAATAAAAAGTTATTTTGAAGAAGATATTAGCAAAAAATAACTATGCAGAAATATTTCCTTATCGTTGCTTACATTGACAATAATAAAAAAATATGATATAATCTCCAATATTTAATGGGGGTGAAAATATGAATGAAAATTTAGAATATCCAATTACTATTTGTAGTGATATGGCTGATATTTCCACTAGATTTGAAAAAAACAACTCTATGTTAAAGACAAATTATTATATTAAAAATATTCAAATGTATAATTCTATTGTTAAGAGTGCAGAAGGCTTCCGTGGTACTTTTGGTACAGGATATCCATTTTATGCATTAGATGGAAATTTGTCAGAAAAATTACCTATTATTGATGAACAAATTCGATATAATGAAGAATTAAAACAAGAAGTCGAAAAAAGTGGAAAATCTATTTGGACATGTGGATTATGTTTAAAAAGAAATGAATCTATTATGCCTGATTTAAAACAGGTATGTAAGCCTTGTCCTAGAATGGTTGATGGGCTTAAGCCAAGGAAGGTTATTAATAGGTTACCTGATGTTGATATGTGGACTATTTGCGATGATAATAAAATAGAAGAAAACAAAAAAAGATTAGCTCAAGAATTTAAAAATAATCATTATCTTTCTTCTGATATTAATCCTACGGAGACATTTAAAAACGTAGAAGAAATTGTTACAGACTTAGAACAAGGAAAAATGCCATTTAAGTATTTACCATTAGATGCTCATATAGTAGGATATAGTGATTTTGTTAGTCTAGTTGCTTTTTTACCTTATGAGATGGATAGAGCTCATGCTGCAGGAGAAGTTCCTTATCTTCCAATCCACCCATGGTCCTATAGAAAAGATTGGCAAAAGGATGATGTTGCTTATAATTTTATATTTGATTACTTATATAGTTTAACAGAATTTGAATGTGATCCTTTATTGAAGTATCAATTAACAACATCTAGAAATCAATTGGTAAATAAGTACGGAGTAGATTATTTATATGATACAGTACTTTCTGTTAGTTCTGATTCAGTAAAAAGAAGATTAAAAACAAAAGAAGTACAATCTTGTCTAAAGGAGAGATTAAGTAAATGGAAAAAATGATAGATTTACATATTCATACTGTTTATAGTGATGGAACTTGTACGCCTTTTGAAATTGTAGATGAAGCTGTAAAAAATGGTGTTGGAGTTATTTCAATTACTGATCATGATACAATAGATGCTTATAGCGATTCTTTATTTGATTATGCAAAAGAGAAAAATGTTGAACTAATCAAAGGAGTAGAAATTTCTACCAAAGCGAAAAGGTCTGGTATTCATGTCTTAGGATATAATATTGATTTAGATAATGAGAATTTAAAAGAATTTTTATATCGAATTAGAAATGCAAGACATATTTATTTGCATGATGTCAGTAAGAAGTTAAAAGAGTTAGGATATGTAGTGGATGAAGAAAAATTAGATAAAATTGATTCTGTTACAAAAGCACATATTGCGAATGATATTATTCATAATAAAGAAAATACAGCTTTATTAATGAAAAATTTTCATCATATACCCAATATGGGAGAATTTATTGAGACGATTATGAATGAAGATTGTCCTGCTTATGTAAAAAAAGCAGTTGCTACTCCTGAAGAAACTTCTAGAATTATAAGAGAAGCTGGTGGAAAAGTTGTATTAGCTCATCCAGTTGCCTATACGTATGAAGATGATTTAAATATAAAAGATATGAAATCGATTATAGAAGAAATGGAAGCGGATGGAGTAGAAGCTAATTATATATATTATGATAGAGAAAATAAACGTCATGATGATGTTGAAAAATGGAGAAAATTTGCAAGAGATAATGGCTTGTTTGAAACAGTTGGATCAGACTTTCATACAAAAGATGGCATTCATCCGGTAATTGGTCTTATGAATGAAAATTTTAAGTTAAGTACTTATAGAAAAAATAAGATATATAATAGTTTAGCAGAAGATAGTAAAATAAAAGTTGCATAAATTTTTAAAAGATCGTTTTTGGAAGAAGATGATCTTTTTTCTTTACACAACTTCTTCTTTTTTTCTTTCTGATTTTTTAGAATTCTTGACATACTGAGGATTAGTCTTTAAAATAAAATTAGATTAGAATTTTATATCCTAATCTAGATGGAGGAATTATATGGATAGTATTTTGTTCCCCATTTTACTTATTGTAATAGGTGCAATAGTTGGTTTTGCAGTTTCTTTTATTATAAATAGTAAAAAAGTTACTAATGCTTCTAAGGAAGCTGAAAAAATAATGGAACAAGCAAAAAAAGATATCGAAAAAGCAAAACGTGATGCTGCTATTGAACAAAAAGAAGAAGCTCATAAGCAAAAAATGGATTTAGAAAAAGAGATTCGTGAGAAAAAGGCAGAATTGAAAGAATCTGAAAATAGATTACTTATGCGAGAAGCGAATATTGATAAGCGTGATGAGATGTATCAAAAGCGTGAAACAATTTTAGATGAACGTGAAGAAAAACTATCAGAACGCCAAATGGAAATCCAAAACGAAAAGAGTAAAGTGGAGGAGATTAAAAGAGAACAACTAGAGTTATTAGAAAAAATTTCTGGTTTTAGTAAAGACAAAGCTCGTGAACTTGTAATGAGCCAAGTGCGCGAAAATATGAACAAAGAAATCGCTGAATATATTAGAGAACGCGAAAATGAAGCAAAATTAGATGCAGATAAAACTGCTAGAGAATTAATTGTTAGCTCTATGCAAAAGTATGCTGCGGATATTGCTAGTGATCAAACAGTGACCGTTGTTGATTTACCAAATGATGATATGAAGGGTAGAATCATTGGTCGTGAGGGAAGAAATATTAGAACAATCGAAGCTATTACAGGAGTTGATTTAATTATTGATGATACCCCTGAAGCAGTAGTACTTTCTAGTTTTGATCCTTTAAGAAGGGAAATTGCTCGAGTTACTTTGGATACTTTAATAAAAGATGGTAGAATTCATCCTACAAGAATAGAAGAATTATACGATAAAGTATGTAAAGATATGAAAAAGAAAATTATAGAATTTGGGCAAGATGCTGTATTTGAATTAGGATTAACAAAATTTGATCCAGAACTTATTGAAATTATAGGTAAATTACATTTTAGAACTAGTTATGGTCAAAATGCTTTACAACACTCTATAGAAGTATCTCATTTATCAGGATTACTTGCTGCTGAATTAGGAGAAGATATTGTACTTGCTAAACGTGCAGGTCTTTTACATGATATTGGAAAAGCAATTGATCATGAAATAGAAGGAAGTCATGTGGATATCGGTGTTGATATAGCAAAAAAATATCACGAAGATGAAGTAGTTATTAATGCCATAGCATCTCATCATGGAGATACCCAAGCTACTAGTGTAATCTCTACGATTGTTGCAATTGCAGATGCTCTTTCAGCATCCCGTCCAGGAGCTAGAAATGACTCTTTAGAAAATTATATTAAACGTTTGTCTCAATTAGAAGAAGCTGCTAATGAAATTAAAGGTGTAGAAAAAGCTTTTGCTGTACAAGCAGGTAGAGAATTACGTGTTATTGTAAAACCTGAAGAAATAGATGATATTGAATCTCATAAAGTAGCTCGAGAAATTAAAGAAAAAATTGAGTCTACTATGAAATATCCAGGGACAATTAAGATTACAGTAATTCGTGAGACAAGAGCACAAGAAGAGGCTAAATAATAGCTTTTTTTTTATTTAAAATTATTTTAGATTTTCTTAACTTTTTCCGAAATATTTATATGAGAGGTATTTTTCTTCTCAAATAGTTTTTACAAGGAGGAGTTAAGATTGAAAACTATTTTAAAAAGATCATTCATAGATAGGGATCGTTATAAGTTATCAGATTATAAAGAGGGGGAGTTGTTACCAATTGTATCAGATGTTATGTTTCATACGATGTTAAATAATGAGTCTAGAAAGCAATACGTTTCGTACTTTTTATCTCTTATTTTAGAAAAAAATTATGAAGATATTTATAATGGAATTGTCTTTTCAAAGGAACAGTTAGATAAAGAAAAATACCATGATTCTAAAAAGACTGTAGATTTAGTATGTACTATTGATGGGAAAGTTTATAACATAGAGATGAATAATAATATGGATATTCCATCACTTGAGAGAAACATTAGTTATATGGAAAAGTTATATTCTAGTTCTATGAAGATGGGAAGTAAAGCTTATCATTATAATCATGTTGTCCAAATTAATATAAATAATTTTAATTTTGAAGGAAACAAAAATGAGATGGATAAATTTTATATTATGAATTTAAATAAAGAAGTCCTTACGGATAAGATACAAATTATTTATATTTATCTTCCCTTAATTAGAAAGAAATTATATAATAAAGAAAAATTGACTCTACTAGAAAAATTGCTTTTAGCATTTAATGAAAAAGAAAGCAAAGAGTTAAATCAAATGATGAGGGGAGATAAAATAATGAGTGCATATAGAAATGATGC
>CAMUZJ010000054.1 GCA_947165195.1 uncultured Bacillota bacterium
GTTGCATTATTAACATAAGATATTTTATAGTACGGAGTAAATGGAGTACTTTTATCGACATAAACATTAACTGGGCATTTAGTAAACCTATTGGAATTATCTCTTATATAGATATAGTCTTTGTCAACTGTATAATTCCATGTATTACCATTCCAATAGTCTTTACAACCTGATCCAACATCACTACAAGCAACGTAGATTGTTCTATCATAATTTGTCCATGAGGTAGATTGATACAATACTTCTCCACATACTGGATCATCTTTATCAACATAGACATTGACACGACAAGTACTACTGTTGCCGGCATAATCTATTAAGTTATAATTAACGTAGTCTGCTGTCGTATCATAATACTTCCCCCCTGGTGAATATTGACAACTACTAAGGTTATCTAAACAAGAGGTGTATATTACTCTTCCAGTATTAGACCAGTCTCCTTCCCTAGGCTCATTGGAATTAGAACAAGTAGGTGTTGTTCTATCCATTGCTGCCGTAAGATTTATAACACTTTTATTTCCAGCATCATCAGTTAGTGTAACTTCTGCCATACGATATCCTTCAGAAGATCCTCCAAAGTCAAAGTATTTAGTAGCAGTTTTATATCCTGTTAAGTCATAAGAAATTTGGTTAGATAATATACTAGCTCTATAATCATTACTAGTTAGAGAAGAATCATTGTATTTAATGGTTAAATTTTTTAAATACATACTACTAGAGTCAGATACTTTTATTACATAGTAAATTCCATATGGATAATAGGTATTATTTAACCAACCATTATAGGCATTCGAGTAACTTGATAAAGTTGCTGATGAATTGGTACTTTTTTCTCCTACAGGGCTTCCAGTATAACTACCAGAATATGTTCTTTTATAAGCAATGACTTCTATTGTTGGAGAATTTATATCGATTTTAATTTTATAATCTTTTGTATTACTACTACAGTTTCCAGCATTATCACAAGCTCTATAAGAAATATAGCTTATTCCATCTTTTGTAATACTATATTTAGAAGCTTTTTTGTTAGTATTTGTCCCTTGAGCACCACTTGTTGTATATTGGTAATTATCCATTCCTGACATATTATCTGTTGAATTAGTGGCCTCTGTATAGACTTTTTTATTGGAAGTGCCACCTTCTAAATAAGTAGTAAGACCTGTTGAAGAAGAAGGTTCATAATTATTATTCCATTTATATAATCCTACGGATGGAATTGTTGGGGCTGTTTTATCAATTGCTGCTGCTATATCGACTACTGCTATATTTCCTGCTAAGTCTGTTAATGTTAATTTCCCTATACGATATCCATCATCTGATAGATAAACATTTGTAGTAGAATTTGTACCACTTACTGTTTTATTAGAAAATCCAGTTAAACTGTCTACGTATCTATCATTTGCTTTTAAGTTAGAGTTATTATATTCCCATTTTAATGTTTTTACTCCTACTTCATCAGTTGAAGTTACTTTATAATAGACTCCATACGGATAATTTGTTTTATTTAACCAGTTATTTACCATATTCGAGTATTTTGATAAAGATTTTAAGGTGGTGGATGTAGTTGTTTTTGCAGAACCCACTAAATCTCCTGTATAACTTCCACTTGATGTTCTCTTATAGGCTACTACATTTAAAACAGGAGGTTTGGTATCTATTTTTATAGTTTTAGAAGAAGAGTTTTTACTACAGTTACCTGCCTTATCACAGGCACTATATTGAATAGTGGATTCTCCATCTAATGTTATATTTTTACTTGCTCCCTTACTATTTGTTTTTTCTCCTACACTACCACTTGTTGAATAGCGATAATAGTCAAGTCCTGATAGGGAGTCCATTGAACCACTTGCTTCTGTATAGACTTTTTTATTACTCCATGTTCCTACTTCGTATGTACTAAGTCCATATGATGAGGATGGACTAGTACCATTATTATTCCATTTATAGTGATTGACAGTTGGTATGGTTGGAGATATTCTATCCATTTTTGCACTTATATGAATAGTTAGTTTATGAGGATATTTTAAAGTATTTACTGTACCCTTATTTTCTGCATTTTTATAGACGGAGTCTTTTAAAATGATTTCTCCATATCGATATCCATCCTGTTGAAATGAGAAAGTAGCAGGATTTTTCTTCTTTATAGAAGAATTGGTAATTGTTTTCCATTCACTAGAAGTATTGCTTGTTTTTGCTAAGGTTTTAAAGTTATAGGCAGATGGCGTTGTAATATTTTCTCCATTAGTTTTCCATTCAATTTCTTGCACAAATCCTGTATCAGAATATTCTACTACTATATTTAATCCATATGGGTAATAGGTACTATTTAGCCAATCATTGGTATCTTTTAAATTGGATAGAATGTTTTTTTCTACATTTATGTCTACTATGATATTGTCATTATTTGAAATAATGGTTCCAGCTTCTGTTGTTTTATTTTTTCCATCTATTTTAATGGTTGCGACTGCATTTCCATCGTTTCCACCATTTGATTTTCTTTTATAGAATTTTAGTGTAGCAGATGGAGGAGATGTATCAATATTTGAAGATATTAGACAGTTCTTTTTATTTTGTTTTCTATCCTCTATTTGTATAAAGTCAGAACCCTGTTTATAATCACTAACTTTAAGCTTTTCTTTAGAAGACTCTTCATTAAATACTTTCGTTAAGCTATCAGATATACATCCTACTCCTCTTTGATCATCACAATGTATTGTTACACTTCGCTCTTCTAGCCATTCTTTTTCAAGACCCTTATCATTTGGGTCATCTTCACTATTTATTACGCATTTTGGTGCTTCTAAATCATTATATTCATTTGTTGTTTGGACATCTGTTACAGAATAACCATACATATTAACGGCTGTTACGACTATTTTAATTTTTGATGGTACATATTCTTGTAGAGAAATGGTTGTAGTAATAGGAGTTGTATATTTTGTTTTTTTCTCATATTTTTCAGAATGTACTTCTACTCCATCTTTATAAATGGTATAGGCATAATAAGCAACTCCATTTTTACTTCCATCTTCTGTAATCTTAAATGTTACTTGAGCATTTTTATCAGAATATCGTCCACTAAAACTTGTTTGTATTTTTAAGTTTTCATAAGTACCTAACTGGGTACTATTAAAACTAGGACATTCTAAGTGTGATGAATACATATACTCATCTTTATATTTAAATACTTGAACATAGGATTTTTCTAAATCACAAGTGTTTTTATGATAGTCTTTTAATCCATCTATATATTTATTATTTACTAAATCTTTGGCCAAAATAATAGATTTTTGTCCACTCACTTTTGGCATAAATCGTCTATTGAGTTCTAAATAGCTTCTACCAGCCATAATTAAGTTTTCTTCCTGTGATTTATAGTATTTTTCTGTTGAGTTTGCAATAATACCTTGTACAGAGACAATACCGATAGTAGATAATAATCCAAGGATAACAACAACTGCTAACAGTTCTACCATGGAAAATCCCTTATTATTCTTCTTTAACATACACTTAAGCATCCTTCCACCTATTATTACTATTTTTAGTATACAATAGATGAATGGCTAATTCAATAAACAAAATTAGAAAATGTAAAGAAAAAAAGAAGCATTATTCAGCCTCTTTTACTTCTACTACTTTCTTTCCTTTATAGTTACCACATTTTGTACATACTCTATGTGGCTTAATAATTTCACCACAACTTGGACATTTTGTAGTACCAGGGATATCCATAGCATTGTGACTTCTTCTCATTCTCTTTCTTGTTTTTGAAACTTTACGGAAAGGAACTGCAAACATTTGAATATCTAATGTCATTTTCATTCTTATCACTCCTTTTCTTGATTCTTTAATAAATCCTTAAAGGGATTATTCGTTTTAATTAGTTCATCTTCACTAATTAAGCGCCATCCATCCCCATGAAATTTACTGAGATCTTTAACCTTAGTAAATTGTAAGGGGACCTCTAGTACAATATTTTCCCACAAAAATGCGAATATATCAAGTGAATTTTCATTATTTTTGCAATTTTTCTCAATAATATCATCATATTCTATAGAAAAAGGATATTCTACAGGCTCTAAAGTAATAGAATCCTCTAGAAGCATATTTCCTTCTATGGTACAAGATATATGATCTTCGCTAATATATTCATCTTCTGCGTTATCAAGGGATATTATACCATTAACTTTAATATTTTTCAATTCTAATACGGAAGTTTTTTCAAAATATTCTTTCGGTATATCATAAGTATTACTAATATCTATTTTATCTATTGTATTGCTATGTAATAAACTTAAATCAATTATCATTATTTTCCCCCTATCTTTCTAGTACTTTTATTTTTCCATGATAATGTAGATTACTTCCTTGTGGGAGAGAAATATCCTTACTTACCCATACTCTTACTGTATAATTTTTCTCCTCTAAAGCATTAATCTTAACAGTATCTAATATATCATTTTCTAATTCTTTTAAAGAATAAATTTTAGTAGAAGATTTTTCTTCTTTAATAGCTATTTTTACATATTCTTTATCTATTAAATATTCTCCACAATCATCTTCTATTATTTTGTTAATATCATCTTTTAAGATGATATCATATTTTACAGGCTCCGTTAGATTATTTTTAACAGTAAAAGAGTATTGTTTAGAAGATAATCCTACAGAATCTGTTACAGGAGTCAATTTTGTAATAGATATGTTTGCTCCACTTTTTTCATGAAAAGTAATATCTAAAGACTTTGAATTATAGTCAATATTTACATTATCATTAAATTTATAGTAAATGTAATAAGTAGATACTATGGCAATTAATAAGATAAATCCTATGATAAAAGCACTTTTTATTAATTCTTTTCTTCTGTTATAGTACATTTTTATATCACCTCTTGATTATTTTCTTCTTTAGGAAGAGATAGTTCTACTAGTTTTAAGATAGCTTCTTTTGTTTTTGCACATACAAGGAATCGTCCTAAGTGACAGAAAGTTGCTCCTTCTACTCCTGTTACTTTAGATAATTCTTCTCCAAGTCCTGCCCATTCTTCTTTAAATTTTATTCTTTCTATTTTTTCTTCTGGTGACTTATAGACGGTTTTAGCTGCATATCCCCCTCTATTAGATGGATAGATTACAAAATAGATTTCTTTATTCGTATCCAGTGTATAAATAGTTTCTTCATAAGGCATAAATTCATCTAAAATTAGATAGTGTTTTTTTATTGCTTCTTCTATTTTTCCAACTAAATTCTTTTTTGCTTTTACTTTTCCGTTGATATATAAGATTTCTTCTTCAAAAATTTTAATAGCGACATCGACTGCTTTTAAAAATTGAGTATTCTCTTCCTCACTACTTCCATAACTTGGATTAAATAGTTTGATAATGTCACAGATATTTCTTATTTTATAATCAGCTTCTACTTTCGGAAATATTCCATTATCTATGGCATCAATTCCCTCTATTAAATCTTTATCAATTCCTTGAAATACTTCTTCTACTTCGCTTATTCCTATATTTTTTAGAAAGTCTTTTCCAAATTCTTTCCATAGTAGTCCTAAGGAGCAGTAAGGTATATCATTTTCTCTTAATTTTCTATCTGTTTGATGATGATCAAACTTTCCTCTTCCTATATCATAGATAATAACATCTTCTCCAAAGTTATCAGGGTTTATTTCTGATGCTCTATAGAGTTTTATATCTTTTTTATATAGGGATAAAAATGCAGTTGCGAATACTTCATCGGCATGCATCGTACCACTATGGGTTATATAGTTAGCTTCTTCTATATCTTTTACTATTTCTATCATGTCTTACTCCTTCTAACTTACATAATTGATAAATGTTTGTAAGCTTGTTGTTTTCATTATTGGATATCTTGGAATATGATACTTATCAGAATTCCTAGATGCTTTGTAGCTTCCTCCAATAAATGCTAAGTCAAATCCTGCTTCTTTTACTAAATTGATAGCATTATCGTTATAGGCATAGAATGGGAAGCAAAAAGCTAATTTAGAATTTGTAACAGCAATGGACTTTTGTAAATCCTCATGTACTTGTTCATTACTTTGACATAACATTTGTGCTCCTCTTGTTACTCCACTACAAAGTCCTTCTGTATGCATATCATGAGTATGGGATTCTACATCTAGATATTCTGACTGATAGTTACTAATATCCCACCATCCTGTTATTAAAAATAGAGTGGCATGCATTTTATATTCTTCTAAGATAGGTATCAATTTATTCCCATTATGAGTACCTGTACCTAAGGCTCCATCATCTACTGTAATCAAAACAGACTTTTCTGGTATTTCAATTTCTCCATACATCCAATCTCTAAATTCTTTCATAGTTAGTGTTTTATAATGGTTATCTTTTAAATAATTAAGGTGTTCTCTAAAGTCTTTTACATCTTCACAAATACTTTCATTGCAGCCTTCTCCTGCCTCAGAATCATAAAAGAAATGGTAATTTAATACGGCTACTTTTTGTTCTCTTATAGGTTTTGCAATTACATTTACTTTTCTTGTAGCATTTGCATCATTTCCACTAGAATCTTTTACGGAATAAGTAATTTCATATTCTCCTATTGTATTGATATCAATGTTATTAGTAGAAGTAACTTTATCGGTTATATCGCCATCATAATTATCACTAGCACTATACCCTAATTCTTTATATTCCGTCCCTACTATTAAGGTTAGCTCTTCTCCTTCAAGTTTTATTTCGGGATTTGTCGTATCGACTACTTTTATTTTTCTAGTAACACTTTTCGATACTTTTTTATACTTAGCCGTATAACTTATTTTATAGTCTCCTATTTTGCTAGTATCTACTTTTCCTTTTATTTTTATATTCTTAGAAATATCTTCTCCATCATAAGTTGCCTTACTACCTTTTTCAAGATACTCACTACCTACTTCTAAGGTAATGGACTTTTCTCCTATTAATTTTATGACTAGTTTATTATCTACTCCATTCATTTGTCTATATAAGAAAACTCCTCCAATAGATAATAAAGAAACTACTAATATTAATATTAAAGTAATGATTATTATTTTTTTCTTCTTCATATACATACACCACCTTGATTATAGCATAATTTCTAGTATTTTTTGTTTTTCCTTGTAGATTTTTTAGATATCTTTACA
>CAMUZJ010000055.1 GCA_947165195.1 uncultured Bacillota bacterium
TATTATGGCTTTTCTCTTTCTTTATCATACGATAAAGTAGGAGGTATATAGAATGTATAATAATGATGTTATTAATAATTTATATGTAGAAGGTAATAACAATAATATAGATAGTGACATGACTAGTGATTTTGGTATGAATACTAGTATGAATAACGATATGGGAATGCAACAACAACCTATGATGATGGGGGCACCTATTTCAGAAGGTGTACAGACAAAATGTATACATCGTACTTTTGTACATGAAGTACCACATGTTTGTCCAATTCATACACGTATCATTAATCATCATATTTATAAACATACTTATCAACCTAGATATACTTGTAGTGAAGAAAATACTGTAAGTAATGTTCAATGTGGATCTTGCTGTAACTTTAGATAGGAAAGAGTATAATGCTCTTTTCTTTTTTCTTTAGTGTAAATATTTTGTCTAATTTTTCATCTTTATTGATAATTTTAACTATCTAGTTTATTCTAATAATGGGAGTGTGATATTATGATCTATCCTTCTATTGATAAGTTACTGAATATAGTAGATTCTAAATACGAGTTAGTGCATATTTCTGCTAGAAGAAGTAAGCAAATCGCAAAAGATGGATTTTTACAATTGGCCGAATCCGAATATATAAGTGAAAAGAATATAGGGAGAGCTCTAGAAGAGGTTGCTGCTGGCCTTATAGAGGTAAAGAAAAAGGACAAATAATATTATAAATAGTTTAGATGTTCTTTTTTTTTATAGTATAATAATAGTAGGTGGTAGTATTGAAAATATTAAAGTTTAGAAAAATAGATAGCAGTAAATATAAAGTCTTTTTAGAAAATGGAGAAGATATAACTCTTTATGAAGATGTTATACTAAAATTTCATTTATTACTCACAAGACATGTTAATGAAAAAAAACTAATAGAGATGAATCAACTAAATAACTATTATGAAGTCTATTATACAGGACTTCGTTTTATTAAATCTAGATTTAAAAGTGCTGGAGACTTAAAAAAGGCTCTTTTCAATCAGGGATATGATATAGAAAATATTGAAAAGGTAGTAGAAAAACTAAAAAAACAAGGTTATGTTGATGATTATTTATATGCCAAAAGTTTTATTAATAATCGTATAGTAACTTCTACTTATGGACCTAAAAAGATTAGAAATGAACTTATAGTTCATGAAGTTGATCCAGAAATAATTGATAAAGCAATGCTTGAGTATGATGCATCTATCCAATTAGAAAAGATAGAAAAGCTTGCATATAAATCTTATCGAAGTAATAAATCTAGAGGTGGAGAGGTATTAAAAAGGAAGATAATTACTAGTTTATTGACACAGGGTTATGAATTGGACTGTATAGAAAGGGTTGTTGATAAACTAGATTATGCTCCTAATGATTCTATTGCTAAAAAAGAGTATGATAAGTTATATAAGCGATTAAGTAGAAAATATCAGGGGGAGGAATTAGAAAGAAAAATAAAAGAAAAACTATATATGAAAGGGTTGAAGTATGAAATTGTGGAAGAAGATTAAAAATTATTGTCTTAATAATAAAATAGAACTTTCTATCCTTATATTCTTAATTAGTTTATCACTATTCTTTGCCAGTCTTTTTAGAGTAGAGGGAGACTATCTTTGGCATATAAAAGCTGGAGAATATATGGCCTCCCATGGTATTCTAACAAAAGATGTATTCTCCTGGATATTATCTGGAGAGTATTGGATGTCTCATGAGTGGCTCTTTGAAATGATTATTTACTATATGAGAGAATTTTTGGGAAATGGCCATTTTATTCTTTATCCATTTATTAGTTTCTTTTTCATTTATTTTATTATTTATAAAAGAAGTAGAGAAAATATAAAGAAAAATATCTTATTTAGCTTGTTGTGGTTTACTTTTTCTTTTATCTTTGTTTTCTATATTCAAATAAGACCTCATCTAATTAGCTTTGGTTTATTTACTCTGACTCTTTATATACTTTATGATTTATTTCAAAATAAAGATTCTAAAAAGATTTATTTATTACCATTTATTACTATTTTTTGGGCAAATTTTCATGGAGGATCAAGTAACTTAGGATATTTATTATGTTTTTGCTTTTTAATAGCAGGTTTATTTAAATTTCAATTCGAAAAAATAGAAGCAAAAAGATTAAATATAAAACAAATGATTAAATATCTTATTGTTGGAATTATTTGTATTCCTTGTACCTGTATAAATATTCATGGGGTAAAAATGTTATATTATCCATATACAAATATGATGGATGTGACTATGCTAAAAAATATAACAGAGTGGCAACCAACATTAGTTAGTGATATTTCTCATTACCCATTCTTTATTCTTGCTATATTTGTTTTGTTTGTATTGCTACTTAGTAAGAAAAAAATTCAATTTATTGATTTTTTCTTATTTGGAATAGCCATATTTTTAGGATTAAAAAGTATTCGTTTTTGGCCATATCTATATATAATTAGTAGCTTTTATATATTTAGTTACGTAAAAGAATTTAAAACAGAAATTGCCTATAAGTCATTTTTAGCTTTTTCTCTAACATACTTACTGATGTTTTCTATGAATGTCTATCAGAAAGCTCCAGTTGAAATTTCTAAAAGATTTATGTCAGAAGAAATGATACAAAAAATAAAAGAGGAAAATCCTAAGAAATTATATAATTTTTATGACTATGGTGGGGAACTTATATATAATGATATTCCTGTTTTCATGGATGGTAGAGCAGACTTGTATTCTGAACATAAAATATTTGATGATTATCTAGTAATGAATAAAATGGAATATAACGCTGAGAATCTGATTGAAAAATATGATTTTGATTACTTTATTGTAAGAAATACGGATTATATTAGACTTTATTTAGCATCTTCTAAAGATTATGAGTTAGTCTATCAGGATTTAAAAAATGGTAGTTCCTTGTATAAAAAAAGATAAGTGAATTTGTTAATATTCCTTATCTTTTTATTTTAAGAATTTTTAGAAGATTCTATAATTTCATTCATATAGTCATTATATGCATTTTTTAATTTACTATCGTTCCAAGTGATACCACTTTCTTCTCTAATAGATCTTAATGTTTGATAATAAAGAGAATTATCATCTTCTAATTTCTTTTCTCTTAATTTTTCTTTAATTTTAGCTTTTACTTTTTTTAGTGTAGGTTTATCTTCTTGAGCTGTTTTTAAAATAATGTGATATCCATAAGAGGTTTTTACTGGTTCTTTTGTATATTCATCTATGTTTAGTTTTGCACAGGCACTAGAAAATTCTTCTACCATGTCATCATAAGAAAATTTTCCAAGGTCTCCACCTTTATTTTTAGTACCTTCATCGCTAGAATACTCTTTTACTAAATCATCAAATTTTTCTCCATTATTTAATTTTTCAATGACTTCTTGAGCTTTCTCAAGAGCATTTTTTTCTGCTTCTGCTTTTTCTTCAATAGTTGCACTTTCTGTAGTTTCTACAGAAAATAAAATGTGTTTAGCACTCATATCTCCGTAAATGTTTTCATTATAATATTTTTTTATTTCAGAGTCTGTTAAATTCTTTTCAATATATTCTTCAACAGCTTTTTTTCTCTTAAATTCCAATCGTAAAGTACTTTCTAATTCCTCTTCACTTGTAGCACCAAAATATTGTTTAATTACTTTTTTAAAAGTATCTTCAGTTGGATAATAATCTTTCATATTATCGATTTGTTTTTTAACCTCTTTATCTTCTTCCTCTGTTTTTTTGTATGCTTCATCTAGAACCTTGTGATCAATCATATCAATTAACTTAGAAATATTATCAGCTTTTATTTCTTTATAAAACTCATTAACTGTTACTTCTCCATCTTCTAAACCAACGACAGCTTTAGAACTTAATTTTACTTCTTTTCCACAACCTGTTGTGAATAGAGAAGCTATCAATAAGAAGGAACCTACTCCTAAAATTACTTTGTTGTTCTTCATATTAACCTCCTGTAAAATATGATAACAAAAAAATTATTTGAAAGCAATAATTATATATATAATCACCAAATTAAGAAATTATCCATAAAATAGAATAAAGCATGGAAAAGGAGGAATAGGTATGAATAATTGCGCATCATCATCAGCTATTATACTAGTATTGTTTATTCTTTTAATAATTATCCTAGGTGCTTATATTTAAGGAGGTGAATTCTTATGAATTGTAATGATAAGAATGCAAACAACAACAATGTACCATCTAGAACAAGTAGTGGATTTATATTAATTATTGTATTATATATTTTACTTGTCATAATATTAGGAGGAACTAACAATAACGGTTACTACTATTAAAAAGAATAAGTACAAAGATTTGATTCTTTGTACTTATTTTAATTTTTCATATATTTCATCAATTGGTAAAATATTCGACTTATCATATTGAATATCTGCATGATCATCTTGATATCTAGGCATTAAATGTATATGAAAATGTTTAATTTCTTGACCATATTCATTATTTTGAGCAATCGTTAAGCCAAGACAATTTAATTTTTTCTTTAAATCTGGATAGATTTTTTCTCTAATTACTTTTATCATATGAGTAATTGTTGTTTCTTTAATATCAAAAATATTTACTACATGTTCTTTTGGTAGTACAAGTAAATGTCCGTTTGTTTGAGGATCAATGCTCATAATAATTTTTATTATTTCATCCTCATAAATTGTATTAGAAGGTGCTTCACCTTTTATTATTTTGCAGAAAATACAGTTGTCCATTTTGTCCTCCTTAATTCAGATATTTATAAGTTATTTGATAAATATCCACTAAATTGCTTTTCTTATTGTTTATTATATCACTAATTAGAGATTCTAATTCATTACTTTCTATTAATTCTTTTGTAATATTACTAATTTCTAACTTTTTCTTCTTATTAGATAGGATAAAACAATAAGATTTTGGTGTTATATTTTTATTTTCTAAACCTTCTATAAAGTTTGAGATTTTTTTTGTAATTTTAGAAGGAGTAAAATAATCTATTTCTAACTGACTTTCTAAATTGTAAATACTTAATGTTTCTGGTTCAGTTGATTTCACAATTTTTTCTTGCATATCTTTTGAATAAGTATCTAAAGTATCCGTTAAAGTTATTTGATAATTTTCTTTTGTTTTTTTCTCTATATTAGAGGTAATTTCTTTTTTTAGAAAAGAAAATATAGAATTTCCTTCGACATAATCTTCTTGATAGGTATCGGTTATTTTTTTATTTTGATAGTAGATATAAAAATATAAGTTTTCATTTTTGTTGGAAATAATTTTTTGCTGGAACTTTAGTTGATTATATTGGACATCTTCTTTGTGAAATTCTCCTAACTCTTCTTTATATTTTTCTGTTAAATAATTGTTTATTTTTTCTTCTACTTTTGGTATCATAAGGAAAGACGTTTTGTCATTTACAATAATGACTCCAAACGTTACAAAAACGATTAAAAATAAAATAGACATTTGTAGAAAAAGCTTGTTTTTTTCTTTCATATTCTCACCAATTTTATTGTATCTCAATTTCTCTATTTATGCAATTTTATAAATAAAAAAGTAGAAAAGTAGTTGTTTTGCAATATTTTTTATGGTAATATAAAAGAAGATAATAAGAGTAAATAGGTGGTGTACTTTATGCAGATACAAAGAGGATTAGTTAAATATAAAGATCGTAGTGATATTATTTGTACGTATGGTGTTACAGGTGATGGAAAACAGTATTATTTTTTAAATGATGGAAAGTTAGATAATGGGAATTTTATCGTTACAACAACGTTATTAGAGGCAGTAGACCCACTTGCTAGTGCAACGCATGTTGGTTTAATAGATGCTAATGGTAATGTTTTAATACCTTGTGAAAATAAATCTATTAAAGTAATAGGTAAAGATATGCTTTTAGTTGAGCTTGCAAAACCTTTTACGGAAAGTGTTTTACAAAGTATTCGAATGAAAGATGACCCTTTATCTGCAACCAAATTAGTTACAACACCTGCAACAATTAAAGATAAAATGATTGCTCGTATGGGGGAAAATGGTCATTTTGTATTAAATGATCAGTTTTCTGAGGCAACTATCTGTAATTTAAATGGACAAAATTTAATTAATAATGAATATTATAGTTTTATTGCTCTTACCGATAAAAGATTATACTTATCTAAAAATACAGTAGATTCTGAAATTATGGAGTATAATTTATATCCAGAAGAAAAAGAAGAAGAGGATTCTAAAGAAGTAGATGAGAATTCTTCTGTTTATGAAGAAAAAACAGAATATACAGAAGAAGAAAAAGTGGAAGAGTCAAAAGAATTGGAAGACTCTAAGGAAGAAAACAAAGAAGAGAAATCAACTGTTTCTGATGATAAGGGAGAAGTAGTAGATACTAATGAAGAAAATGAAGATAAAACAAATGTAGAAGAAGAAAAAGAAGAACCTGAAGAGGAAGAAAATCAAGTTTACTCTGAAGATGATGAAAATATTACGAAAGATATTGATTCTATCATCGGTTCTACTCAAAATTTAGAAAAAAACGAAGAAGTAGGTATTGATGAAGAAGGATTATTAGGTACATCTTTTGCGGATAAGGAAATAGAAAAAGATCATGTGATAACTACTAATGTCGATAATCATTATTATGATTTTGATAAAGCTCAAAAAACAACTGATCAGTATGATGATTATGATTATGGCTTTGATACAGATACCAATTATTATAATGATTATGATTATTCTTCTCCTACTGTTGATGTTCCATCCCGTAATTTTATGGATGATGTTACAAAGACTATTTCTAATTTAGTAGAATTAAATCGTAATCTTCAAGCAATGGTAGATGATTATGATCGAAAATTGGCAAAATGTAATGCTTCCCGTCAAAAAATGATGGAAGTTACCAAACAGCAAGCAAGAGAAATATCTAGTCTAAATGCAAAAATTGCAAGATTAGAAGCAGATAAGCAAATATTAGAGAATAAATTAGCTGCTTTATCTCCATCTTCTCAAGGAGATTTAGCACGAGTACTAGCCGATGCACAGACAGTCCTTGGAAATTCTTATAAAAGAGTAAGAAGAAACTCTAATAATTATTAA
>CAMUZJ010000056.1 GCA_947165195.1 uncultured Bacillota bacterium
GATTTATTGACATCAACAATCGATGCTATGTATACATTTTTCTTTTCTGTATAATGACTACATTCGGTTAAATTCGTATCACTTTCTAAGACATTCATTTTACAATATTTATTCTTTACTATTAATTTCTTAGATTCTTCATTAATATGATCATAGTAATAATCTAACCACTTATCAATACCATCGTAATTTACATTGGAAACATCTTTATCTGCAATAATTCGAACATTATCACCATCTATATCTACTATTCTAAATAACATTCCAGAAAATTTTATATAATTAGAAACATTATCTCCCATATAGTATCCCAAAGAATCTGTATTTTTCTTAACAGTACTATTTAACTTTTGTACTACATTAATAACTCTAGTTACTGTTGAAATATTTTTCAAACTATCAGATGCTGTATAAGTAATTTCATATTTTCCAACCGTATTGGTATCTACTTCTCCTTCTATTGTGACTTTACTTTTATCCATACTTCCATCTACATTATCAACGATGCTTTCTACTCCAGAGTCTGTATAAGTATCTCCTAAAGAAACTGTCATATTCTTATCACCGTTTAATAAAATCTTCGGTCCTATATGATCAACCTTAGATTTTAGAAGACCACATTCTAAATATGTATAATACTTATATTCTCCATCTACATTTTTTACTTTTACCCAACTATCTGTTACGGAACAAGTTTGTCTAGTTAATAAATTGTAAGATACTAAATAATCTTTTTCAATATATCCTTTATTATATAAAGTTTGTAAAGATACTTCTCCAATTCTTTCTCCAGTAGGTAACTCTTGTGTATAAACACTAAAATATTGCTCTGCTGCTTTTGTAAAAGACTTTTCATTAAACTTAAAAGTAATAAAAGGATTTATGATGAATATCCATAATAAGACAACGCCAATTATCAAAATAAAAATCCATTTCAGTTTCTTATTCAAAGCTTTATTATCACTTAAAGTCTTTTCTTCTTCTTTTTCGACTTTTTTAGGTTGTACTTCTTTCTTATTATCAGATACTATATCTTGAGTATCTTCTGTAGCTACTTTTTCTTGTTCTATATCAGAGTTTTCTTTAGTAGAATCTTCTTGTACTTCCAAATTCTTATCAATATCGCTCATACCTATCCTCTCTTTTCAATAATAACCACCCTATTTTTTACTATACCTATGCTAATTTTATCATAAATTAAGTAAAAGTCAATGTAAGGAACCATCCTTTTAAATTTTTTTGTAAAAGAAAAAGACTTAAATTTTAAGTCTTACATATCTGTCCAAACAGTTACTCGATTAATCCAATCTTTTAAAGAGTCACCACTCAAATGAAGCCCTCCTGGGGTATTTTTTAAGCTTTCATTCGTTGGTACTGGGATTAATTCTGCATCATAAGTTCTTAAAAAAGATGCTTTTTTTAATAAGATATAATATTCTTCTGGAATAGCAAATACTAATATTGCTGGAGTTCTTCTTTCTCCTAAATCTTGAAAGACCGGCTTTCCAGTAGCATCTTTTACAGCTATTACTTGTATATTTTCTAAGAATTTACCTACTACAACTTTATCTACTCTAGTAGTTTCTACTCCTGTAAAAGTTCTTGTTTGTGCCTTTAAATAAATATCAATATAATTCCCTGGATAGATAGCATTTCCATAAGTAGATTCTACATTTACGGATAAATTATATAAAACATACCCCTCTGGATAATCTAATATAATATTTGCAGGTAATGCCTCTTTTTCTACTACACTTCTAGCATAAAATAAACTTCCCTGTGGAATAATAGTATCTGCATTAGAATATTTTCCTACTACATCAGAAATGGATTGAATAACACTTCCTGATAACATTGCTGGAGGTACAGGAGTTGTTCCTACCATCTCTTTTGTAATTTTAACGCCTGATGGTATTTGCTGAGTAGCATAAGGTACTACAACAGGATTTATAGAATCATTTACTCTTTTGGTATAGAAAAGAAATAATATAACTACTAATAAAGCTAAAGCAAGAATAGTTACAAGATTTTTATTTAAAAATATTTTCTTTATCATTGAAAAACCTCTCCTTCTATCATGGTATTTTTATTATATCAAATCTATCTTATCTTATATACATATTTACTATTTCTAACTGTAAAGTTAAATGCAATACTTGTAGATTCAGCCACTTCATCAGGAATTCTTATGAATAGATGCTTACCATAATAAGTTTTATGAATAGGATCTACTATTTCTATTTCTTTCGTATTACCTTCCAAGTCAATATACTCTATTTTTCCATAATCTGTTACAAACTCGCTCATATCTTTTCCTTCATACGTATCAGATGCAAAGTTTAAGGAAAGTACTTTGTATCCTAGAGATGCTTTATAACTAGATCTGTTATTATTGCATTCAACAGTTGTACATATTCTAGTTACAAAGTCAGCACTTTGTGCAATTGAATAGTCTTCAAAAATTATATTTTCTTCTGAATTATTGACATTAACTGTCAAGATATCTCCTAATTGTAGGGACTCTTTTTCTTCTATCTTAGATAAATCTTGTAATTTTAATTTAACTTTTCTTTGCTTTTTACTGCTAGCACCAACTTCTTGATAATAGAAAACAAATCGATCTTTTCTTAAGTTCTTATCTACTTTAAAGATCATAATCATATGTACTGTTTCTCCTCTTTTTAATTTTACAGCTTCATATGTTTTTCCCAAATCTTTAAATTCTGTTTCATATGTTTTAAAGGTAGTAGTATAATTACTGATTCCATTGATAATATGATATTTATTTAAATCAATATCTCTTTCTTGAACATTATTGGTAACATCTAAATCAATAATTACAAAAGCACTTTTTTTAGTAATTACATTTCCATTATAACTCTTATCTGAATAGTAACTATTATTTACTTTTACTGTATAAGCATTACTTGTATTTAGATTAGCTCCTTGTTCTACGGATTTATAACTGATAATAAAATCATAAGAGCTCTTTACGGTAACTACTGCAACAACAAATATTACTAATCTACATAGAAATTTATGTTCTCCATAAAAATAACCGAAATGTCTAAGCATTCTTCTATAAAATCTTTTAATAGATGCTTTATCAAAATTAAATGTTATTTCAAATTCATCAATATCACTTTGTTCCAAATCTAAATATTCTTCATCTAATTTAAAATTAAATCGCTTTAAATCGATTCCAAATATTCTTAATAAGAAAACTCCAAATACTCCAAATTGAAATATTTGAGATACTAATAATACATCTTTCCATATTCTTAGAGTTGCAGTAGATTCAACACCTGTATAACGATGAAAGAAATTTCCTATTACAGTAAATGTAACAAACAAAACTGCATATTGAATAACTGGTAATAAATATAATTTCCATGGTTTTTCTTTTTTCTTTAATAAATGGATAATTCCTACACTACCAACTAATAGTAGAATTAGACATAACATTACAAAAAAATTAACATATCTTGAAATCGGATCATTATATATATCATAAGATCCATAAGAAATAAATTCTTTTACATAATTATACAGTTGTGTATTTTTAAAATATATAAATAAAGATATTATAAGTAAGAAGATATGTATTTTCTTAAAGTTTTTTATTAAAAAGGCATAAGGCTTTTTTATAATCATACCCATATCACCAATCTTTCTATTCTATTTAAGTATAACTTATTTTTCTTTTAATTAAAAGATGAAAAGAAAAAATCTTCACAAACTGGAAGATTTAGATATCTTTTTAGCTGTAATTAATATTGAGGAGGAAATAGTTGGGTAATAACAAGTATTTAAAAAAAGCATATTAGTATTATCTTCTATTTCATCTTTTGATAAGTATAAAGAATTATTTTTTATATAAGTTACTTTATCTTCATAAGGAATTTTAAAAAAATCATTATTTTCTGGTAGTTTTAATATGGAACAAATAGAATAGTTTTCTTTTTCATGATTGATTGTTAATGTAAGTATTTTATGTTCCATATAGTATGTTTCTTCTAAGTAATTAATTAGTTCATTTGATATTTCACAACTATGATTTTCCTCATCTGCATATATGGAATAGTTTTTTCTAGTATTTACATGATTTACATTTAATGAAAGTGCTGAATCTTTACTATTATTTTCTACTAAGTATGCTGTAAAATTAGTATTTTTAATGTCGATTGTTCCTACAATATTATTTTTATGATAAGTATTTATATTTTTATTTTCTTTTAATTCCACCTCGCCTGTAATTGGTAAATAAGTGATACTAAGAAATAAAAATAAAAAAATAAAGATAATTTTTCTCATATACATCTTCTCCTTGTATATATAGAATAAATTATCTTTATTAAAATATTTGTCGAATTTTGTTTATTTAATTTCTACTATTTCTACTTGATAAGCTCCATTTGGACTTTCTACTGTAACAATATCTCCTACTTTATGATTAAATAGAGCTTGTGCAATAGGGCTTTCATTAGAAATTCTACTTTCAAATGGATTAGCTTCTTGTGATCCTACTATTTTGTATTCTTCTACTTCTTCTTCATCTTCGTCTTCATCAATGTATTTTATGGATACGGTATTACCAATTCCAACTTTATCCTTTGAAACTTCTGTTATAATAGAAACATTTTCTAACATTTTTTCTAATTGTTTAATTCTTGCTTCTATTTGTGCTTGTTCATTACGAGCAGCATCATATTCTGCATTTTCTGATAAATCTCCTAATGATCTAGCTTCTTTTATAGCAATGATATTTTCAGGACGTCTAACGTTGATTAAATCATCTAGCTCCTTTTTTAAATCATTTAAACCTTCTTGTGTTAAGTATACTGTATTTTTATTACCCATTTTTATCACCTCATATTATGTTTTTTTATTCATTTTTAAAAATTTATTGAGTCCCTACCTCTGGAACTCAACTTGCAAAAGTATAACACAATTTTTCTTTTTTTTCAAGATACCATTAATCAACAAATAGTATCCTTTTATCACTAATAAATCTCCCAAAATTAATTGGGAATCTAAATTATAGCACAATTTATTCCATTTATCAACAGGCAATTTTTACGAAAGGTTAGTCAAATCAATTATATTTTTTTAATAGTAAACATCTCTACTTATTTTAATATAATTTTATTGTGCAAAATTAATATATGCTCACTTATATTCTCTTAGAACATTTCTATATATTTTCAATTCGTTTTATTAATCTTATCATAGAATAAGCTGGTAATTCTTTATCAAATTTTAATTTTAATACTTGTTCTGGATGACGAGCTACTTCTAATTCTTGCATGTCTTCATCATATATATTTTGAATTGTATAAGAATATACTTGTTTTTGTGGAGTAAATATTTCTACTTCATCTCCTATTTGAAAGTAGTTTCTCTCTATTAATATTAAACATTCATTTTCTTTGTCATATCCAGTAATTACTCCAAGATAGTCTTGATTAGATAATTCTTGTCTACCAGTATAGTATTGATCCGTAAAGTCTGCCTCATGATCAAAGTAATGAGTTGATACTTCTCTATTAGCTACTCTACTTAATCGATATTCTAATGTAGTCATGATTTCTTCCGTTAAAGTATTATCATAAATTCTATCAATAATTTCACGGTAAGTTCCAATTACGGTTGCTAAGTAATATAGAGAACGCATTCTACCTTCTACTTTTAGGGAGGTTACACCTATTTCTATTAAATCTTTTATATAGGTAGCCATATTTAAATCTTTTAAAGCAAAAGTAAAGTCTTTTTCTTCTGTTGATTTAAATGCAAATCTACATACTTGAGCACATCCTCCACGATTGGCATCACGATTAGTTACATAATTAGATAAGGCACATCTTCCTGAAAAGCAAGTACACATTGCTCCATGTATAAATACTTCCATATCTACTTTTGTTTTATCAATAATTTCTTTTATTTGTTCTTTATTTAACTCACGAGCTAATACAACTCTATTAATTCCTTCTTTTTTAAAGTATTCTACTGCTTTATAATTGCTGGTAGAATTCTGCGTAGATAAATGAACTTCTACATTCGGATAATAATTTTTAATATGAGATATAATAAATGGATCACTTACAATAAATGCATCTATTCCTGCATTTACTACTTCTTCTATATAGTCCTCTACCCCTTCCATATCTTCATTATGAAATACGATGTTTAAGGTAAGGTAAACTTTTTTATGTAAACTATGGGCAAAAGTACAAGCTTCTTTTATTTCTTCTATTGAAAAGTTCGTAGCATTTGCACGTAAACTATAAGATTGTCCTCCAATATAGACAGCATCTGCTCCATATAATAGATTTACTTTTAATCGTTCTAAGTCCCCTGCTGGAGCTAATAATTCTATTTTCTTATCCATTTTTCTTCACCTTATAAATTGTTTTTTTAAAGAAGAAGTTCGTAAAGTCTCCTAATTCTTTATATTTTTCAATATAATCTTCTCCTAGACAATCTCCCTTTATATATTCTTTCGTATCTTTTACTAAAGAGTAAAATAATTCTTTCTCTATTCCATTTTCTCTAAAGATAATATACTCCGTACCTGCTTCATATAAATCTTTAATAATAGATGTACCATTAACTATTTTCTTTAAATAAAAACTAGTACCATTTTTATCTTCATTTAAGATATAGGTATCTTTTGTTACTTTTTCTTCTACTTCAATAGTATCTTTTGCCTCTTTATTTAAATCTTTATAGTAATTGGTAATTAATTTACGCTTAGAGAAAGCAACTGAAGGTATTCCTACTACTTCTACCAT
>CAMUZJ010000057.1 GCA_947165195.1 uncultured Bacillota bacterium
AAACTACTCATTTACAATTTCTAATCCACAATTAGTACTACTATCAGAGAATAGTATTTTTTCATCTAACTGTAAAGTTACCTTTAAATTAGCAGTAATACTTTCCAATATTTCTTTATTCATTTGCCCCTTTATAGGAGCTATTAACTTTTGACTAGAATCATTTAAGGATTGAATCTTTAAAAGATACTTGCCTTTTCTTAGAATAATATTAACTCTATTATCTACTACTTCATATTTTTCTATGATTGTATGATTATAAGTAGTAAACTTATACTCTTTTTTTCCTATACTTAATACACAAATAATTCCAGTAAACTCTTTCGAAAAAATTGGAATATTAGCAATCGATATCATAAAAGATGCATCTTTTCTTTCAAAGCAATTTCCTTGAGCCCATAGATAAGTTTTTGGAAAAGAAGTACCAAAATCTTTTTCGATATAACCAATACCATTTTCAAATATAAGTTCTTTTTTATTAATTTTAATACATCCATTTACTTCGTTTTTCATACTAAGTATTGCATGATTACATTCCATAAAAGGAATATAAGAAAATGGTCCCATAATATTAGGACTTAAAAAGTTATTTTTAATATTTGTACTATTAGAATATCGCAACTCTCCTTTTATTTTTAATCGTTTCTTTTTTTCTTCTATATTTATACGAATTCTATTCCTTGAAAAAAAATTATCTCCTATCTTAATATAGAAAGGTTTATTACTAAATTGAAAGTCTTCTAGTTTATAATTTATAAAATAAGACTTATGATTAGTAATTACTTGAATAAAAGCTTTTTTCTCATCCCGATTAATAGATACCCCTGGAATAAAAGAAATTGTTTCTTTTTGATTAGTATTTTTAAAATACCATCCTTCAAAATAGTATTTATTACTATTTAAATAGTTTTCTCCTTGAAAGAGTTCTGGATTATTTATTAAATATAATTTTTTCATACTACATGGTATTAGAAAGTAGAAAAAATATTCCTAGAAAAAAAGAAGTACAAATACTTCTCTTAAGTCCATTTAACTTTTCTTTTTCTATTCTTAAGTATTAATACGATAATAAATATGAGAAAGAAAAGACTGATAGAGGGAATAATAACTAGTAATTTATGAGCTATTAAATATTTACCTAAGTCTAGTTCTTGTTTTTCATCTAAGACAATATCAACACTAGTAAGTAATTCTTCATTATAATAAACATCTACTCTACCCAACTTATCTCCTTTATCCATATCTAAAGTAATTAACTCTTTTCCAGTATAGTTATACACGAGTTTTTCTTTATCATATGTATTTTCTAAGTACATTTCTAAATCATTACTTGCCAAAAATTCTACTTTATCTTTTTTAGCATATTCTGTATCAATCGTTACTAATAAATCACCTTTTTTTAAAACATTTTGATAACTATAATGATTCATAAAATATTCATAGAGTGTCTTAGCATCTAAATAATTACCAGGGGTTGTTTTACTATAGGGAGCTCTAACTGTTACTAATAAGTAATTTACATTATTATAAGTTGCAATACTAGCTAGACAAAGTCCAGCATCTCCTGTAGTACCAGTCTTTCCTCCTATTAAATAGTCCATCGATAAGTTGTAGTTAGTAAGTGCTTTACTAATTGTACTTCTAAAAGTTAATCTACCATTACTCGTTGTATAAGTTGGAGTTTTTATAATTTCTAAAAATTCTTTATTTTGAATAGAATATTTTAATATTGTAGCAACTTCTTCTACCGTAGAATAATGCCCTTCACTATCTAGACCTGTTGGATTTACAAAATGTGTATGACTAAGTCCTAATTCTTGTACTTTCTTATTCATAAGGCTTACAAAGGCATCATTTGATCCAGCTATATTTCTTGTTAAAGCCAAAGCTGCATCGGCTCCTGAAGGTAGTAAAAGTCCATATAATAAATCTCTATAAGTGACTACCTCTCCTACTCTAAAACCAGCAACGGATGCATTTTGTTCTGCTAAGCCTGCAAAGTCTGCATAAGTTAAGGTAACTTTTTCATCTAAATTAGATATATTTTCTAAAGCAACAATTGCTGTTACAATCTTTGTTAAAGAAGCAATACTAACTTCTTCCTTACTCCCTTTTTCATAAAGTACACTATCTTCATTTAAATTATAAAGAATCGCATTCTCTGAATATAAATCAAACTCTAAAGCTTGAACAGAAAATGGGAAAAGAAAAAGAAAGAAAAATAAAATTAAAAATATTTTTTTCATATAAATCACCACTACTATGATTAGTATAACAAAAGAAACTCTTATTATCTATCATATTTTTTTAGTTTATATCTTATAATACATTAGGTGATGTAAATGAATTATAAGAAATTATTCATAAACTCTATATCCATTTTTATAATATCTACTCTTCTTCATTTTGCGTATTCTACTTTTCCTAGTTTTTTAACTTCTATCATTGCTCCTGTCAATGAAAGTATCTGGGAACATTTAAAATTAATTTTTATTTCTTCTACTTTTTTTACTATTATTGATTTAAGTATTTTAAAGGAGAAAAATATCTTTCTAAAAGCTTATTTAAAAGCTATTTTTAATATTATTATATTATTAATTCTTTATTTACCAATAAGAATTGTTTTTCAAGAGAATTTAATTACTACTCTAATTATTTTCTTTCTATCTATTTTAATAAGTGAAGTTCTTTTCTCTTATATTTCTAAAAAAGAAAATACTCATTTAAATATTCTTAGTATTTTTCTTATTTTTATTTCTATTGTTTTATTTACTTATTTATCTTACTATCCTCTTAAAAATTTCTTATTTTATGATACGCAGACAAATAGTTATGGCATTCCTAAATAGGTATTATTCTACTAATCTCAATAAACTAATATAGTCCATCTGAATCGATTCATCATCTACTATAAACTTCATTTCTATTTTATCATCTATAATATTACCAAATTCTAAATAGACTCTGCTATCTATAAAGTCAATAAATTGATTGGTATCAAATATTTCTATATAGTTAATAGTGGAATCTAAGTCACAAGGATTTTCCTTCCATTTTTTTAAGACTATATTTTGAAAGCTTCTATTTTTATAAAATCCTACATAAAACTGTATATATCCTTCTACTCCATCTTTTTTAAATTTTGTTTGTACATAAAAAGTATAACCTGCAATTCCGTTATTTCTAGCATTTACTATTTCTATTTTTTCATCTATTAATTCAAAATCTTCTGTATTATTTATGATTAACATCTTTATCACCACTTTCTATTCATTTTACCATACTTAGAGAGAAAAAAAACTTATTTTCGCTTAGAAAATAAGTTATTGATTTTTATTTATATTTTTAAGGATTCTAAGAAAGTGATTAGCTTCTCTTAAAACGTGATCGGATAACAGTGGAATAATAATACTTTTTATTTTACAGTCTAGTATTCCTTCTAATCCAGCCAGTTTAAATTCTTTTATTTTTTCTGCTTCTTTTCTACTAGCTTGTTGAAGCATCATTGGATTATTTTGATATCTATCTAGAATGGTTTGATACTCAACTACAAACTGATTTGCTTTTTTAATTAAATCTGCTTCTGTTGGATCTAATAATCCTCTAATAAACTGAGCATGTTCTTTCATAATATCATTCCAGAATAGTTCTTGTTCGTAAATATATTGATTTGTAAATGGTTCTCTTCTCTCTATTTTCCATAATAAATTATAATACAATTCTACTTCATTTTTCATATGATTTAGTAATAATGGATAATTGGTAGTATAAAGTTGACAAGATAAAACATTTCTCAATATATTTTCTTTATATTGAATAAAGTTTTGGATAATTGTTAGCGTTCTTCTATTAATATTACTTATTCTATTAGCTAGTTGGATATTGGAATCTACTCTACCACTTCTTAAAGATAATTCTTTTGCGGTAATATTTGTATTGATTGGTATACCAGATAATTTACTTGATTTTTTCTCAGCTTCTAATGTGTCTTTTGTAACTATCTCATCGCTTTGTAAAAGATCATTACTAATATTTGCATTAGCTAAATTCACTACTTCTTCTAAGATAGCAGAAAATTGTCTTTGAAAGCCACTAGCTGTTTGTTTTAATAATTTATCTTTTTCCATAAAACTAGCTTCTAAAAAGAAACTATGCTCTTTCATAATACGGTCAAAGAATAAATGTAATTCTAACGATAGTCTTATATATTCCATTTGATTCATATATTTTGCCTCCTAATAAAATATATGAATACTTAACTAGTAATAGAATTGAAAATAATAATTTGCCTAAAAAGTAATAGCTACATTTCCTACTAATGCCAATCCATTAATATTATTGAATTTCTGGCATTTCTTTAGCATCAAACAATACATCTTTTGTACTTGAAATACCTTGTTCTTTACATAATTCTTCATATTTATCATCCCAAGAGAGTCTATAAGAGTCTTCATATTTTAATCCTAATTTTTTCATATAAAAGTCTATTACTTTTTCTGGATTATCATTTGTCTTTGCTTCTATTTCTAAAGCAAGTCCAAAAGGATACTCATCAACAGCAATCTCTACTACCTCATTTGAGTAGTTATTTCTATATCTTTCATAACTTTCTACTCTTTCCATTTTTAAGATATTTTCTGTTATGTAAATAAAATTTTCATAGTCATCAGGATTTATCCTGCATTCTATTTCTTCTTCTTTATTGATTTTTTCAAATGTTGTATCTGGTAATCTTCTCTTCCAACTAAGCATACATTTTGAGTTATTTTTTCCCCTAGTAATTCTTACTCTATATCTACCATCAATTTCTTTGGAATAAAAGTTATTTCCCTCTAAAGTAGAATTATATTGTGTTGTTTTTTCATAAAATCTTCCAATGTTTTGCAAAGTAGATATTTCATTTAGTCTTTCTATAATAGTATCCTTTTTCTCCTTTGCAAAGTAAAATCTTATTTCATATTCCATATATTTCATCTCCTATAAAAAATTTTGATATTAAAAAATATCTTATCATAATACCATAATTATAAATTAAATTACAAGAGTTTTTTTACATATGAAAAGACAGAGAGAACTATCATCTGTCTATTTTCTAGCTAAATAAGCATTTAACACTTGAGCTATTTGATCTGGACAAGAAGTATTTCGAAAACCGCATTGTATTCCCGATAGTTTTTTAATAACTTCTTCTACTTCCATATTCTTTATCAAGGATGCAATTCCTTTTAAATTTCCATTACATCCTCCTACTACTTGTAAATCTCTTACGATATTTTTTGTCTCATCAATATCAAATATAAATTCTTTCGAACATACTCCATTCGGATTATATTTATATTCCATTTTTATCACTACTTTCTTTTTTTATTCTACTGTTGATTTCCAAAGTCCATGTAAATTACAATAGGCATAAATAACTGAGCCTTTCACGTAGTCAAAAGTTGCGACTGGTTTATCATTTGGACTTAACCTTACCATATTTACTTTATTATCATATACTTGTGCTATCCACATAATAGAATGTTCTTCACTCATTGGGTGCTCTATACTTCCAACGGATACTTGAATTTTATCATGATTTACATCATATACTGGAATATGTTTTTCTACAGCGGCATCCACAGTATTAGCTTTTATTTCTATAATTGAGTCATTATCTTCTATTTTTCCATTAGTTAGTATAAATGCACTCTTTGTATTTTTATCTTTATAAAATCTTACTTCTTGATTCATTTTTTTACCTCTTTCCAATTCATTATAAAGGATATAGCGAATATCTTCAATAGATTTATCCATATTAAAAATTCCATTACCAACAGGATAATATACAGGAAATATCTTATACTTACAATCACCAATTTTTTTTTCAAAACATTTCTTTCTAACTTGAGATACAGATATCTTCTCATCTAAAATAATAGAACTTACTTGATTACCAAAAGTAATAATAACCTTAGGATCAATAATCTCTATCTCTTTTAGTAATAAATCTAAATATTTTGATAAAACTTCATCACTTAATGGTCTAGCATCCACTTGAGTACATTTTCCTAAATTGGTAATAAAGACTCTATTGTTTTCTATTTCTTGATAGACATAATCACAAAAGTCATAATTCCAATCTTTGGGCTTTTTATCTATAATAGCATTATAAACTTCATCACTTAATAAATTTACTTCATGAAATAATTTCCAAATATTTTTCGTTCCTAACCACGGGGATTTTCTACCTTGCCAAGATTTTAGACTAGCGATATTTCTACCAGTTGGGTTCATAAAAACAAAACAAATATCAGGATTCTTTTCACATCCACCATTATAGATAGAGTCTAATTCTTTTGCTCCATATTTTAATTGTAATTTATCATATTCTTTTTTTAAATCTGCTACTTCCATACTTCTACCTAAAAACTATTTTTTAAACGCAAGTATAGCCACCATCAATTGGTAATACAATACCTGTTACATAACTTGCTTCATCACTTGCTAAAAAGATAGCTCCTGCATTTAATTCTCCTTCTTTTCCATATCTTTTCATTGGTACATGAGTCTTAGCAAACTCTTGAAATCTATCAGTATCTAATACTTCTTTAGTTAACTCTGTA
>CAMUZJ010000058.1 GCA_947165195.1 uncultured Bacillota bacterium
CGATTAGAAGAGAAAAAAACAAGAAGTAGAAGACTATTTGCTAAAGAAACAATTGACAATAGCCAATCAAAATTAAGTATCATTTGTACAGCTAATGGACTTAATGAGTATGAAATGAATTATGTTCTACCCATATTTAACGTAATATTTGGTGGAGGAACAGACTCCAAACTATTTAAAGAAGTAAGAGAAAAACATTCCCTTTGCTATTCAATTTCCTCTACTCCTAAAAAGTATGATAACTTACTTATGATTCAAACAGGAATAGATAAAGAAAACTATTCTAAAACACTAGAATTAATAGAAAAACTATTACTAGACATGAAAAAAGGAAAGTTTGAAAATACGGATATGGATATCGCAAAAGAATATTATGAAACTGCCTTTGATGAAGTAGAAGAAAGCCCAGATAGACTTATTGATGTTTATTTAGCTATGGAATTTTTAGATAGTGATGATTTAGACGTTAAAAGAGAAAAAATAAAAAATGTAACAAAAAACGAAATAGTAAAAGTTGCTAAAAAGATAAAGATGGATACCGTATTTATGTTGGAGGGGGAGAAAGATGAAAAAGTTGGAATTTAGTGGATTGGACTTAACATACTATACAGAAAACTTAGAAAATGGATTAGAAATTGTTATGGTACCAATGGAAGATAAAAAGAATTACTTTATTAGCTACGCTACTAGATTTGGATCTGAAATTACTACTTTTACTCCCAATGGAGAAGAAAAAGAAATAAAAGTACCAGATGGAATAGCGCATTTTCTAGAACATAAAATGTTTGAACAAGAAGATGGAGTAGACCCCTTCACATACTTTTCCAAAAGTGGAACAGGATCGAATGCCTCAACCTCTTTTGATAATACAAGATATATCTGCTATGGAACCAAAAAATTTAAAGAAAACTTAAGATTTTTACTACAATTTGTAAATGCACCATACTTTACAAACGAAAATGTAGAAAAAGAAAAAGGCATTATTGCAGAAGAGTTAAAGATGTATGAAGATATTCCTGACTTTCAATTAGAAATGAAATTAAGAGAAAATATTTTTCATGTATCTCCAAGGAGGATAGATGTTGGGGGAAGTGTTGAAGAAGTATATAAAATTACTAAAGAAGATTTATATACTTGCTATAATAACTTCTATAGTCCTAATAATATGTTTCTAATTATCGGAGGAAATTTCAACCATAAAGATGCTTTAAAAATTATTTATGAAGAATTAGATCTAATAGAAAATAGAGCTACTCCTAAAATAAAAGAAATAAAAGAAGATATCAGTGTTAGAGTAAAAGAAGAAACAATGTACGCTTCTGTAGAAGTTCCTAAACTTGCGATTGGATTAAAAATAGATAAAGAACAATACAGAGAATATGACCCGTTTACTCTAGACTTATATTTGCATATGATAACAACCCTTCTATTTGGTTCTAGTTCTGAATTTAAAGAGAAAATGCGTGAATTTAAATTACTAAGTGATATTTATTGTGAATGGGAAACAACAAAAGATGTTAAAGTGTTCTACTTAATGGCTGAGTCAAATGAACCAGAAAAACTATTAAAAGAAATAAAAAATGAATTAAGAAATATGCTATTAGATGAAGAAACATTTGATAGAATGAAAAAAGTATGGATTGCTAATGAAGTAAGAATGTCCGATAATGTAGCAGCCATTACTTATAATATTTATGAAGATATGTTATCATATAAAGAAGTAATATCCGATAGAATAGAAAGAATGCGTTCTCTAAAATATAAAGAATTATTAAAGATAAGTAAAGAGATAGATATTCATAATTTAGCTAGTGTTATTATGCTACCTAAAAAAGAAAAATAATGTCTCCTAAAAAACGACAATTATTTACAATATTTGACAAAAAAGAAAAGATTATTATATAGTAATCTTGAAACGTACTAGAAATACATAAATTCAAATAGTCTAAAACAAAAATACGTTTTAGACTATTTATTTGGAGGCAAATTTTTATGAAAGATTTAAAAATATTTACAGATAATATAGAAGAAAAAGCCAAAGAGCAGATAGATGAGTTATTAATGCAAGATGCTTTTCAAGATAGTAAAATTCGTATTATGCCAGATGTACATGCAGGAAAAGGATGTGTTGTAGGCTTTACCGGGAATTTAGGAGATAAAGTCATTCCAAATATAGTAGGAGTCGATATTGGATGTGGAATCTACTGTGCAAATTTAGGAAAAGTAAAAATTAACTTTCAAAAACTAGATAAAGTCATTCGTGAAAATGTTCCAAGTGGTAGATGTGTAAATATAAAAAAACAAGCTCCTTTTGATTTAGAAAAATTATATTGCTATAAATGGTTATCTGGAATTGATTGGATAGAAAAATCTTTAGGCTCTTTAGGTGGAGGAAACCACTTCATAGAAATAGATGAGGATGAAGAGAAAAATCGTTACTTAGTCATTCATACAGGATCAAGAAACTTAGGTACACAAGTTGCCAAATACTATCAAGATATGGCGGATAAAAATTGTAATAGTAAAATATTTGAATATCTTAGGAAAAGAGAAGAATTAATTAAAAAATATAAAGAGTTAGGAAAAGAAAAAGAAATCCAAAAAGATTTAGAAAAATTATCAGTTGAATTTAAAGCTTTTCAAAAAGAAATTCCTTATGACTTTGTCTATTTAGAAAAGGAAGGAAGAGATGCTTATTTACATGATATGAAAATATGTCAAGAATTTGCTATTCAAAATAGATTGATGATCGCTAAGAAGATAGCTGAATGCATGGACTTTGATATATCAGACTACTTTGAATCCGTTCATAACTATATAGCATTCGATGATAATATAGTAAGAAAAGGAGCTATTAGTGCTAAAGCAGGAGAAAAAGTCATTATTCCTATGAATATGAGAGATGGCTGTATTATAGGAGTAGGCAAAGGAAATGAAGATTGGAATAATTCTGCCCCTCATGGAGCTGGTAGAATCCTATCAAGAGGAGCTGCTAAAAAGCTTATTAAATTAAAAGACTATGAAGAAAGTATGAAAAATATTTATACAACTAGTGTTAATAATAGTACCATAGACGAATGTCCGGCTGTTTATAAGCCAATGCAAGAAATTATTAAATATATAGAACCAACCGTAGAGATTACAAAAATTATAAAACCAATCTATAATTTTAAAGCAAATGAATAAAAGTACTTGACTAGTAGCTTTTAGAAAACTTAAAATAAATACGTAGGTCTGTAAAAAAGCAGCTATAAAAATAAAATATTTAAGGAGGAATAAGAAAATGGAAAGAACTTATATTATGTTAAAACCAGATGCAGTAAAAAGAGGATTAATGGGAGAAATCATTTCAAGAATTGAAAGAAAAGCTTTTAAAATTACCAATGTAAAAATGATTACTCTAAATGAAGAAATCTTAAGAGAACATTATGCTCATTTAGTAGATAAGCCATTTTTCCCAGATATGGTTACTTATATGACATCAGGTCCAGTGTTAGCTATGATTGTAGAAGGAGATGATGTTGTAAAAGGTATGAGAAACATCATGGGAGCTACTAAATGGTTAGAAGCAGAAGCAGGAACTATTAGAGGAGACTATGCGAATAGTACAACGGAAAACTTAATCCATGGATCAGACTCTGTTGAAAATGCAGAAATTGAAATTAAAAGATTCTTTGGTGAATAATTAAAAAACTAACAATTTATTAAAAAATGATTGATTCATAGAATAATATTTGATATAGTGAAAGTGCATCAATTACTTGCCATGTGTTGGTGTAGACAATTTAATCGATAATTTATATTTTGGGCAAGTAAAAATATATCTATTCGGGAGATACCTTTTTAGGGGGTATCTCCCTTTTGTTTTGTAGGAGGTAGAATATGGAGATAGAAACAAAAGGGTTAGAAAAGAAAATTTATGTAATTAGAGAAGTGGGAGAAAAGAATTATTAAAAATATTAAGAAATGTAGATAAGAAAATAATAATAGTATCCTCTAATACCAATGATATATAAAGCAATATAATAACGTTTCTTTTCATGACAGTTTTATTATAGTGGATAGAGTAAAAATGTTTTGCCATTAATGAAATAGAAAACAAAGAAGAAATTAACAGTATCTTAGCAGATATATTAAAGACTTTATATGTGACAAAACTCATCAAACTTTTTTCTTTGATAAGTTTATATTAAACCTATCTTACTACGTAGTTGGTATGGTTCATAAATCATGTCCTTATTACAATTATAGTAAGTTAAAGGAAAGATGTTAGATGACTAATAAAAGCAAATATAAAGCTCGTAAAATTTTAGCTAACAATATTGTATATTTTCGATTAGAAAATGGTTGGTCACAAGAAGATTTTGCGGATGCCTTAGGAACAACACCAACCTATGTATCGAATCTAGAAAATGCTAAAAGAAATACAAGAATTGATTATATTGACTTAATAGCTGATACATTAGGAGTATCCATAGATAAGTTATTTATTGAAAGAGAATTAGTCAAAAACCGTCGTAGACCTAGAGGGTAAGAATTTTTATATTGCGAAACAAATGTAGGAGTAAATCCTACTTTTTAGTTGCATAAAGAAATAGAAAGATATAAATAACTTCTCTTCATATGAATTTATAGATAAGACTAATAATTATATGAATAAAAATTAAAAAAACGTGCTATAATGACTTTACATTAGGAGGAATACACATGGTAGATTTAAAAGAAAAACAAAAAGAAATATACGAAAATAAAATCAAGAAAGGATTTAGTCTAGATCCAGAAATGAATTTTAACCTATTATATGGAGAAGTAGCAGAAGCCTATGATGCTTATCATAAACATAAACCAAAAGAAGAATTAGCAGAAGAGCTAGCAGACGTAGCTATCTACTTATTAGGTCTAGCTGAAATCTTTGATATTGATTTAGAAGAGTCTATTAATAAAAAAATAATCAAAAATAAAAATAGAGAATATAAACTAGTAAATGGTACTTATATTAAGATAGAAAATGCTAATAAAGAAAAGAAATCTTAGAGGAGAATGAATATGTTTCATAAAAAAACAAAAATGATTTGTACAATAGAAGGAATGAGTTGTAGTCACTGTGCTAAAAGATTAGAAGAAGCCTTAAAAGAAATAGATGGAGTAAAAGTAGATGTAAATTTAGAAAAAAGAATAGCAACCATTACTTCTTCTAAAGAAATAGATAAAACACTTATCAAAGAAAAAATAGAAAAATTAGGATATAGCGTTATGGATATAAAAGTAGTATAATAAGATAAATTTTTTCCTATATGGGGCTTAGAAAAGGATGAAGTAAATGGAAAAATATCAAGAAATAGAGAGAAGTATTATTAAAAAATATCGAAAAGATATATGGTCTAAATTTGTAAAAGCTGTCCAAGAGTATCACTTAATAGAAGAAAATGATAAGATAATGGTTTGTATTAGTGGAGGAAAAGACTCCTTTTTACTAGCTAAATGTATGCAGGAGCTACAGCGTCATGGAAAATTTCCATTTACTATTCATTATGTAGTAATGGATCCTGGATACAATGAAAAAAATAGAAAACTAATAGAAGAAAATGCTCACCTTTTAAATATTCCAGTAGAAATATTTAAAAGTGATATCTTTGAAGTAGTAGAACAAAGCGAGTTAAAAGGAGCTTGCTACTTATGCGCTAGAATGCGTAGAGGATGTCTTTATAGTTATGCAGAAAAATTAGGATGCAATAAGATAGCTCTAGGTCATCATTTAGATGATGTCATAGAAACAACTCTTTTATCGATGTTTTATGGATCAGAAATAAAGACTATGATGCCAAAGCTACATAGTGACAATTTTAAAGGATTAGAACTGATTAGACCCTTATATATGGTAAAAGAAGATGCTGTTATCTCATGGGCTAGATACAATGATTTAACATTTATTAACTGTGCTTGTAGATTTAGTGATAAAAGTACCAATGAAGATGAGCACTTAAGTAAAAGAAAAGAGATAAAAGAGCTAATTAAAAATCTTCGCAAAAGTAATGAAAAGATTGACTATAATATATTTAAAAGCTTAGATAATATTAACTTAGATTGTGTTTTAGGAACAAAGAAAAATGGAGTTTATCAAAGCTTTTTAGATAAGTATGATAAATAGATTCTTTGCTAAGAAATAAGAGTGTCAAGTCGATACTCTTTTTCTTGTCTTTTATAAGGCGACAAATAAGGATAATCTATTGTATTTTACTAAAATTAGCATATAATATAAGTCAAAAAAGGGGGAAAAAGAAATGAAAAAAGATATAAATAAGAAAAAAATAAAGAAAGGAATTTTGATTACTATACCAGTTGTATTCCTAGTAGTTACAATATGCATGATCAATGTATTTGCATCTACCTTAAATATTAGTTTGAATGGAACTTATAACTATGATTTAGCAAAAGAAGTACTAGACTATACCAATCAAGAAAGAGCAAAAGTAGGAGTTAATTCTCTTACAATGGACTATGAATTAACACA
>CAMUZJ010000059.1 GCA_947165195.1 uncultured Bacillota bacterium
TTGGCATTATTATTCGTTACTGCCCCTCTATAGTAATAGATTGGATAATCATCTTCTGTTGTATCATGCATTACATATAATCCTCTACCATTACTAGCTGATGAGATAGCTCCAAAATTAATACCAGTATCTGATTGTGCACTACTTCTTACCAATTTTACAAAATTAGATTGAACTTGTTCAGGAGATTGGACATAGTTTACTCCAAAAGTTAAATTTAAACTAATATCCTCTTCTGATAAATCTTTTTCTGAAATATCTCTTTTAAATTCTACTCTTACTTTGTAGGTAGCAGTACTATTTTTCTTTAATACATCATTTTGTGCTAAAGGAGTTCCATCTGAATAAGTTGCCGTATAACTAACAAATTTAGCTACATCTGTATCTAAACTTGTCATATTAACATTTTGTATCATGGCATTAATCGTACCATTATTTACGGCATCTACCGTAAACTCATAAAAGTCTCCTGGCTTATCTAGAGTAACTGTATAATTAAGAGAAGTTGTTGAAGTACCTGAAGTTGTTGGTATAACACTAGCTTCTACACTATCTTCTGCAACTTGTACATTGGTAAAATAAATATTCCAACTATTTCCACTAACACTTGTGTTACCAGTAATGGTTAGATTACTGGTAAGATAGGAAAATCCTATTCCCATACATAGTACAGCAATTAGGATAAAGGATTTTTTATTCATTTGAAATCTTATTGATTTTTCTTTCATAACTACTAACTATTCCTCCTTATTCTCCACTTTAGTATATCAAATAGAGAGTCTAAATTCAATATTTCTGAGTTATTCAATTTACGAAATTAAAATAAAAAAATCAAGAGTATAGTAGTGTTTATTACTCTTGATTTCTATCAATTATTATTCATTCTCTTCTTTCTGATTAATACTATCTATTATCTTATCAATATGTTCTCCATATTCAATAGAAGTATCAAATAGAAATTTTAATTCTGGTGTATGTCTTACTTCTACTCTATGAGCAAGTTCAGTTCTAATAAAAGGACTTGCTTTTTCTAGCTTTTCTTCTACTAGTTCTTTTTTATTTTTATCTAGTACTGTATAGTATACTTTTGCATAACTTAAATCACTAGAAGTATCTACACCTGTTATAGTTACAAATTTTAAATCTTCATCTTTTATTTCTCGATTCATAATCATACTAATTTCTTCTTGAAATGCATGATTTAATCTTTCTATTTTTAAATTAGCCATATATGCCTCCTTGTATTATCTTTTTATTTCTACAAGATCATATACTTCAATAACATCTTTTTCTTTATAATCTTGACAGTTTTCTAAAGTTAGACCACAATCCATATCTTTTTTAACTTCTTTTACTTGATCTTTTTCATGTTGAAGAGTCTTAATAGAACCATTGTATACTACTACATCATCACGGATAATTCTAGCTTTGGAACCTATTTTAATAGTTCCACTAGTTACATGACAACCAGCAATTAATCCAACTTTAGAGAATTTGAATATTTGTCTAATTTCTAAAGTACCAATTACTTTTTCTTCATAAACTGGCTCTAACATACCTTTCATAGCTGCTTCCATTTCTTCTACAATTTTGTAGATAATGTCATAACTCTTGATAGTAATTCCATATTGTTTAGCAGTATCCATTGTCTTATTGTTACCACGGACGTTGAATCCAATAATAATGGCATCAGATGCAGAAGCTAGAACAATGTCACTTTCTGTAATAGTTCCCACTGCAGCACGGATAACTGTTACTTTTACTCCTTCTACATTTATTTTTTCTAAAGAGTTTTTTACTGCCTCTAAGGAACCATTTACATCTGCTTTTAAAACGACTTTAATTTCTTTTACGCCTTCTTGAATTCTACCAAATAAGTCCTCTAAGCTCATACCACTAAAGTTAGAATCTTGTACTTTGGAACGAAGTTGTCTCTCTGTTGCGATTTGTTTAGCTTGTTTTTCAGATTCAAATGCCATGAATTTATCTCCAGCACTAGGTACTTCACTTAATCCAGTTACTTCAACAGGAGTAGATGGAGATGCTTCTACTATATTTTGACCTAAATCATTTTTTAGAGTACGGACCTTTCCATAGAAGTTACCAACTACAATAGGATCTCCTATTCTTAGTGTACCATTTTGAATTAGTAAAGTGGCAGTAGATCCTGTTTTATTATCCTTCTTAGCTTCTATTACAGCACCTGATGCATAACGATTAGGATTAGCTTTCAACCCTTGCATTTCAGCTATTAATAAGATATTTTCTAATAATTCTGGTACTCCTTCTCCTGTCTTAGCAGAAATTTTTGTAGTTACAATATCTCCACCCCATTCTTCTGGAGTTAGACCATTTTCTACTAATCCTGTCATAATTCTTTCAATATTTGCTTCTGGTTTATCAATTTTATTAATAGCCACAATAATTGGTACTCCAGCTGCTTTAGCATGATCAATTGCTTCTTTTGTTTGAGGCATTACTCCATCATCTGCTGCAACTATAATAACAACAATATCAGTAATGGAAGCTCCTCTAGCACGCATTTCTGTAAATGCTGCATGTCCTGGAGTATCGATAAATGTAATTGTCTTATCATTACATTTTACAGAGTATGCACCAATTGCTTGTGTAATTCCACCAGCTTCTCCAACTGCTACACTTGATTTTCTAATAAAGTCTAATAGAGTGGTTTTACCATGATCTACATGTCCCATAATCGTTACTACTGGAGGACGTTCCATTAAGTCTTCTTCTTTATCTTCTATTTCAAAGCTTTCAAAATTAGAAATATCTGCAGTCTCTTCTTTCTTTAACACTTTATTGTATTCTGCTGCAACTACTTCTGCACTATCATAGTCAATGGTTTGATTAATATTTGCCATAATTCCTAATAGCATTAATTTTTTAACTAATTCAATAGCTGGAACAGAAAGAGTTTCTGCAAATTCAGATACTGTCATACCTTCTTTATAAAGTACAACATTTTCATCTTTTGAAGCTTCATTACTTTGTAGTTTTTCACGATGTTTATACATTTTCTTTCTTTCTTTTAAGAAATTTTTATTGCTAGTTTTTGCGTTATTTATTTCAGCTTTTTTCGAAGCTTTGGGTTTTACTTTTTCAAAAGTAGTCGAATTATCTAAGTCAAATCTTGTATCTTTTGCCAATTCTTCTGCTTTATCTTCTACTTCTTCATCGTAATTATTTTCATAATCACTTACAGATTCTTCCTCATCACTTCCTGATAATGCATTGTCCAACAATGTAATTTGAATATCATCTAATAGAGTATTTTCATCTTTATAGGTAATTCCCTGTTTTTTACATAACTCTTGGATTTCTTCAACACTTTTTCCTACATCTTCTGCATAATCTTTTATACTCATCATAAAGACTCACCTCACTTTTTATTTTTCTATAGTTTTTCGAATTTCTTCATAGATACTATCATCTATTTTTATTTCTAATCTCTTTTCTAGTATTTTACTTTGTTTTGCTTTTTCTAAAACTTCTATATTCTTTTTAATGTATGCTCCTCGACCATTCATCTTTCCTGTTTCATCAACTATTACTTCACCATTATTTGTTCTAACAATTCTTAGTAATTCTTGTTTAGGAAGTTGTTCTTTGGTAACAACACATGTTCTTAAAGGTATTTTTCTAGTTTTCATTTTAACACCTTCTATCTAAAGTTAATGCCTGCTTGTTTTGCTTGTTCTGTTGTTTTTATATCAATTTTATATCCTGTTAAATTATGAGCAAGTCTAGCATTTTGTCCTTTTTTACCAATTGCTAAGGAGAAGTTATCTCCATCTGCTATTACCATTGCTTCTTTTTTCTTTGGATCAGTAATTGCTACTGTTAAATCTTTAGCAGGTGACAAGGCATTTGCTATGAATACGGCTGGATCACTATCATATTTTACAATATCTAGTTTTTCTCCATGTAATTCTTCTATAATTCTTCCAATTCTAGAACCTTTTTCTCCGATACATGCACCGATTGGATCTACTGAAGGATTCTCTGAGTAAACGGCTACTTTACTTCTTGAACCAGCATCTCTTGATACACTATAAATCATAACCGTTCCATCATTAATTTCTGGTATTTCAAGTTCAAATAATCTCTTAACAAATCCATAATGTGTTCTACTTAATAAAATGGTTAAGTTTTTATTTTCTTTTTTCTTTTTATCTTTTGTTTCTGGTTGTACCTCTTTTGACTTATCCCCTGGAAGATTAATTTTAGATACATAAACTTTTATTTGAGACCCCATCTCTATTTTTTCCCCTGGAATGATATCTTTCTTTGGAAGGATTCCATTTGTACGACCTAGATCTATAAAATAGTTATCTGTATCTTCTAGGGCTACTGTTCCAATTAATAGTTCATCTTTCTTATCTCCAAATTCATCAATGATACTTTTTCTTTCTGCTTCTCTAATTTTTTGAATTACTACTTGTTTTGCAGTGGATGTAGCAGTATGGCCAAAATCTTTTGGAGTTACTTCTGTATCGATTGTATCTCCTATTTCTAATGTTTTATCAATTTTTTTAGCATCACTTAATTTGATTTCTATTTCAGGGTTGAAGTAAGAAATAACTGGTGTTTCTTCTGCATTTTCTTCTTCCTCTTCTTCTTCATCTGTATAATGTTCAAATAAGTAATCTTCATATTCTTCTTTTGTCATTTTATCATCTGGTACAACAGTTAGATAAGAATATACTTTAATTTCACCTGTTGCACGGTCAAATAAAACTTTTACATTGGTTTTTGAATTAAAATTTTTCTTATAGGCAGAAGTTAGAGCTAATTCCATAGCTTCATACACTACTTCTGGATCAATATCTTTTTCTTTTACGATATTGTCTAAAGCTTTTTTAAACTCTTTACTATTCATTTTCTATTTTTCCTTTCTCTTTTGAATAGATATCTAATTCATCAATATCTTCTAATAATTCTTCGTGCTTATCCATAATTTCATTAATGATTCTAGATGCATCTGTAATCTTATTTAAATCAATTACTTCATTACTGTCCAATACGATATTAAATATTTTCTTTCCTTCTTCTAAAGATGTAAACGCATCGTCTACATGAACGTTTAAATCTTTTATTTTAGAGTCCACTAGGGAAGATACCGTATCTTTCATATCTTAACACCTCCTAAACAACAAGGAGTGGAACAACTGGTCCCACTCCTTTCTGCATTTCATTATAACATGTTTTTTCATTTTTACAAAGTTTTTTATGAATTTTTCGCGATTTTCCTATGTTTTTTCTTAAATTTTAGTAATTTATATTAATTTATTGGACTTAATGTCTTTTGTTTCATATTATTTAATTCACTTTTTTTGATAAAATTAGGAAGTACTAATATATTAGATATGTTAACATATACTCCATTTATTTCTTCAATAGCTTCATCATTTAATAGTTTTAATGTCTCTACTGTTGTTCCTACTTCTTTAGCAACATCATATAAGTTCCATCCATCTATTGAATAGGTATTTGTATAGTATTGTAAATCTTCTTTAGCTACTTTATATGGTATATAAAGATGTTTTCCATCGATAATTAAATCATCATATAAGGAATTATATTGTTTTAATTCTTTAACGGTTATTCCTGCATCCCTTGCTAAAGAAGATAAGGTATCGTTTGATTGAATTACATAGTCCCTTACTAAAATATATTCGGCTGGTTCTTCTTTTTTAGGTAGATTTTGTATTTCTTGATTTTCTAAAACGGAAGATTTATTTTCTACATTATTTTCCTTTTCTTCTGGATTTGTCTTCAATGCATTCATAACAACTGCAATCAATGCAACTGCTGACATAAATGCCCCAATAGAAGTAGCAACAATTGGTACAATATGCTTATTACTTTTTGCATTTTTTATTTCTTCTACTTTGTATTCAGGTTCATAAATTTCAACTTCTTTAGGTTGAACTGGTGTTAACATAGAATCATTATTCGACTCTTGTAATTTATAAAACTCATAATACTTTTTTAAAGCCTCTTTCGATTTTAATTTTTCATATGCATTCTTTACTTTTAAGAATTTTTCTTCACTATCTCTACCACCTAAATCTGGGTGGTATTCTTTACATAATTGTCGATAGGCCCTCTTTACATCATTTAAATCATCTGTAGGTTCAATTTTTAATATTTTATAATAATCATCCATAAACCAAATCCCTCTTTTAATGCAGCCTATCATATCAAAACTTCTTATTTTTGTAAAGAATTATACTCTAAAAATTTTTCCATACTTTTAAGATATCTTCTACTTTTTTATAAATTCCTAGTAATTTATTCTTTTTATTTTTAAATATTACTAAATCTTCTATTTGATAAATATTTTTTAAAGGTTGCCCATTTTTAATTTTAAATTCTAAATCTTTATCTACTTCTATAATTGGATAATCTA
>CAMUZJ010000060.1 GCA_947165195.1 uncultured Bacillota bacterium
AAATTTTGTCTTCCTTTCTTATCTGGTCCTAAAGCTTTTACGATGATTTCATCACCGATACTAACGACATCTTCTACATGTTCTACTCTATCATCCGATAATTGAGAGATATGTACTAGTCCTTCAGCTCCTGGCCATACTTGTACGAAGCAACCAAATTCTTCTATTTTTACAACTTTTGCTTCGTAGATTTTTCCAACTTCAATTTCTCTTACGACATTTTCAATCATTGCTCTTGTCTTATCAATAATTTCTTTATCAGAGTGATAGATAATTACTCGTCCATCATCTTCTAATTCTACTTTTACTGCATTGACATTGGTTACTTCTTTTACGTTAGATGCCTCACATATAATCTTAGTAATCATTTCTCCACCCTTACCAATAACATCTTTTATCTTAGCAGGATTTATCATAAATGTTTCCATCTTAGGAGCATACTTAGATACTTCTTTTCTAGGTTCTTTAATTTGTTTTTCCATTACATCTAGAATTTGTAATCTAGCTTTTCTTGCTTGTTCCAAAGCTTCTTTTAGGATATCTTCGGTAATTCCTTTAATCTTGATATCCATCTGAAGTGCAGTAATACCATTTCTTGTTCCTGCTACTTTAAAGTCCATATCTCCTAAATGGTCTTCCATTCCTTGAATATCTGTTAAAATGGTATAGTCTTTTCCGTGTGTAATTAGACCCATTGCGATTCCTGCAACAGGTGCTTTAATTGGTACACCAGCTGCCATTAGGGACATACATCCAGCACAAATACTTGCTTGAGAAGAGGATCCATTCGATTCTAGAATTTCGGATACTACTCGAATCGTATATGGAAATTCTTCTTCACTAGGAATCACTTGAGCTAAAGCTTTCTCTCCTAAAGCACCATGTCCTATTTCCCTTCTCCCTGGAGCTCCATATCTACCAGTCTCTCCTACTGAAAATTGTGGGAAGTTATAATGTAACATAAATCTCTTTTGGTCTTCTAATCCTAGTCCATCTATAATTTGATGTTCATTTAAAGCTCCTAAAGTAGTTGTAGATAAACTCTGTGTTTGTCCTCTAGTAAATAAAGCAGAACCATGGACTCTAGGAAGTAAATCGATATCTGTTGATAGAGGTCTTATCTCATCCATTGCACGACCATCGGCTCTAATTCCTTCTTTTACGACTATATTTCTAAATAAGTTATATTCGATATCACTTAATACCATATTTACTTTTACTAATAACTCTTTTAATTCTTCTTCTTTTAAAGTATCTTCATACTCACTCGTATAAAGCTCTAATACTTCTTCTTTAATCGCATCAATTGCGGCATATTTTTCTAACTTATCTTTAATACGTAGAGCTTTATCCATTCTTTCTTCTGTTAGTTCTGTTACTCTATCAATAATTTCTTTTTCAGGTGTTAGAGTTTCATATTCCATTTTCTCAACACCAATTTCTTTTACTATCTCCTCTTGGAATTTAATTAATTTCTTTACTTCTTTATGTCCAAACATCAATGCTTCTAACATAATATCTTCGCTTACTTGTTTAGCACTAGACTCTACCATATTAATAGCGTCTTTAGTACCTGCGACTGTCAAATCTAACTCGGATACTTCTAATTCTTCTGGGGTTGGATTTACTACAAATTTACCATTTACTCTACCAACCTTTACTCCAGCAATTGGCCCATTAAATGGAATTTTAGAGATTGATGTTGCAAGAGATGAGGCAAACATTGCTGTTAACTCTGGAGAACAATCTTGATCTACCGATAATACAGTAGAAATAACTTGTACTTCGTTTTTAAATCCTTCTGGAAATAATGGACGCATAGGTCTATCAATCATACGAGCTGCAAGAGTTGCTGCCTCACTTGGTCTACCTTCTCTTTTAATAAATCCTCCGGGAATTTTACCTACTGAATATAGTTTTTCTTGATAATTAACGGTTAATGGGAAAAAGTCAGATAATAGATTAGCTGTTTTTGAAACTACTGCTGCTGCTAAAATTACTGTATCGTTATATCTAACAAGTACTGCTCCATCTGCTTGTTTTGCTAATTCTCCATGTTCTACTATCAACTTTCTACCATGAAAATCTAATTCAAATACTTTCTTTGCCATAATAACCACCTTTCTTTTATCAAAAAAAATAGACACCAAAATAATGTGTCTACTTTCTTAATCCTAATTTTTTAATTACTTCACGATAACTTTGAATATCTTTTTTAGCTAAGTATTGTAACATATTTCTACGTTGTCCTACTTTCTTTAAAAGACCTCTGTTTGAATGAAAATCGTGTTTGTGTACTTTTAAATGTTCTGTTAAGTTATTGATTTCTTTTGTTAAAATTGCAATTTGTACTTCAGCAGAACCAGTATCTTTTTCGCTTTTAGCAAATTCTTTAATGATACTTGATTTTTCTTCTTTTGTTAATGCCATTATTAACACTTCCTTTCTTATAATTATTCACTGAATACTAAGCGTGAGTCGGAAATTCTCATCCCCTGGTATCAGCAAGTACTTGTATTATACTATTAAATGATCTAGATTGCAAGTAGAAATTAACTTTTATGTAAGTAGAAGACATCTATTTTTTTTATTAAAAAAATTTATCTTTAATTTTATAATCTTTCTATCTAAAAGTAATACAAATTTGTTTGAATAATACTTAAATCATGATATAGTATTTGAGAAGGAGATGAATAAATTGAAATATAAGAGAATTTTATTAAAATTAAGTGGAGAAGTTCTTGCTGGTGACAAAGGTACTGGTATTGAATTTGATAGAGTTTTAGAACTTGCTAAAGAAATTAAAGACTGTGCTGATTTAGGTTGTGAAATTGGTATTGTTGTTGGTGGTGGAAACTTCTGGAGAGGAAAGAGTAATGAGTATATGGACCGTGCTACTTCTGATTATATTGGAATGATGGGTACTGTTATGAATGCATTGGCCCTAGGAGATGCTTTTAAACAATTAGATGTACCAGTACGTGTTCAAACTGGTGTTGAAATGAGACAAATTGCTGAATTTTATATTAAGGACCGTGCTATTCGTCATCTTGAAAAGGGACGTGTAGTAGTTTTTGGTTGTGGAACTGGTAGTCCATTTTTCTCAACAGATACTGCTTCTGCATTACGTGCTGCTGAAATCAAAGCTGATGTGTTAATTAAAGCTACCAAAGTAGATGGTGTTTATGATAAGGATCCTAAAAAGTATGAGGATGCTAAAATGTATCATGAAATAACATATATTGATGTATTAAATCAAAAGTTACATGTAATGGACTCTACAGCTACTAGTTTATGTATGGATGAAGATATTCCAATACACGTTTTTAACGTTAATAAAAAAGGATTATTAAAAAGGATTATTTTAGGAGAAGATATTGGTACAATTGTAAGAAATTAGTTTTATCAATATCACAAAAATAGTCCAGAAATATGGACTATTTTTTATTTCAATTTATTCACTATAAAAGTCTGTTTTTACCAGACTTTTTCTTTTTTAATAATTTGTTTCATCTCTTAAGAATGGAGGCAACTCGTATCTATTTCTTTCTCTATCCTCCGTCTTTTCTTGTGGCTTAATACTATCTAAAATTTCAGCTTGTAAACCAAAATCGTCTCTTTCTCTAGAAGTAGAGCGTCTTTGCGTTAGTCCACTGTTTGGGAAAGATAAATCTTCTTGTTGTGGTCTTGCATTATTGATAGCATTTAATCTTTCTCTTTCTCGTTGCTCTTGTAATTTTTTAGCCTTATCAAATCCTGTTGCAATTACAGTAACAATAACTTCATCACTTAAGTTTTCGTTAATAACGGAACCAAATATGGTATTAATATCCGTACCTGCTGCTGCTCTTACTACTTCGGCAGCTTGCTCGGCTTCAAATAATGTTAAGTTAACCCCACCTGTTATATTAATAATTGCATCGGTTGCTCCTGTAATTGGAATTTCTAGTAATGGGGAAGAAACCGCTTGCTTTGCAGCTTCAATTGCTCTCTCTTCTCCCATACCGATACCAATACCGATAATAGCATGACCACTCTTTTCCATAACTGCCTTAACATCGGCAAAGTCAAGGTTAACTAAACCAACAACTGCGATTAAGTCTGAGATAGATTGTACGCTTCGACGTAATACATTATCTACTTCTTTAAATGCTTCTATCATAGGAGTTGTTTTATCAATAATTTCTCTTAATCTATCATTTGGAATAATAATCAATGTATCTACATGTTGTCTTAATTCTTCTATACCACCTAAAGCATTCTCCATTCTTCTTTTTCCTTCAAAAGAAAATGGTTTGGTAACAATAGCTACTGTTAATGCTCCTAAACTTTGTGCAATTTCTGCTATAATTGGTGCTGCACCTGTACCAGTTCCACCACCCATACCAGCAGTTATAAAAATCATATCTGCACCTACTAGTGCATCTTCTATTTCTTTTTTAGATTCAAGAGCTGCTTCTTTTCCAATCTCTGGTCTTGCTCCTGCACCTAATCCATCAGTAAGATTAGAACCTATTTGGATTTTTATATCAGCTTTAGAAGAATTTAATACTTGCAAGTCTGTATTAGCAGCGATAAATTCAACACCTTTAACACCTGATTCAACCATTCGGTTAATGGCGTTTCCTCCTCCTCCACCGACACCTACTACTTTAATCTTTGCTAATTGATCCATTTCTAATCCGCCTAACATAACTCGTCCTCCTTAATCATACAAATGACCAAATATCTTAGAAATAATATTGTCACTATTTAAAATATTTTCAGTAGATGTTAAAATTTCTAAAGTTTCTTTATCTATCATATTATAACTTCTTCCACGCAAAGTTAACTTATCATTAAAATATTTAATAACGCCAAAAGCACTACTGTATTTATTGTGCCTAATGCCTATAGTAGAAATTTTACAAACCCTAGCTTGTTCCTCAAATAAAGAATTGACTAATTCTCTAAACCCCTCAAGTTCGCTAAGGCCACCTGTTATAATTATATACCGTATTTCTCTATTTGTTAAGTTTTTTATTTCATTTTTAGAAAGTTTTAAGATTTCATTCAATCTTGCTTCTACAACTTTTGAAATTCCTACTTGAGTAACTTCTTTATGAGAATTATCCGTACAGATAACATGAATAGATTCTTCTTCCTCTGCTCTATCACTCATCGCTAAAGCAAAATTTTCTTTTATTTTTCTAGCATCTTTTAAACTAATTCCATAAATATATGCTAAATCCTTATCTACATTTATACTACCTACTGGTAAAACAGAGTTTTTAATCTGTATTCCTTTATTAAAAATAGAAATATTGGTAGTTTCTTCCCCAATATTAATAATAGCACCTACTAAACTATCCGTTTCACTATTTTTACTAGTAAAATAATCTCCTGTTGATGTAAATGCTACATCTACTGTTTCTACTCCACTCAAACTAATAACATGTAATAATCTATATAGATCCTCTTTTGGAATACTACTGATTACAATCTTTGCTTCTAAAGTTTTACCGCTCATTCCTTTTGGATCTTTTATATTTTCTGTATCATCCACAACAAAGCTAATGGGAGTTGCTGTTATAATTTCATTATTTTCTAGTTTATGTCCACTGATTGCTTCATTTAATACATTACTAATGTCAGATCCTTCTATTTTTTCTTTATTTGCTACTTCTACACTTCCTACAACAATATCCATTCTACAATTGGTTGGAGGAATAGCTGCTACCACTTTTGTGATAGAAATTCCTAACATTTGTCCTGTTTTTTCTAAAGCGCTCTTTATACTTTCAATACCAGCTTCCTCATCTATTATTTTTCCATTTTTGATTCCATTTGATGCTGAAGTAGTAGAAGCTAAAATGTTATATTGATTTTTTATTTTTTCGGCAACTACAATTTTTATACTATTAGTACCAAGTTCAATTCCGGTATAAATCTTACTCAATTTAAGACCATCTCCCATCCTATAAGCATTATACTATAAGTGAAATGAAAAGAAAAGTATCTTTTATTTCATCTCATGGTAATAAATTTCATATTCCCCTATTTTTTTTATAAAGGAAAAGTTTTTTTGAATGTATTCTGGTATTTCTACCATATATTGACAAAATTTATCATTACATTTAATACTAGTATCTATTATGAAATAGACATTCTTTTCTTCCATTAATTTATTTTTCAACTTTTCTATTCCATTATAACCAAAATTTCCTCTATTTAGTACGGAAAAATAATTTAAATTCCGATTGGTACTAATATTTAAAAATGTATTTTTACCAGCATCTGATATAAAGATTACTTTTTTATTTTTAATGTAATGAAATAACTCATCATATATTTTTTTATCATGAGAAGATATTATTTCTAATGGAAAATTTGGATAATAATAAATATGTAGATTTGTCATAATATTTTTTGTTAGAACTAACCAA
>CAMUZJ010000061.1 GCA_947165195.1 uncultured Bacillota bacterium
AATGTATTTGAAAAATTCTCAATAACAATTGAAGAGAAGAAACTCACTTCCATTTCAGGTCCAAATAATTGTGGAAAAACAACTTTACTTAGAATACTAGATAAACAAATTCCAGTAGATTCCAGTATAGAAATCAATCATAAAAAACAAAACGAATATAAACTAATCGATTACAATAAAACATTAAAAGTCTTAATTCCTGGAGAATTTACACCAATATTTTATAACGTAGAAGAAGAAATAGAATATGCAATTGATCAACTATTCTTAAGTAAAGAAGAAAAAAATAAAAGACTAAGAGATATTTATAAATACTTAAATATAACGAAAATAAAAAAAGAAGCAATTACTAATTTAAATGATAGCGATATTGTAAAACTACAAATAGCAGTAGCAATCGCTAGTATGCCAAAAATGATAATGATTGATGATATTAGTACCTACTTTACAAATGAAGAAGTAACAAAACTAATAGAATACTTTAAAAAACTAATTACTAATTATGGACTAACGATAGTAATTATTTCCACACGATTAGAGGACTTAATAAAAACAGACTATCTATATATCATACAAGATAGTAAAATATTACTACAAGGAATACCAATAGAAGTATTACAAAAAGACAATATCCTAAATAAAATAGGAATGAGAGTACCTTTTATGATAGACTTATCTGTGAAGTTAAAGGACTATGATTTAATAAAAGACATAGAGTTAGATATGAGCAGGATGGCAAATACTTTATGGAAATAGTTTTTATAAATCATAGACTAGATGAAGAAAACATAGATTTAGTTGTTCATCATAATATAATTACAGGTATCATAAATGATGAAAATAATAAAATATTTGATTTAATAAGTTTAAAGAAAATAGGTAAAGGTCAGATTGTCATAAATAACGAAAAAATAGTAAAAGAAGATTTAATAATGAATCAAAGAAGAATATCACAAGTATTAGATAAACTAACTATTCCAAACTATGTACTAACAGTACAAGAACTAATGATGGATAATATCAAAAGACTAAACTTAAATATAAGAGATATAGATAAAAAAATGAAAGATTCATTAAAAATAGTAGGCTTAAAAGAAGAATATGTTTATCATGAGATAAGAACACTATCCTCTTCTGAAAAAAAATTAATATCTATTGCGATAGGATTATTATCTAATCCAGATACATTAATACTAGAAGAGCCATTTAAAAATTTAGATTTAAAACAAGAAAAAAGGTTATTTATGTTATTACAAAAATTAAAAGAAAAATATAATAAAACAATTGTAATAAAAACAGAAGATGCTAATATCTTATATCAGTATTCAGATGAAATAGTAGTAGTAAAAAATAATAATATTCTTATGTCGGGAGATACTAAGGAGAATTTTCATAGAGTAGATTTCTTAAAAAGAAATGGGATTAATATACCTGATTCAGTAAAATTTATATATTTAGCTAAAAAAACTAAAGGAGCAAAAATAGACTATCATAGTGATATTAGAGATATTATAAAAGATATTTATAAACATGTATAAAGAGGGGATAATATGCGTTTTTTAATAAAGTTTTCATATGATGGGTCATCTTATTGTGGTTTTCAAGTACAAAAAGGGATGAATTCGATTCAAGAAAAGTTAGAAGAAGCTTTAACTAAAATAAATAATAATAAAAAAACAGGAATAGTAGCAACCGGTAGAACAGATAAAGGAGTACATGCTCTAACACAATATGGACATACAGACTTAGAAGTAGATATTACAGAATACAAATTAAAAAGAGCTTTAAATAGTAATTTACCAGATGATATTCATGTAATAGAAACAAAAATAGTACCTGATGATTTCCATGCTAGATACAATGTAAAAAGAAAAGAATATAAATATTATATTAATTTAGGAGAATATAATCCTCTTGAGAGAAATTATGTTTTTCAATACAATTATAAACTAGATGTAGAAGCTATGAAAAAAGCTATAAAGTATTTTGAAGGAGAACATGACTTTAGAGCTTTTGTAACTGATAATCAGGAAAAGAGTAATTGCATTAGAACAATTTTTTCTACAAACATAGAATTAGATAAAGATAAATTAATTATAACATTTATAGGAGAAGGATTTTTAAGATACCAAGTTAGAAATATGGTGGGGTACCTAATAAAAGTAGGAGAAGATAAAGTAAGACCTGAAAGTGTAAAAGAGGTACTAGAGAGCCTAGATAGGACAAAATCAGGTAAAACTGCACCAGCAGAAGGATTATATCTTTATAATGTAGAGTATTAGGAGTGCATATGGAAAATAGAATAGATAAAGAATTAGTAAACCGTAATTTGGTACCATCTCGTTCAAAAGCACAAGAGTTAATTAAGGCAGAATTAGTAGAATGTAATCATAAAATTATAGATAAATGTAATTTCTTAGTAAAAGATAACGACATTTTAACTATAAAAGAAAATGATAGATTAAAATACGTATCCCGTGGTGGATTAAAACTAGAAAAAGCAATCGATAGTTTTCATATAGACTTTACCAATTTAAAAGTAATGGATATTGGATCTAGTACAGGTGGTTTTTGTGATTGTGCTCTACAACATAACGCTTCATCTATAATAGCAATTGATGTAGGAACAGATTTGATGGATAAAGAGTTAAGAAAAAATCCTAAGATAGAATTACACGAACAAACTAATTTCAAACAGTTAGAGCATTTTTACTTTGAAAATATTGATATTATAACCTGTGATGTTTCCTTTATATCATTAACAAAAGTAATAGAGAAAATTCAACAAGAAAATATAAAAATAGATATAGTAGGCTTAATAAAACCACAATTTGAATGTGGAAGAGAAATAGCTACAAAATATAAAGGAGTTATATTAGATAAAAAGGTACATATCGAAATAATTAAAAATTTTATAGAGAAAATAAATACATGTGGTTTTTATCTTCAAAATATTGATATATCACCAATAAAAGGTGGAGATGGTAATATTGAATATATTTCTTTTCTTTCGAATAAGATAAAAGATAATCGGAAAATAGATATTACAAAGTTAGTAGAAGAGGCATTTAAAAATGTAAATAAACTTAGTAATAATACTTCTGATTTTGATAAGATGCGAACAAGAAAAGTTTTTTTTAGAAAATAAAAAAAGTAAAAAAGTCTTGATTTTTAAAGGAATATTTAGTATAATTTTAATCGGTACATTCGAACATCCCCACATAAATTGAGCCCTGGGAAAGTTCAATTTAATAGGATAAGGAGAAAAAAATATGACAAGTTATATGCAAAAGAAAGAAACTGTAGAACGTAAGTGGTATGTAATTGATGCTGAAGGTAAATCATTAGGACGTGTTGCTTCATTAGCAGCTACCTATCTTCGTGGAAAAAACAAACCAACTTATACTCCACATATTGATTGTGGAGATAACATTATTATCATTAATGCTGAAAAAGTTAATTTAACTGGAAACAAATTAGATGATAAAATGTATTATAATCACTCTCAATATACTGGTGGTTTAAGAGAAAGAACTGCAAGAGTTATGAGAGAACAATATCCAATCGAAATGATGGAAAGAGCTGTAAAAGGTATGCTTCCACATAATAGACTTGGAAGACAAATGTATAAGAAATTATTTGTTTATGCAGGTAATGAACATAAACATCAAGCACAAAAACCAGAAGTGCTAGAAGTTAAATAGGAGGGTTTTAAGTTATGGCAAAAGATAAGAAAAGATATACTGGAACTGGACATAGAAAGACAAGTGTTGCACGTGTTACTTTAACTCCAGGAACTGGAAAAATTACTGTAAATGGTAAAGATGTTCATGACTATTTACCTTTCGAAGTATTGGTTATGGATTTATGCCAACCATTAGATGTTACAAATACAAGGGAAATGTTTGATGTAGAAGCAGTTGTATCTGGTGGTGGATTCCAAGGACAAACTGGAGCTATTAGATTAGGAATTACTAGAGCTTTATTAGCATATGATGCTAACACTCCAGCTGATTCTGAAAATAGTTACAGAAAAGTATTAAAAGCTGCTGGATTTATTACAAGAGATTCTCGTAAGAAAGAACGTAAGAAACCAGGATTAAAGAAAGCACGTCGTGCACCACAATTCTCAAAACGTTAATTACAGTTTTTACAAAGTCCGTATTTACGGGCTTTTTTCTATGAAAAAAATTTTGACAAATTCGTAAATCTATGGTAAAATACAGTTATTCACAAAGCCATTGCGAGGAAGAGTAAAAAAATATAAGCATTAAAGAGAACTCTGTTTGGTGAAAAAGAGGATGTATGTATTTTTTGAACATGGCCCTTAAGGTGAATGACTGAAAGACTCTTAGTAGGTCATTACGGGAATGCCCGTTATAGCAGATACCTATAACTATGCACAGACATAAGTAGGCTAATGAGTTTAATACAGTAATGTATTAAAGAATAAGAGTGGTAACGTGAATTATTCACCTCTTAGGAATCGTAGTATTTCTAAGAGGTTTTTTATTTAAAAGGAGGAAAAAAATATGAATATTATAATTGGAATTAGTTGGCCTTTTGCAAATGGGGAATTGCATATAGGTCATGCAGCAAGTAGTTTACCTGGAGATGTAATAGCTAGATATCATAGACTAAAAGGAAATAAAGTCATTCTAGTATCAGGAACAGATTGTCATGGGACACCAACAGAGGTAAAAGCACTAAAAGAAAAAAGAAGTCCAAAAGAAATAGTAGATGAGTGCCATGTTTCATTTGCTAAAGATTTTAAAGACTTTGGTATAAGCTTTGACTTGTACAATAGAACAGATGATGATTACCATAAAAAGTTTGTTCAAGAACAATTTGTGAAATATTATGAAAATGGATTTTTAGAGGAAAAAGAAGAAGAACAATTATATTGTGAGCACTGTAATATGTTTTTAGCAGATCGCTATATTATTGGAATATGTCCAAAATGTGGAGCCGATATTAAAGGGGATGAATGCGAAAAATGTGGAAGCCTATTAACAATCGATGAAGTAAAAGATACAAAATGTGCTATTTGTGGAAATGCCACTTCTTACAAGAAAAATAAGAATCTATACTTTAAACTTTCAAAATTTCAAGATAAAATAAACGACTTATTAGAATCAAAGAGAAATAGTTGGAGAGAAAATGCCGTTAACTTTACAGAAAGATATCTAAAAGAAGGAATACCAGATAGATGTGCAACTCGTACTCTAAATTACGGAATAGATATTCCAATAGAAGGATTTAAAGATAAAAAAATCTATGGTTGGTTTGAAAATGTATGGGGATATGTAACAGCTAGTAAAAAATATGCTGAAGCAAATGGACTAAATTGGGAAGAATTTTGGAAAAAAGGAGAAAATAAAATTTATTTAGTTCATGCGAAAGATAACATTCCTTTTCATACCGTAATTTTCCCATCTCTTTTACTCGCAACCAATGATAACTATGCATTACCAGATAAGATTATTTCTGATGAATATTTAACAATTGATGGAGAAAAACTATCAAAAAGTAAAGGAAATTACATTACTTTAAGACATTTACTAGATACTTATTCTCTAGATGGAATAAGATATTATTTAAGTATTAATAATCCAGAAAGTAGAGATTTTAACTTTACATATGAAGGATTTATTAATTCCATTAATGGAGAATTACTAGGAAAATGGGGTAACTTTGTAAATAGAACACTTCAATTTATCAATAAATCATTTGATGGAAAAATAAATAGTACCAATATTGATGCAGAAATAGAAAATAAATTAATAGAATTATATGAAAATGTTGGTAAAAATATTGATAATGGAGATACAAAAGAGGGGTTATCTAAAATATTTGAATTTATTAGTTATTCTAATAAATACTTCGATGAAAATACCCCTTGGACATTAGCAAAAGAAGATCCTAATAAGTGTCAAGATATTTTATATAACTGTTCTAATATTATATTTAATATCAACAATTTATTAAAACCATATTTAGTAGAAAGTACAAAAAATGTAGAAAACTACTTAAATCAAAAAAATGATAGTTGGAATTATAGTAGATTAAAAGAAATAACTTTATCAAAAGAAATAAATCCACTATATAATAGATATGATAAAGAAATAATTGAAAAAGAAAAAGAAAACTTTGCTAAAATAAGAAATAAGTAAAATAAAAAATACTGTTACATAAAATTTAACAGTATTTTTTGTAT
>CAMUZJ010000062.1 GCA_947165195.1 uncultured Bacillota bacterium
AAAGAGAAGGCTATATTATAAGAGTGATACCAAAATGGGGAGATGATTAAATCAAACTCACCTATTAATTCTACGACATGGCCTCCGAAACTTTTCTTGAATAAGTATAGGCCGTATAAAGGATTTTCTTTTCTAAAATCACCTGTTATACCATAAAAGTTATATCTTTTATAATGGTTATCTATTGCGTATTTCACTCCTGCATAATGAACCGTATAAGCAGATTGGAATTGCATTAAATTATCATCGGTTCCACCGTATAACGATAATACTTCATTACCGTATATTAGAAATAATATTCCACCTAAAGTTTTCTTATCTCCATACTCTTTTTTATACTCGGCAATTTTTTCTAATTGTTTTTTTAATCTCTCAATAGAATCCTCATCCTGTTTATTGGTAGATACATATTTCTTCTCATTCATCTTTAACAAATTATTATCATGTTTATAAATTCTATCTTTAAGAGAATGTTCTATTTCTTCTAACTCAGCTTTGGTATTTTCTTCATACTTATTAAAATCAATTTCAGCGATAAGTATTTTTAAAATACCAGCATCATGTAGAGAATTCCACATATTCTCATAATACGATAGAGGTCTATCAATAAACTCTCTTCTATCAGAAGTATGTTCCATAATACTTTTAAATAATGGTAATTCATCCTTTTCAATCTCTCTAGTAGAAATACCACACTTTTCATTTTTTCTTAAGATTTGTCTTGTTTTAGACTCCATATCTTTTTGAATGGCATCTTCATCTTTACCATCTATTTCAATAACATGCATCCATCTAGGTTGTAGAGTATCTTGCATTAAATTAAAACCATAATGTTTATATCCTAAATCGACTAAGTTTTGAAAAGCATCCTTATTATGATAGCCACCTTCTACAACATCACCATTATTATCATGTTCTACATATTCAACATAAGGATCAATCTTTAATAAAAAGCCATTTTTTTGTTTTAAATACTTCTTTATTTCCCTAGTAAATTCTTTTAATAGTTCTTTATCTTTATAATCTATTAAGATTCCTCTAGGAGAATAAAATAATCTCTTCTTTATAATAGGCAATTCTTTTGCTAGTAGTAGAGCACCAGCTTTTATTTCATTCTTATCTTTTAAACCAACATAGAAAGGAATCCAACCATTCTTTTTCTTAAGATTTGCCCATTCCCTTGTCTGATGAAAAGTGATTTGCTCATGACTATCCGCAAACTCTTTAAACTCTTTTTCACTTAATTCCAGAAACTTCATGTTCAATCTCCTTTTTGCTTTTCTTTCTAATCATATTTCTATAAATAGGAACTAATTTCGTAAAGACAAAGTACATGAATTTATTCGTAACATAATCAAATTCTCCAATAAACTCTACATAGTCTCCACCAAATTTCTTTTTAAACTCATGAAGACCTAATCTAGGATTACTCTCTGATAAGTCACCAATAGTTCCAAATTGATCATATACTTTTAAACCTCTATCTTTACAATACTTAATATGTTCAAAATACGTATTATAATTAACATAAGTTTCACTTAAAATATTATGATTACCAGCGTATAAAACCCAGGCTTTATTTCCATATTCCACAATCATATGAGCACTTAATGTAATGTTACTACCATAATCATTACGATACTTCTTATATTTTTCAATATCCTTTGACATATTTTCCTTTTGTTTTTCTAATTCGTTTAACTTACTCTTAGCACTTTTACTCAAATTATCAATTGGCATAATAGAAATTTGATTATTAATATTTTGTAAATTTTCCTCTAAAGAGTCAATTGTCTTATCTAAATTAACTTTTCCTAAAAATAAAGTGGCTTTACTATTCTCATTATTATTAAATATTTCATATAAAGTTCTATAATAATCTTCATCATAAGATACAAAATCTTTTCTACTTTCTGTTAACATCATTAAATTATAAAACTCATGTATATCCTCTATTGTACCAATTTCTACTTCTGTTTCTAATTTTAAGCTTTTGGCAATTCTTTGCTTTGTAGTCTTTGAAAAATGGCTTTCTATTACTTCTAAATCTTGTGTTAAATCAATTCGAAAACTATACCTAGGTTGCATTGTTTCAAAATTCTTTGTAAAACCTAAATGCTTAAAACCACAAGAAGTTAATAAGTTGAGAATTTCATCTTTGTTGTACTTAGTTTCATTTTCTTCATTTAAATAATTATAAGATTTAATAATAATATCTGGATCAATTTTTACAAAAATTGCTTTTTTAGATTTTGCAAATTCAATTATTTTAGAAGTCATTGTTTTGACTAATTCTTTTTTATGATAATCTAATACAAATCCCCGAGGTGCATAAAAATAGCAATATTTTAACGGAAGATGTTTTTGTAATAATAAAGTGGCCGCAACAATTTGATCATCTTCATTTACTAATCCTAAATAAAACGGAGTATAATTTTTTTTGGTTTTACAAAACTCTCCCCATGAAACAGATTGTAAAAAATGAGATTTATGAGGATTTTCTTTTACAAATTCATCAAACTTCTCTTTCTCAATATTCTTAAGCTTTAACATTTTATGCCTCACTTTCTTATAAAATAAGTATACCATAGAAAATTCATAAGCAACAAAAAAGAACACAAATAGTGTTCATAACATGTATAAATTATCATCTTTTTGTATATACGTGTTAGAGCTGGATTTTTCTTTATCTAATTTATCAAGCTTTGCATTTATTCTTTTTAACTCATTTTCTATATTTGCTAGATATTCTTGAATTTTATTCTGTGATATAGCTGGTGGCATATATGGAAATGGAAATTGATTCATAAAATCCCTTACTTTCCTTTTATTATATGCAAAAAATATAGTAATTGTGATAGAATAACTTCAGGTGAAGTTTATGCGATTAAGAAATGTAAAAAATAAAGAAGAAATATTAAATAACTCTAGTTATTTAGTAAAAAATCCAGAAGAATATATTGGTAAATGGAAAACTTTATTTTCTAATAATAATCCAATCTATATAGAAATAGGTATGGGAAAAGGAAAATTTATAATAGAAAATGCTATGAAATATCCTAATATTAATTTTATTGGAATAGAAAAATTTGATAGTGTTTTAGCAAAATCTCTTCCAAAGATTAAAGAGGAGTTAAATAATTTATATATAATAAGATTAGATGCTTTAAATATAGATAAAATATTTGATAAAGAAATATCAAGAATCTATTTAAATTTTTCTGATCCATGGCCTAAAAAAAGACATAGTTTGAGAAGATTGTCCAGTAGAGTCTTTTTAGAAAAATATGATAAAATATTTTCTAAGAGTTGTGAAATCTATATGAGAACTGATAATCAGCCTTTATATATTTATTCTTTAGAAAGCTTTTCAGAGTATGGTTATTCTCTAAAAAATATATCTTTTAATTTACATGAAACTACTGAAGAAGAGTTAATTACAACCGAATATGAAGATAAATTTTCTAGTAAAGGGATGCCAATATATTCTGTAGTTGCTACAAAAGATGTGTCTAACAATAAGAAATAATTGGAATTTATTTCACATTTATAAAAAATTTGATATAATGGATTAAGAGTAGGTGAAATATGAAAAGAATTGTTGTTTTGCTCTCTATTGTATTATTGATGACTGGTTGTAGTGTAAAAACATTAAGCAATGTTGATATAGGTAAAAATATAAAAACACTATTATCAGAAAAGTCAAGTATTCATAATGTTTATTTTGAAGGGTATAAGTATTATGTTCCAAAAGGGATGCAGTTCTTAAATAAAGAAGACTACAATGCTACTTTTGTAGATGCTAAAGGCTATAAGTATTATTTATATGTAGATGCTATTAGTTATTACCATAAAGTAGAAAATACCTATCAAGAAAATGATACTTCTCATTTTTCTAGAAAAATAAATTATAATAAAAAAACAGGATATATACAAATTGATAAACAGGATGATGGATATTATTTGATTAATTATATGTATAATTATGCTAAAATGGAATGTTTGGTTTCTGAGAGAGACTTAGTAACTTCCGTAGATAATATGAGTTATATATTACGTTCAATTAAATTTAATGATAAGATACTGGAAAGTTTAATAGGGGATAATATATTGAGTTATCAAGAAGAAAATTTTAGCTTATTTGAAGATACTACATCAAAGAAAGATGACTTCTTAGATGTATACCAAGAAATTGATAATCCTAAATTTAAAGATGAAGATCAAATAGATATTGACAACGATTAAAAAGAGGTGAACTCATGAAATTTTTTGAGACTATTAAAAATGCTTTATTTGAAGAGGAGTATGTTGAGGTAAAACCAAAGACAAAAAAAGAAGAGCAAGTTGATTCTTCTATTGAACCTGAAGAAAAAGAACAGATGGATATAAAAAAAGATAAGCCGATTGCTAAAAAGATTATTTTATCAAGACCAAAGAAGGAACGTCATTTTGATACTGATGAAAAAGTAGATACTCCAATCGAAGGTCCGAGTACAGATTCTTATTATGATTCTTTAAATCGAAAAGAAAATGTATCGATTGATTCAATGAAGAGTGACTATCCATCTAATTCTTATGAAAATGATTATAATATAGATGATTATTATACAAATGACGATTCTAATCATTATTCAAATGAGCCAGTAAAGGATGATAGAGTAATTTATAGGGATGAAAAGCCTAAAGAAAAGCATCCTTATGGAATCGATGAATCTAATAAGAACTTAGTTCAAGAATATGGTAAGGCTTATGAAAAGAAAGAGGATAGAACTGGATTTAAACCATCACCAATTATTTCTCCTATATATGGAGTATTAGATAAAAATTATAAGAAGGAAGATGTCGTACAAAAAAATCCTAAAGTAAGTAATTATTCGAAGGATAGTTTAAAAGTTGACAATGTTCGAAATAAAGCATATGGTACAAAAGAAGTTGAACACAAGACTGAGACTAAAGTCGTAGAAAAAACAAAACCAGTAATAGTAAAACATCGAGAAGAAGAGGAAGATGATGGAAATTTATTAGTCGATTTAAGTAAAGATGAAGTAAAGCCATCTATTAAAGAAGTAACTATGGGAGATGCTTTAGAATATTTTCAAGATTTAGGTCTTGAATATAATGTTGATTATGTGGATGCAAGTAAAGAAAAAGCAACTGGTAGAAGAGTTAGAGATGATTATGGAGAAGAACCTGAATTATTTGCAATTGAAAATGATGAAATGGCACCAATGAGGCCTATTCCAAAATTAGATACAAAAAAAGAGGTGATACCTAAAAATAAAACTTCTGAAATAGATGTCGATAATAGTGATAACTTATTTGATTTAATAGAAAATATGTATCAGGAGGAAAAGTGATATGATTGATTTTTTAAATGTGGCATTACCAATACTTTTATATGTTTGTGGTATAATTGTATTAATAATTTTGATGATACTTGGAATAAAATTAATTAAGGTACTAGATAAAGTTGATCGTATAGCGGATAATGTAGAAGGAAAAGTAAATTCCCTTAATTTAGCATTTTCCCTTATCGATAAGACAACAGATAGTATCGTAAGTATGGGAAATACTGTAGTAGGAGCTGTTAATGGTATAGCTTCTAAAGTATTTAATAGAAGAAAGGCAAAGAAAGAGGAGGAAGAAATATTATGAGTAAAGAAAAAGGATTAGGAATAGGTAAATTTATAGCAGGAGCTGCTATTGGTGCAGGATTAGGAGTTTTATTTGCACCTAAAAAAGGTAGTGAAACAAGAGCAGAGTTAAAGAATAAAATCAATGAATTAATCAATCAAATTAAAAATATTGATGTAGAAGAGGTAAAAGCTGAATTTCAAGAAAAAGTTGATCAAATTAAAGAAGAATTAGCAGATCTTGATAAAGAAAAAGCTTTAGATATTGCTAAGAAAAAATCAGAGCAAATTAAGAAAAAAACACAAGAGTTAGTAGATTTAGCAATTGATAAAGGAACTCCAATTTTAAGAGATGCTGCTGAAGAAGTAAGATTAAAAGCTGTTGAAGTAACAAAAGATGTTCTTAAAAAATTAGAAAAAACAGATAAAAA
>CAMUZJ010000063.1 GCA_947165195.1 uncultured Bacillota bacterium
TAATTTAAATATTACAGAAAAACAAGTAAATACAGTACTTGAAATGCTAGGAGAAGGGAATACCATACCTTTTATTGCTAGATATCGTAAAGAAGCTACTGGTGCTTTAGATGAAGAAACGATTCGAAAAATTAATGAAGTCTATGAATATCAAGCTAACTTATTAAAAAGAAAAGAAGATGTTATAAGACTAATTGATGAAAAAGGATTATTAACAGACGAGTTAAAAGAAAGTATCTTAAAATGTAGTAAGTTAGTAGAAGTAGAAGATTTATATAGACCATATAAAGAAAAGAAAAAGACTAAAGCTACAGAAGCAATTGCTTTAGGATTAGAGCCACTTGCCAAAATCATGATGTCTTTTCCAACAACAGGTACAATCGATGAAATAACTTCTAAATTTATAAAAGAAGATTTAAATAAAGATAAATGTATAGAAGGAGCCAAATATATTATCGCAGAATGGATTAGTGATAATGCTTCTTACCGTAAAAGTATTCGTACATTTTTTTATAAGAATGGCGTTATTACATCTTCTCTAAAGAAAAATGCAAAAGATCAAAATAAAACCTATGAAATGTATTATGACTATAACGAGCCAGTTAAATGGATTAAACCTCATAGAATACTGGCTTTAAATAGAGGAGAAAAAGAAAAAATACTTACAGTAAATATCGATGTTAATAAAGAGGAGATTATTGATTTCTTAGAGAAAAAAATTATAAAAAATGATAAATCCTTTGTAGTAGAATATATAAAAGAAGCGATAGAAGACTCTTATAAAAGATTAATTGAGCCATCTGTAGAGAGAGAAATACGAGCTGATTTAACTGAAAAAGGAGAAGAAGCTGCGATAGATAACTTTGGTAAAAACTTAGAGGCATTACTACTTACTCCTCCAATGAAAGAAAAGGTAGTTTTAGCATTTGATCCGGGATATGTTAATGGTTGTAAATTAGCAGTCGTAGATAAAAATGGTAAATACCTAGATTCTACAGTTATTAAACCATTCCTAAATGGAAATACAGAAGAGAGAATTAAGTTAAGCAAAGAAATAGTTGTAAATCTTATAAAGAAATACAAAGTAGATATTATTGCTATAGGAAATGGAACAGCATCCCGCGAATCAGAAAAATTCTGTGCCGATATGATAAAAGAATATAACTTAACTTGTAAATACGTAATCGTTAGTGAAGCAGGAGCATCTATTTATAGTGCCTCTCCTATTGCTTTAGAAGAGTTCCCTGATCTAGCAGTAGAAAAAAGAAGTGCCGTAAGTATTGGTCGAAGAGTTCAAGATCCATTAGCAGAACTAGTAAAAATACCACCAGAAGGAATAGGAGTAGGACTATACCAACACGATGTATCCGAAAAAAAATTATCTACTTCCTTAGACTTTGTAGTAGAAAAATGTGTAAATAGTGTTGGAGTAAATATTAATACTGCTTCCTCTTCTTTATTAAAATATGTATCAGGAATTACCAAAAAAGCTATCGAAAAAATTATTGAATACCGAGAAAAAGTAGGAAAGATTACTTCTCGTGAAGAAATTAAGAAGAAAAAACTATTAACCGATAAAGCCTATGAACAAGCGATTGGCTTCTTACGAATTACCGATGGAGAAAACATTTTAGATTCTACTGCTATTCACCCCGAAAGCTATAATATTGCCCTTAAATTACTAGAAGAATTAGGAGAAGATATTCATCAAGTAGGAACGAATTCCTTAATAGAAAAACTAAATAAAATATCTGTAGAAGAATATGCTAAAAAGTTAAATACAGATATCTATACTCTAGAAGATGTTGTAGCTTCCCTAAAAAAACCTAACTTAGATCCTAGGGATGAATATCCACAGCCAATCCTAAAAAGCGATATATTAGATATTAAAGATTTAACAGTTGGAATGAAACTACAAGGAACTGTTAGAAACGTTGTTGACTTTGGACTATTTATTGATATTGGATTACATGATGATGGATTAGCTCATATATCGAAACTTTCCAAAGACTTTATCAAACATCCATCAGACTTATTTAGTGTAGGAGATATCGTAGATTGCTATGTAGAAGATATTAATATAGAAAAAAATAAAGTAAGTTTAAGCTTACTAGAAAGATAGGACAAAAATGTCCTTTTTTTTTGATTTATCTCCTTTTTTCCGAAGAATATTAATGAGAAGAAAAAAACTTCTCGGAAAGGGAGGTTCTATGAAACCAATTTTAAAAAGGTCGCTTATAGAAGATGACCGCTACAGACTACAAGATTATAGAAGGGGGGAAATGTTGCCTATTGTATCAGATGTTATGTTTCATACGATGTTAAATAATGAATCAAGAAAACAGTATGTCTCTTATCTACTATCTTTGATATTAGAAAAAGATTATCAAGAAATTTATAATAGTATTCAGTTTTCTAAAGAAGAGTTAGATAAAGAAAATTACCATGATTCCAAAAAAACAGTAGATTTGGTATGTACAGTGGGTGGAGAAGTATTTAATATTGAAATGAATAATAATATGAGTATTCCATCGTTAGAGAGAAATATTAGTTATATAAATAGATTATATGCTGGATCTATGAAACAGGGAGATAAAAAGTATCATTATAATAAAGTGATACAAATTAATATAAATAATTTTAACTTTTATGGTAATACAAATATTATTGATGAGTTTTATATTAAGAATAAAAACAGTGAAGTACTAACGGATAAGATAAGAATTCTTTATATTTATCTTCCATTAATTCGAAAAAAAATGTACAATAATGAAGAAACGTTAACTCTACTAGAAAAACTATTTTTAGTATTTAATGAGAAAGACAGTGTTGAGTTAAAAAAAATAATAAAGGGAGAGAAAATAATGGAAGAATACAGGCAAGATGCAATAGATGCGAGTCAAAAAAGTGAAATATTAGGTCTTTATGATAAAGAGAAAGAAAGCGAAAGACTAGAACAAATTCGATTAGACTATGCGAGAGAAGAAGGAGTTGAGCAAGGACTTGCAGAAGGCAAAAAGGAAGGACTTGCAGAAGGAGAATTACAAGCATCTCTAAAAATAGCAAAAAATTTAATTAAGAGAGGATATACATTAGAAGAAGTTTCTCTTAATACAGAACTAGATATAGAAACATTAAAAAAAATAGAAAAAGAGTAATCTATATTTAAGAAGACAAGAAATTGTCTTTTTTTGTATTACATGCAGATTAATAGTATAATGATTATTAGATATATAAGAGGTGCCTATGAAAAATAAACAGTGGTATAAATTAGATAATGTTGGAAAACTCTTTTCCTCTTTAGCAGATGGTCATTTTCAAAATATATTTCGTTACTCTGCTACTATTAAAGATGAAGTAGATAAAGAAATATTACAAGACGCTCTTCTTGAAACATTAAAAGTATATGAAAACTTTAATGTAAATTTAAAGAAAGGACTCTTTTGGTATTACTTGGAAGAGACAAATAAAACATATATAGTAAGAGAAGAAAACTTGCCTATTTGTGCAAAAATCTATCATAATAGTAATGATTTCTTATTTAGAATTACTTATTACCATAAAAGGATTAATTTTGAAGTATCACATATTCTTTCTGATGGAAGAGGAAGTGTAGAATTTTTTAAAACCCTAATCAGTAATTATGTCATAAAAAAATACCAATTAGAAAATATAAATATTTCTACTAAAAACTCTCATATAGAAAAAAGTGAAGATAGTTTTACAAAGTATTATAAAAAAGGTCAAAATGATATAAAAAAATATAAAAATATCTATCATTATAAACAAAAAAAATTAAAATATACTACTCGATATTTAGAAGCTCATATGAGTGTTTCAAAAGTATTAAATATAGCACATACTCATCATGTAACACTAACTACTTTATTACTATCCGTATTAATTCACTCCTTTAGGAATGTTTTATATGAAAAGGACTTACATAAAAATATAAAAATAGATATACCAGTTGATCTTAGAAATTATTATAAATCTTCCTCATTAAAAAACTACTTTGGTCTTACTTCCGTAGTTTACCAATACCAAACAAGAAATGATAGCATACAAGATATAATGAAATCAGTAGATAGTCAATTAAAAGATAATTTATTATTAGAAAACTTACAAAAAAGAGTAAATAAATATATAGCTTTTGAAAAAAACATATTCTGTAGAATTGCTCCATTATTTATGAAAAATATGGTTTTAAAAATTATTGATACATTTACAAGTAATATGTGTACTAGTTGCGTATCTAATATTGGCATTATAAAATTAGAAGATAGTATTACACCATATATTGATAATATCAATATTATTTGTTCCACTACTGGATTTCAATTTATAATGTGTTCTTATAAAGATGATTTATCCATAGGAATATCTTCTGTATATAAATACAACGACGTTATAAAAGAATTCTGCAGATGGTTTAGTGATAATGGAATAGATGTCACTATTAACGTTAGTGAGGTTGATTAGATGAAAAAATGTAGAGAATGTAATATTTATTTTCATACAAAAGAAGAATTATGTCCATTATGTCAAAATAAACTAGTAGGAAATTGTAAAGAAAAAATATTTCCAACAATCACTATATTTAGAGAAAAATCTTTATTACTAAAAATACTATTATTTACATCACTAAGTATTATTATCCTTAGTACATTTATCGAACTATATATATCTAATAAATTATGCGTAACCATATTCATAACAGGAGGATTACTTTCTAATTATGCAGTTATTTTCTATATTTTAAAAAATAGACAAAACGTATTGGAGTTAATAGGAAAAAATGGCTTATTCTTAGTTACCTTACTAATATTATGGTATCTATATACAAAACAATCGGTTATTACCAATTATGTAATTCCTATAATTTGCTTATTAGAATTAGGATTTAATAGTATCGTATTCATTATTTTAAGAAAAAGTTATTTAGTAAATTATTTTAAATTAATCATATTGAACCTAATCTTACTATTAATTCCTATTATATTAATAATATTAGGATTGACAACTCATAATTTATTATCTTATATATGTTTTGCACTAGCTCTTATTGTATTATCAGGTATCTTTATCTTTTATTTTGAACAAGTAAAAGAAGAATTAAAAAAAATATTTAATGTTTAATCAATCCATGATAATATTATTGTAGGAGGAAATAATAATGGAAGAAGAAGTAGAACAAAAAAATAATATTAAGACATGGATTATTGTAGGTATCGTTTCTATAATTACTTTTATATTAGTATTTACAATTACTTATAAATTGATGAATAATGGTAAAGAAAGTACAGAACCTGTAAAAGAAGATACTGAGCAGATATCTTTCGATGCTTATAAAGTAGGAGATAAAGTTACTTTACTAGATAATAGTAAATGGCATGTACTATATGCTTCTATTAAAAATACGGAAAATGTTACTTTATTAAGTGATGAAGATGTTAATGCTAAAAAAGTATTATATAGTGATGTAGATAATTACTTAACAACCGATTATCAACAAAAGTTACTTACTTCCTTAAAAGCAGAAAAAAAAGATATCGTAGAAATAAGAAAATTTGCCTACTTAGATTTAGCAAACTTAGCCGGAATGCAGCAAGTAGATTTTTCACCAGAACCAGAAACAGAAATAGCAAATTTCTCAATTCCTAGCTTTGTTTATGAGAAAGAAACAGTAACAGATACAGTATATCATACTGAAGAGACAACAGAACCTGTAATGATTTGTACAAAAGATTTAGAAAAAGAGAAAGAAGCAAGATTTTGTTTAGGTAACTCAAAGGAAGTACTACCTGTAAGAGCAGTCATCATTATTTCTAAAAAATATATTAAAAATGATAATACTTCTAGTAATAATAGAAAAGGGGATGAATAAATGTATTCAACTGTTTGTTTAATTGGAAGTACAAAATATGAAGAATTATTTAGAGAGTTAGAAGTACAACTATCAATTGCTGGATATTTAGTATTTTCACCTCTAGTATACAATCAATCAGGTACTAATCCAGAATGTGGAGAAGAAGTAAAAAAGATATTAGA
>CAMUZJ010000064.1 GCA_947165195.1 uncultured Bacillota bacterium
ATAATTGTATTATTAATAATCTATGTATTCTTTAAAATAATAGGAAATACAGTAGAAACTATTTCTGAAAAACTAGATAGTTACTCTAGTGGTACTTTAACAATACTATCATCTTATGAAAATAAAGCAGTAGAAGATGAAATACAAAAATATGCGAAAAGTATAAATAAAAAAATAAGTTTCAAGTATTTAGGAGACTTAGAAATAGTAGATGAATTAAATACAAATTCTAGTCAATATGATGCAGTATGGATATCTAACTCTATGTGGCTATATATGTTAGATAATTCCTATTTAACAAAAGACTCTAAATCAATAAGTATTAGTCCAGTAGTATTTGGAGTAAAAAAGAATAAAGCAGAAGAATTAGGACTAATCAATAAAGAAATAACCAATGAAGAAATACTAAATCTTATAAAAGAAAAAAAGATGAAATACGTAATGTCTTCTGTTACACAGACTAATACAGGGGCAACTGCTTACTTAGGATTTGTATCATCACTTTCTGGAAACCCAGAAATATTAACAGAAGAGATGTTACAAGAAGAAGAGTTAAAAAATAATTTAATAGACCTTTTCTCTGGAGTAGAAAGAGTCAGTGGAGATGAAGATTACTTAGAAGAGATGTTTTTAAAAAATGATGACTATGAAGCAGTAATTGCCTCTGAGTCCTCTTTAATTACTATTAATCAAGCACTAGAAAAACAAAAGAAAGAAGAACTATACTTTATCTATCCAACAGATGGAGTAGCTATTAATGACTCCACATTTGCTTTTATCAATAATGATGAAAGTAAAGAAGAAACATTCTTGAGTATTCAAAGCTACTTACTAAGTGAAGAAGGACAAAAGATGCTAGAAGAGAATGGACAACGCACTTGGTATGGAGGAGTAAATGATAAAACCAATTCAGAAGTATTTAAATCCAATTGGGGAATAGATACAACAAAATACCTAAATGTAACAAAATTCCCATCTAAAAAAGTCATTACTTCCGCTATTAACTTATACATTGAAGAATTTAGAAAACCAACACATGTAGTATTTTGCTTAGACTATTCAGGAAGTATGTATGATGAGGGAGAAAAAGAATTAAAAGAAGCTATGAACTACATATTAAGCTATGAAAAAGCCAAAGAAGATAAATTGCAATTCTCTAAAAAAGATAAAATAACCGTTATCCTATTTAGTAGTCAAGTAGACTCTATCCTAACAACTGATAGCGGATATGATACAGAAAAATTAATAGAATTAATTAATAATACCACTCCAGATGGAGGAACGGATCTTTATGATGCCATAATAGAAGGAATTAAAATACTAGATAAAGAAAGTGATGAGTATACAAAAACTATTATTTCTATGACAGATGGAATGATTAATATAGGATCTTATAATAGCTTGAAGAAAAAATATGACAAAGTAGGAGAAGAAATACCAATTTATAGTATTACCTTTGGAGAAGCAGTAGAAAGACAACTAGAAGAAATAGCAGACTTATCCAATGCCAAAGTTTTTGATGGTAAAACAAACCTTTTAAAAGCATTTAAAGAAGTTAGGGGATATAATTAATTATGAAAAATAGTGAAGTAGCATCAGCTGTAGTTGGAGGAGCATTCTTTGCCATTCCATACTTAGCACTATCTGTTCCTATCTTACCATCCATAGCCATAGGAACAGCTGCTTTTGTAGCAGGAGAATTAGTTTTAAGAAACGACTTTAAAATTAGCCTAAAAGACAGTAATCCAAATCTATTTACTACCTTAGAAAATGCTAAAAAACAAAATAAACATATCTTAGAAATGATTCCTAAAATAGAAGACAAAAATATACAAGCAAATTTAAAAGAAATCAATGATACCGTTAATAAAATTATTAAAACAATAGAGAAAAATCCTGATAGAGAAAAGAAAATTAAAAATTTTTTTGACTATTACTTACCAGTAACCGTTAAATTAGTCGATCGATTTGATGAAATTGAAAATCAAAAAATTTCCTCAACTTCTATAGAAAAATTTTATGAATCAACCAGTAAGACAATTAGTGAAATTAACGACGTATTTAAAAAATTCTTAAATAATCTATATGAATCAGATATGTTAGATACCAATGTAGAAATTAAAGTATTAAACTCTATGTTAAAATCAGATGGACTAGATAAAAATTCATTAAAAGTAAAGGAGGATAACCATGAATAAAAAAAGAATTATTGGAATCATTATATTTGTTCTACTAATAGTAGTTATTATTGGAATAAAAACATTTTCCGATAATAATGGAGGAATAGGAAAAACAACTACCATCTATGTAGCAACCGGTGGTGGAAAAGAAGATTTTATTGCCGATGAAAAAGTAAACAAAATACTAAAAAATAAATATGGATTAACTGTTGTTTACGACTCATGGAGTAATGGAAAAACCATTACAAAACCACTTATTAGAGAATCTGTTGGATTAGGTAATCAAAATATTATTAATCGACTTTCTAATGGAGAAGATATAACCATAAATACAGAAGGTGTATCCAAATATGATGCTTTATTTACATCCGATCAAAGATTCTATGACTACTATAAATTATCTCCTAATAAAGAAGCAGGAGAAAGTGATAGATATACAGTACTAGAAGGAGGACTAACTCTAAATACTCCAATAGTTATCTATTCATGGAAAGAAGTAGCTGAAAAATTAATGAATGAAGGAATTGTTAGTCAAATAGATGGTGTATACTACATTACAGATATGAATAAATTAATGGAGTATATCTTAAATGGAAAGACATGGAGTGATATTGGACTTACAGACTTATATGGAAATATTAATATAGCATCAACAGATCCTATTTCATCCTCTCCAGGGGCAACCTATTATGGGCTATTACTATCTATTTTAGGAAATGGACAAATAACCGATGAAGGACTAGAAGAAAACTTAGCAAAACTAAAACAATTCTATCAAAAATCAGGTTATATGAATAATACCCCAGCAGACCTTTTTGAAAGATATTTAAAAACAGGTATGGGTGGGGAACCAATGATAGTCGATTATGAGAAAAGTTTAATTGACTTTGCAAATTCCAATCCAAATGGATTTAAACAAGTAAAAGAGGATATCGTAGTATTATATCCAAAACCAACAATTTGGAACTCTCACTGTTATGCAGCTTTTAGTGAAAACGGAAAGAAATTATATAAAGCTCTACAAGATGAAGAAATAGGACAAATTGCTTGGGAAAAATATGGATTTAGAACAGGAATTACTGGTGGAACATATGATGTATCATCGATTGATATCGCAATTCCAAATACAATTACCAGTACCGTTACAAGCTTAAAAATGGATTATTATAATCAATTAATTAGTTATTTAGAAAAATAGGAGAAAATTATGGATACATTAGAATTAAAATTAGAAACAAAAGAAGATAAAAAAGTAGAAGAACTTGCAAGTAGCAGTTCAAAAATTACCGATAAACAAATTGAAAAGTCACTAAACTATAATGAGTTAAGTGCAGAAGAGAAAAAAGCAGTAGATGATTTTAATGCAAAAATTGATGTATTTGATTCTACACAAGTCTTGCAATATGGATCAGCTGCTCAAAATAAAATATCAGAATTCTCTGACTCAATCTTAAACGATGTAAAAACCAAAAATACAGGAGATGTTGGAGAGTTACTTGCTAACTTAGTTGGGCAAATAAAAAGCTTTGACTCTAGTATTGATGGAAACCAAAAAGGAATCTTTAAACTATTCCATAATGCCAAAAGAGAAGTAAATACAATGATTGCTAGATATAGTAAAATAGAAACCAACATCGATACCATTGAAAAAGGTCTTGATAGAAATAAAATACAATTACTAAAAGATATTGGTATTTTTGATGAACTATATCAAAAAAACTTAGAGTATTTTAAAGAAATCTCTCTATACATCATAGCTGGTGAGAAAAAACTAGAAGAATTAAGAACTGTTGTTTTACCAGAATTAAAGAAAAAAGCAGAAGAGACTAATGAGCAAATGGATGTACAAAAAGTACAAGATATGGAAGCACAAATTAATCGTTTTGAAAAGAAAATCTATGACTTAAAAACAACTAGAGTTATTTCTATTCAAATGGCTCCTCAAATAAGACTTTTACAAAATAATGATGCAGAACTAGTAGAAAAAATACAAAGCTCTATTACCAATACCATTCCATTATGGAAAAATCAAATGGTATTAGCATTAGGTATTAATAATGCTAAAAATTCATTAAAAGCACAACAAGCAGTAACCAATCTTACCAATGAAATGCTAAAGAAAAATAGTGAAACACTAAAACAAGGTACTTTAGAAGTTGCTAAAGAAAGTGAAAGAGCAATCGTTGATATTGAAACACTTAAGAAGACCAATAAAGACCTAATTGATACCCTAGATGGAGTTATTAAAATTCATGAAGAAGGTAGAGCAAAACGTGCTGCTGCTGAAGAAGAGTTAAAAAATATAGAAAAAGAATTAAAAGATAAAATACTAGAAATTAATATAAAATAATAAACAAGGTAAATTATAAAACGTAATTTACCTTTATTCTAGGAGGAATTTATGAACAATAGAAAAATACTAGAAGATGTATATAATGACTTCTTTGGAAGAAATATAGAGCACGAACCAGTAGAAGTACAACGTGAACCAGTAGAAATACAACCTAGTCAAGATAAAGAAGTACTAGATCAAGATAAAATAAATCAAATAGATACCTTATTTATAGAAGAAGAGTCAAAAGAACTTATCAAAAAAATGATAAAATATATGGAAGTATCTTCTATCGATAAAGATAAAATTTATCTACCTTTTTGTATTACTGCACTTGTAGAAGATAAAAAAGAAGTAGAGAAGATTACCGATATTTTAATGTATTATGCAACTAAATATCACTATATTGATTCATCTAAAATGAAAAAAATATCTCTTTATGATTTAGAAAAACCAGAAGAAATAAATTCTATTTATCAAGATAATGGAATGATTTTATTAGAAAATCTAGATGCTTTATCTATGAATGATGCAACTTTCCATAAAAAGTTCTTTCACAACTTTTTAGAAAAAATTAATGATAGAAAAATAACGATTCTTACTGGAAAAAAAGAAGTAATCAAAAACTTCTTATTAGAAAATACTAACTTAGAAAATTACTTTAGTTTTTCATTAAAAGGAGTATCTCCTACTGTTAATGATATTTATCAAGAAGTAATAGAAAAAGTTTCAAAACAAAAGCTAGGAGAAGATTTACAGGTAAAAATATTAGACTATGTTAGTAATACCTATCCAAAGAGTGAACAAAGTTATAGTAACTATATAGATACTTTATGTAAATACATTTCCTTTTACGAAGATACTCCTAAATTAGAAGAAGCAAAAACAAAAGAAGAAGTATTTAAAGAATTAGAAGAGTTAGTTGGACTTAAGAAAGTAAAAAAGACTTTCTATGATTTAGTAGATTTAATTACCCTAAAAAATAAAACCAAAGAAGAATTAAAGTTAAAAAATATAAATCTTCATATGGTCTTCTTAGGAAATCCAGGAACAGGTAAAACAACTGTAGCTAGATTAATAGGAGATATCTTATACGACTTAAAATATATTAAACAAAATAAAGTAGTAGAAGTAAGCTCTAAAGATTTAGTAGCTGAATACGTTGGACAAACAGCTGTAAAGACAATGAATGTAATAGAAAAAGCGATGGGAGGAATTTTATTTATAGATGAGGCATATGCCTTAGCAGATAAAAATGATAAAAATTCCTATAATGGAGAAGCGATTGCAACACTCATAAAAGCCATGGAAGATTACCGAGATAATCTAGTAGTTATATTTGCAGGATATACCAAAGAGATGCAAGACTTTTTAGATTCTAACTCTGGTATTATCTCAAGAATTGGTTATACCTTAGAGTTTGATGACTATACCAATGAAGAGTTAATAGAAATCTTTAAGGGAATGGTTGAAAAAGCTGGATTTATATTAGAAGAAGA
>CAMUZJ010000065.1 GCA_947165195.1 uncultured Bacillota bacterium
TATGAATTCGTAGTAGAGTAAGTCTTAATACAATGATTACTTAATTTAAAGGAAAATTAAACTAAAAAATAGAAAGGATTAAATTATGAAAAAGAAGACAGTAAAAAAGAGTAGTAAAAAAGAAGAGTACTACAATGATAGTTGGATGTATATTATTTTGCTAAGTACTATTGTTATATTAGGAGAAGCATTAAAAACGTATACATTTGGTATAGGAGGGATTAATCTTACCTATACCATATTCCTATTACCAATTATGTTCTTTATAACCAATTACATTACTAAAAAAAGTGGCTATAGAACCGCTATAGCAAGTATTTGCCTATCAGCAGTTGCGATGGCAGTCTTTGTATCTATCATAAGCTTTGCCTTAGGAAAAACGGTTTCCTTAATATCCTTAGGAGGAGAATTAGCAGGTTATGTATGTGCACAGTTTATTAGCTTAAATATCTATATATTTCTATTAAATAATACGAAGTCTCCTGCACCTCTAGTATTCTTAAATTACTTATTTGCACCTATTGTATTCTACATGTTCTATACCTTTATTAATATTACCGTACTAGTAACAGATACTTATTGGATAGGATACTTTATCACATTAGGAATACAAGCTATAGAATGTATAGGATTAACTATACTAGATAAAAAAATAAAAAGAGGATTAGAAGAAGAATAACTTTATTTCGAAAAGAAATAAAGTTTTCTTTTGTATAAAAAAAGAAGACTAAGTCTTCTAAAATAGAATAATACCAGCACCAATAATGGAAAAAATAATTAATACCGTATTATGTAACATATGTAGAGCATACGATGTAAAAATCGTATTGGTTTTATAATAAGCAAGAGCAAAAGCTCCTCCTAAGAATCCATAAGGAATGATATATAAGAAATCTGTCCATACTTGATAACTTCCAATAATATGCATAAGTCCAAATATAAACGCAGAAGTTAGAACAAATCCCCACTTACTAGGAATTGCATCCTTTAAACTCTTACGAAAAACCATTTCTTCATTAAAAGGAGCAATAAATCCCGCATTAATTAACATCATCCATGGCAAATAATTGATAAACTCTTGAACGGTTTCTTCATTATTAGCCCCACCACCAGCAAATACCGTATTAATAATCAGATTCGCTATGACCATTCCAACTAGTCCAACAAACCAATATTTGACACCAACATCCAAATTGTCAAATAAATTACTTCTAAACTTGTCCCAATCCTTAATAAGTTGCTTTCTATAAATTAAAAATAGAATAAACATAAGAATTACACTTTTTAAAGTATTTAAAATAACAGCGATTGGTCCATCAATATTATCTATATGAAATAATAATATTGGAATAATTATAATATAGTCTATAACTAAGAATAATCCAAATATAACCATAGCTTTTCCAATATTTTTCCAGTTAAGATTATATAATTTTTTCATAATTGAATTCATTTTCTCATCTCCAAATAAAATGTAACACAAATTAGAAAAAATGGAAAGTGGTAATCCCTAAGAAAATTACGTTTTACATATTTAAAAAAATTTAAAATCCTTATTTGACAATGATAAAAGGTTATGTTATAATCTTTGGTGTTTGAAGCCTCATGCTCAAACCGCATTGAAAAGGTAAAAGAAACAATGTAAAATTGTGCCTTAAGAGCGAGTCTTAAGTTTATAGAAGGAGGTAAATTAATGTACGCTGTAATTAAAGTTGGTGGAAAACAATATCGTGTAACTAAAGATGACGAAATTTACGTTGAAAAATTAGATGCTAATCAAGGTGATATTGTTAAATTTGATCAAGTATTAATGCTTGATACAAAAGTTGGAAATCCTTATCTTACAAATGTTACTGTTGAAGGTGAAGTTCTAAAAAACGGTAAGAATAAGAAAATTAGAATTTTCAAATATAAAAGTAAAGACAGATCAAATCGTGTAACACAAGGACACAGACAACCATATACAAAAATTAAAATTACAAAAATTAATGGGTAATTAATATATGATAAGAGTATCTGTTGAAAAAGAAAATGCAAAATATAAAAAAATATCTATTTTAGGTCACGCAATGTATGATGACTACGGTAAAGATATTGTATGTAGTGCTGTAAGTAGTATTGTAATTACTACAGTAAATGGTATTTTGTCATTGAATAAAGAAAGTCTAAGTTACTTAGTTAGTAAAAAAGGTATGACTATTCATATTAAAAATACAGATGAAGTTACTCAAATACTAATAGGAAACATGATTAGTCTTTTAAAAGAACTAGAATTAAAATATTCAGATAATATTGAAGTAAAGTAAGGAGGAGAATTATGAAGTTTTTAAAATTAGATATTCAATTATTTGCTCATCATAAAGGGCAAGGTTCTACATCTAATGGTCGTGATTCTGCAGGACGTAGATTAGGTGCAAAAGCATCAGACGGTCAATTTATTACCGCTGGTTCCATCATATATCGTCAACGTGGAACAAAAGTATTCCCAGGGGAAAATGTACGTCGTGGTAATGATGATACTTTATATACTACAATCGATGGAGTAGTTAAGTTTGAACGTTTAGGAAGAGACAAAAAACAAGTATCTGTTTACGAAGTAGCAGAATAATAAGAGGGCCTTAGAGCTCTTTTTCTTTTAAAAAATATTTGTTATACTAAAGGTGAGGAGGGATAACATGTTTGTAGATGAAGTAGAAATTAGCGTACAAGCTGGTAATGGAGGAGATGGCTGCACTGCCTTTCGAAGAGAAAAATATGTAGAAATGGGTGGACCATATGGAGGAAATGGTGGCCATGGTGCAGACATTGTTTTTAAAGTAGATGAAGGACTTCATACATTACTAGATTTAAGATATCAAAAAATTATTAAGGGTGATAATGGTGAAAATGGTAGAGGAAAAAATCAACATGGAAAAGGAAGAGAACCATTTATCGTAAAAGTCCCTCAAGGTACCGTAGTAACCGATCTAGATACTGGATTAATTATAGCTGACTTATCTAAAAAAGACCAAGAGGAATTGATTGCAAAAGGTGGCCGCGGAGGAAGAGGAAATACTGCTTTTAAAACACAAACCAATACTGCTCCTGATTACTCTGAGCGTGGAGAAGAAGGAGAACATAAAAGACTAAAAGTAGAAGTCAAAATGTTAGCCGATGTAGGTCTTGTTGGATTACCAAGTGTTGGAAAAAGTACCATTATTTCCTGTGTATCCAAATCTAAACCAAAAATAGCAGCTTACCACTTTACAACACTAAATCCTAATTTAGGAGTTGTAAAAGCAAGTAATGGTAACAGCTTTGTAATGGCAGATCTTCCGGGATTAATTGAAGGAGCATCTAAAGGAGAAGGTCTAGGAGATAAATTCTTAAGACATATCGAAAGAACTAGAGTAATTGCTCATGTTATTGATATGTCAGGAAGTGAATTAAGAGATCCATATGAAGACTATCTATTAATTAATAAAGAACTAGGAGAATTTAATAAGAAACTATTAGAAAAACCACAAATAATAGTAGCCAATAAAATGGATATTGAAGGTGCTAAAGAAAAGCTAGAAGACTTTAAGAAAAAAGTAGGAGATATCGAAATCTTTGAAGTTAGTGCCGCAAAAGGAGAAGGACTTCAAAAAGTAGTAGATAGACTAGGAGAATTATTAGAATCCATTCCAGAAAATCCATTATATGACGATAGTCAAATAGAGTCTCACATCTTATATAAATTTAAAAAAGACGAACCATTTACCATTACAAAAGATAGCGATGGTACATGGGTTATTTCTGGTAAAGAAGTAGAAAGAATCTTTAAGATGACAAAATTCTCAGGAGAGGAAGCAGAATACAGATTTGCAAAAAAACTAACTCGTATGGGAATTGATCAAAAACTACTAGAATTAGGTGCTAAAGAAGGAGATGAAGTAAGAATACTAGATTTTTACTTTATGTTTAAAGAGTAGGATAGGCGTTGCTATCATTGACTTTTAAGGCATTTTATGGTATAATAAGCCCCATTATTGAAGTGGGGTTTTTATTATGGAAATGCAGTATATAATAAATCGAATCAATGAAGGAAATAGTACTGTAGTAGTAGATGGAGCACATTTTAATCAATTTAACTTTCAAGAGTTACCAAACAGTAGTATTATCTTTCAAGAAAATTGTTTAAAAAAATTAGTTACTTACATAAAAAATACACGAAATTATAAAAAAGAATATGGTTGCTTTTTATACGGAAAAGTAATTGCTAATAATACAATCTATATAGAAGACTTTGGAATAGACTTTGCTAGTGAAAAGATAAACGTACAACCAACCAAAGAAAATGTAGAAGAATTAAAACAAAAAGTAAATCTATACAATACAAAAGGAAGACAATACGATTGTGTTGTACACTTTCATACCCATCCAAATCTAGAAAGTAGTGGATATTTACCAAAACAAATATCTGATCAAGACTTATTTGCTTATGGAATCTTACAAAATAATTTCCAATTAAGTAATATGGGAATAACCTATTACATAGGATGCTTAATGTCCGATAGTAGTAATGGAATTCAAATGAGTTGTGTTTATTACGATAATACAGGGGAAAATTTCTACTTAATACAAGATTTATTTTATGAAGATAGTAAGAAACAGATTAAAAAAATAGATTTTAATAATTTTGATATTGTAGAAACTAGAAGATGGAACTTTAAACCATTTTATAAATAATAAAGTAGAAAAAAAATCTACTTTTTTTCTTTTTATGATATGCTACTGTTAGAGGAAAAAATTATGATAATAGAAGAACTTAATAAAGTATCAAAAATAAAGAGTGGAATAATTGGACATGCAATAGGAGATGCGATAGGGGTTCCTATAGAATTTAGTCCTAGATATAGATTAGAAGAAAATCCAGTAAAAGAAATGATAGGATATGGATTTCATAATGTAGAAGAAGGAACCTTCTCTGATGATACAAGTATGGAAATAGCTATGATATCCTCCTACATTGAAAAAGGAAAAATAGACTATGATGATATTATGAATAAATGGATATTATGGATAGAGAAGGGCGAATATACAGCAACTGGTAAATTCTTTGATATAGGAAGAACAACTATGGAAGCAATTGATAATTATAAAGCAGGAGAAAAAGCATTAACTTCAGGAATAGATAATTATTATGCTAATGGAAATGGTAGTTTAATGAGAATCTTACCAGTTGCCTATATTGCTTATTATAAAAACTATAAAAAAGATAAAATCTACCAAATAGTAAAAGAAGTATCATCTCTTACTCATAGACATGAAATAAGTATTATGGGTTGCTATATCTATGTGCTATTTATAATAAATTTATTAGAAGAAAAAAATATTATAGAAAGTTATCAATTGATACAAAAAGAAGACTACTCTATGTTTTCTAAAGATACCATAGATTGCTATCAAAGAATATTAAAAGAAGATATAAGTACTTATAAAATATCCGATATTAGATCTTCTGGATATGTAGTAGATTCATTAGAAGCATCTTTATTTTGTATATTGAATACTACTAACTATAAAGATGCTATTATAAAAGCTATTAATTTAGGAGAAGATACGGATACAATTGGAGCCATTACTGGATCAATTGCTGGAATTTATTATGGATATGATGCTATTCCAAAAGAATGGTTATTAACTTTAAAAAGAAGAGAATATTTAGAAGAGTTAGCGATAGAGTTTGAAAAGAAAGTAAAGGAGAATGAAAATGATAAAAAAAATAATCTATTCCAAAAATAAAGATATTCATTTCCCATATGTTATCTATCTACCAGAGGAGATAGCAGAGGATGTATCCCTTATAGTAAATATTCTAACTACTCATCCTAAAACAGGAAATGTAGAAGAAATGATAAAAGAGTTACAAGAAGAATCTATCTCCTATAATCCTTATATGTTGATGCAAAGATTATCTTACCCAGTCATGATACCACTTATACCTAGAGTAAAGGGGTTTT
>CAMUZJ010000066.1 GCA_947165195.1 uncultured Bacillota bacterium
TATCTTTTCATTAGTTTCTGTACCTCTATTTTTTAATCTCTTAGCTAACTCTTTAAGAGAAGGTGGCATTATAAAGATAAATAAAGCTTCTGGAATTAGCTTTTTAATATTCATAGCTCCTTCAATTTCAATCTCTAGAATAACGTCAATTCCTTCTTCTAGCTTTTTCTTAATATACTCTTTTGGAGTACCATAGTAATTACCTGCATAATTGGTATACTCTAAGAAATAATTTTCTTCAATTTTCTTCTTAAAATCCTCTTGTGTTAAGTAGAAATAATTAACTCCTTCTACTTCTCCAGGACGAGGAGATCTAGAAGTAGCAGATACAGATAACCAACGACTTTTATTATCATTTCTTAAAAGACCTGCGATAACACTACCTTTCCCACCACCACTAGGTGCTGAAATGACAATGACTTGTCCAGATTTTTTTTGTTTAATCATTTTCAAACACTCCTTTATTTAAATGATTTTTATATTCTTCAGATATTTCCTTTTGATAATCTGTAGAAGTTAGGGAATAAATAGAAGTAGTTTTCATCTCAAGTTCTAACATTCTATCTTTATTGCGACTTATCTTACTAAGAATAGGAACATCTACTTCCTTTTTGATAGAATTTAAATACTTTTTACCTGTATTGGAAAATCCTAAGAGTCTAATATAAGAAATGTCTTTCATACTCTTCGCTTCTTCCTTCGTAAAACCTACTAAAATGTGAAGCAACATTCTTTGAATTTTATTATGAGTATATCGTTTACTCTTTAATCTATCAATAAGTTCTTGATAGCTATTAGAAGAAATAATTTCTTTCTTTATTAAAGAATCAATTCCCTCTGTAACCGTCTGATAAATAGATAAGTCTTTTTCGGTTATGATTTTATATTTTAAATAAGAATAATAATCTTCTATAAAGTGTAAATTAGATAGATATGGTAAGACATATTCAGGGACTTGATTAGAGACATCTTTTCCTTCTCTTAAAGCTAGACGAATACTAGTTGCGGAACTAATATCACTACTAAGTTCCTTATCATGATAATTATTAATACGTTTGATAGACTCTGCCTTTATTTTATAATGATTTTGTTTAATAGCCTTTAAATAACTAATTCCTAATAAATCATTTGGAGTATCAATGACTTTTCCAGTTAAATCATATAAAGCAAGAGACAAAGAAGTAGGATAATTATTCCCAAACTTAGAATAAATATGAACTAACTTATCGAATTCATCTGACTCTAATTGTGCATCTACAATACATTCTAAATCCTTTATATTATCGGATTCGCTTCCAAAAATTACTTTTTCAACCTGCAACTTTTCTAGAATCGTAATTGCTCCATAACTAAAATAATCAGCTGACTGAGTAGCAAAGAAAAAAGGAAGTTCTACAACTAAGTCAACACCTGCTTTTAAAGCAATTTCTGCTTTCTTAAACTTATCAATAATAGATACTTCTCCACGTTCTGTAAAATTACCACTCATAACCACTACAATAGCATAGTCAGGATACATTTCTTTTACTTTCTCAATTTGATATAAATGACCGTTATGAAAAGGATTATATTCCGCAATAATACCAATAGATTTCATAAACTTACCTCTTTCTATAACTCAGTATTTTATCATAGGTCGTAATACTTTACAAATCTTTTTTCTTATTGGCATAAAATATATTGATTGTAAATAAAAAAGATATTTTACAGGAGTATTCCTATAAAAATAAAAAAATATGGTATAATGAAGTTAAATTGAGGTGACTTTTATGAAAGCTATAGTAGTAGCAGGAGGAACAGGTGGACATATTTATCCAGCTGTTGCCATTATTAATAAAATAAAAGAAAAAGAGCCAAAAAGTGAAATTTTATATTTTGGTACAACAGATAGAATGGAAAAAGATATTATTCCATCATTAAACATTCCCTATATTGGGCTAGAAATGAGTGGATTAAATAGAAAAAAGATATTTTCTAATATATCTGTTATGAGTAAGTTTTTTAAAGCTGTTAGTAAAGCAGAAGAAGAAATTAAAAAATTTAATCCAGATATTGTCATTGGAGTAGGAGGATATATTACTGCCCCAGTTTTATATGCAGCTCATAAATTGAAATATAAAGTAGTCATTCATGAACAAAACTCTATTCCAGGATTATCAAATCGATTCTTAGCAAAATACGCAGAAAAAATATTTATATCTCTACCAAATAGTAGCTCCTACTTTCCTAAAAATAAAGTAGTATATACAGGAAATCCTAGAAGCGAAGAAATCTATAACGTAAAAAAAATCTCTAAAGAAAAGATAGGATTTGATAAAGATAAAAAATTAGTGGTTATTGTTATGGGATCATTAGGATCTACTACGATGACAAAAAAGATAAAAGAATTAATTCCTGGTTTTAAAAATAAAAGTTATCAAGTATTAATCATTACAGGAAAAGCTTATTTTGATAACTATAAAGATGTAAAAGTACCTGATAATGTCCAATTAGTACCTTTTATGGATAATTTAATAAATATACTAAAAGACAGTGACCTAATCATATCTCGAGCCGGGGCATCTACGATAGCAGAAATAACTTCTATTGGGCTACCATCTATTTTAGTACCTTCTCCTTATGTTACCCATAATCATCAATATATCAATGCTAAAGAATTAGAAGAAAAAGGTGCATGTGTTATTGTACCTGAAGAAGAGTTTTGTAAAAAGAAAATGATTATAGAAATTGATAAGCTCTTTGATAATATAGAAGTTTATAGTAAAATGAAAGAAAGTAGTAAACAGTTAGGAATAGAAGATTCTGCAACAAGAATTTACAAGGAAATAAAACAAATAATAGGGTGAAGTGAAATGAAAAGAGTTTTAGAACTTATTGAAAAAGAAGGCATTGGAAAATTTGAAAAAAATTATTCATTAAGTAAGCATACAACTTATCGTGTAGGAGGAGAAGCTACCGTTATGGTATCCCCTAAAAATATAGATACATTGATAAAATTACTGAAAGTAATTAAAGAAGAAAATGTCTCTTATAAAATTTTAGGAAATGGCTCTAATGTTTTATTTAGTGATAAAAAATTTGATGGTGTCATTATTAAATTAGATGAATTCAATCAATTAAAATTATTAAGTAATAATAAAATTAGAGTAGGAGCGGGATACTCGTTAATTAAACTTTGCATGTTAGCTTGTAAAAAAGGGTTAGCAGGACTTGAATTTGCTGCAGGAATTCCAGGGAGTATTGGAGGAGCAATTTTTATGAATGCTGGTGCCTATAAAAGTGATATGGGCTACATTGTACAAAGTGTAAAAGTACTAACTCCTGATTTAAAGATTATTACCTTAGAAAACAAAGAAATGAATTTTCATTATCGAAGTTCTTTTCTACAATCTCATCCGGACTATATTTGCTTAGAAGTGTTAATGAAATTAAAAAAAGGAAAAAAAGAAGCTATTGAAGAAGTAATCAAAGAAAGAAAAAAACGTAGAATGGAATCACAACCATTAGAATATCCATCAGCAGGTAGTGTCTTTCGAAACCCAGAAGGAATGTTTGCTGGACAAATGATTGAAGCCCTAGGGCTAAAAGGAATGACAAAAGGTGGGGCAATGGTTAGTAAAAAACATGCTAACTTCATAATAAACTATAAAAATGCAACCAGTGAAGATATTAAATACCTAATAGAATACGTACACAATCAAGTACTAGAAAAATATCATGTCGATATGAAAGTAGAACAAGAATTTGTAAATTGGGAGTAATTTTATGAAAAAAAAACTAGTAAAAAAAACAAAAATAAAATGGATTAATCTCTTACGTATACTTCTCCTATTAGGAAGTATTTCTTTAAGTATCTATTTCTATTTACAAATTCCAATTCAAAATATCATTATTAAAAATACAAATTACCTAAATGATGATTACATTATAGAATTGGCAAATATTAAAACTTATCCAAAGTTTTATGAAGTAAATAAAAATATCATTAAAAAAGAATTAGAACAATCTCCCTATATAGAAAATGCTGATATTAAATCAAAATTCTTTCATATATTAGAAATCGATATTCAAGAAAATAGAGCCCTTTTTTATAGAAAGAATAATCAAAAAATTGTATTTGAAGATGAAAGTAGTACTGATGAAAATCTATTATTTTCTTTTAGAGTTCCTCAAGCAGAATTACCTGATGAATTACTAAGTGACTTTGTAAAAGCAATGAAAAATATTCAAGAAGATACCTTAAGCAGAATATCTGATATCGTATATGATCCAAATGATATAGATAAAGAAAGATTCCAATTATATATGGATGATGGAAATATGGTATATTTAACTCTAACAAAATTTAAAAAAATCAACTACTATAATGAAGTATTAGAACAACTAGAAGATAAAAAAGGAATCATATACTTAGATAATGGTAACTATTTTCAAATAAAAGAATAAATCTCCAATGAAGGTAAAAATGAAAAAAATAATAAAATACGTCATAATATTTTTAGTTTTTCTATATAGTATTTTAATTCCATATAATATTTTCTTTGGAGATTCCATTGCCAATTTAGGATTTAGTTACGCCATTACGAAAGGAGAAATACCATATAATGATTTCAATATGATTATTCCTCCTTTTTCTCCTTTTTTCTATTCCATACCATTACTCATTTATAACTCTTCCATTAGTTTTTATATCTTTCAAGCTATACTATTAACTGCTTTTTTCTATTTATTAGAAAAACAATTAGATAAAAAAATCTATCTGTTAGCACTACCAATCTTCTTTTCTTTTCCAATAAGTTTAATATCATTTCTTTTTCCAGGATATAACTTTCTCTTATACCTTTTGATATTTCTCATATTATATTTAGAAAAAAATCAAAAAAGTGACTTATTAATAGGAATTTTAATAGGACTATCTATAATAACAAAACATACTATTGGTTTCTTTTTAATACTGCCTAGTCTTATCTTTTATTATAAAGATTACCAAAAACTATCAAAAAGATTTGCTGGTATACTAATTCCTATCACTATATTTTTCTTATACTTATTACTTACTAATTCCTTTATGAACTTTTTAAATCTATGCATATTTGGAATATTTGACTTTGCAAGTTCCAATACGAGTAACAGTAATCTCTATTTATTACTAGTAGCTATTATATGCTTAGGATACATAATTTATTGTATTATAAAAGATTATAAAAATATAACATATTATTACTTACTAATTACTATTCTTTATATCTATCCATTACTAGATCAGTATCATATATCCTACTTTATTATCAGTACTTTATATATCTTTTTCTTAAGAACAAATGTAAAAAAAGTACCAATTATTCCTACTTTATCTATTTTAATTACTATAATAGGAGCTTGGACATACTTTACTTTTCATTATGGCACTTTTCACTTTGTAAATTATCAAAATTATCCTCTACGATATATGGCAGATAGTTGGGAAAAAAATTATAATCAATTAGAAGAGTTTATTATGGAAAATGATAAAGATGTAGTATTATTTCTCTTAGGAACAGAAAACTATTTTTATAAAATTACTCATAATGAGAAAATTACTTATTTTGATTTGCCAAATTATGGGAATTATGGATATGATGGATATCATACTATGAAAGAAAAAATAGATAATTTACACGATGTATATATCATTATCGATATAGCAGGATATCAAAATATAGGAAAAAATCAACAATACTATAAAGAATTAGTAAAATATATATGTGATATAGGAAAGTATCAAAAAAATATCAATCAATATTTTATTTACTATAAAGAATAGAGGCATATAATGAAAAAATATCT
>CAMUZJ010000067.1 GCA_947165195.1 uncultured Bacillota bacterium
AATGGTGACATTTTGAGTTGACCAGTACTAATAGATCGAGGATTTAATCATAATTATATAATTTGATGAACACAATATCTAAGTTTTCAGAGAATTATTTCTCAATAAATATTTTCTTGGTAACAATAGCAAGTAGGGTACACCTGTTCCCATCCCGAACACAGAAGTTAAGCTACTTAACGCCGAAGATAGTGAATGCGAAAATAGGACGTTGCCAAGAATTTTTTTTTGCGTTTTTTAAAGAGAAAACAATACTATTTTCTCTTTTTTTGTTATACTTAATTAGAAAAAGGAGAAAGATTAAAAATGAAAAAAGAAGAGTATCAAGAATTGTTAACTACTATTTCTTCTACAAAATGTGACTTTTCTGAAGTCTATTATGAGGATAGTATTTCAAAAATGTATAGGGTTACCGATTCAAAATTAGATGATATAAATATAGCTACAGCAAGAGGAATAGGAATGAGAATGGTTAAAGATGGAGATACTTATTACGCCTCATCTAATAATTTAGATTATGAATTTTTAAAAAAACAAGCTAAAAAATTAGCATGCAACATAAAAGAAAAAAATAATGTTAATATCCAACTAGAAGAATTAGAAGAATTATATCCTAATATAAAAATAGAACACGATGCCTTTGATATAATAAAGAAAAAGCAAATACTACTAGATTTAGATAAAAAAATAAGACAATATTCTAATTTAGTAACTCAAGTTAATTTAGCTTTTGTAGAAAGCGACAAAAAAATTACAATAGCAAATAGTGAAGGAAAATACATAAAAAGTAGTTCATGTATTACAAGATTTTATTGTATGGTTTACACACAAAAAGGTGATATAAAAGAAACAAATTTTATAGATCACGCAGCTGGAAAAGGCTATGAATTTTTAGATGAATTAGATTTAGAAAAAGCAGTTATAGATTGTGCAAGAATTGCTGTAGAAAAATTAGATGCTCAAAACTTTAAAGGTGGAGAACTACCAGTTGTAATATGCCCAGGGTTTGGTGCTGTTATATTCCACGAAGCTTGCGGACATGGATTAGAAGCTACATCTGTTGAGCCTAAACTCTCCGTTTTTAGTAATGATTTAAATAAAAAAATAGCATCAGAAAAAGTAACCCTTGTTGATGATGGTACTATGGAAGGATATTGGGGAAGTAACTTAATCGATGATGAAGGAAATCCAACAGAAAGAAATATATTAATAAAAGAAGGAATCTTAAATGAATTCCTAGTAGATAAAATAAACTCTACAAAAATGAAACAAAAAGCTAATGGTTGTGGTAGAAGAGAAAGTTACTTATTTTCACCAACATCTAGAATGAGTAACACTTATATACTCCCTGGTAATGATAAAGTAGAAGATATGATAAAAAGCATCGATTTAGGAGTGTATTGTGAAAGAATGAGTGGTGGAAGTGTAAATCCAGCAACTGGAGAATTTAATTTTGCTGTTGCCTCTGCATTTTTAATAGAAAAAGGAAAGTTAACAAAAAGAATTAAAGAAATTACATTAATAGGAACAAGCAAAGAAATATTAAAAAATGTTGAAATGGTATCTGATGATTTAAAAATATCTGCTGGTTATTGTGGAAGCAAAAGTGGAACAATTCCTGTTACCATAGGGCAGCCAACTATAAAAGTTTCTAAAATATTAGTAGGGGGTAAAGAATAATGAACTATAAAGATTTTTTTAAACTGGCTAAAAAAAGGAAAATAAAAAACATACAAATAACAGAATTTACCAATAATGATATTTTGATAAAATACATAGATGAAAAACTAGACATTAATGACTCATGCTTTAAAATTTCATATAAAATAAAAGCAGAAAGAGATAAGAAAAGCATCAAAATAACTTCAGATTACTTAGATGAAAATATTTTAGACCTAATAGAAATGAAATTGGAATATACAGATACATCATACGAAGATGAATATTTAAAAAATAAAACTAACAATAATGTTAATATTAAAAAACTAGACTTATTGAAAGAACATGAAATAATAAAAGAAATATACAAATTAAAAGAAAAATCTAAATATTTAAAAAACATTGATAGTGAAATAACAGCATCTTTTGAAAAAGTAAGAATTATTAATTCCAATGGAGTAGATATTTCGACAGCTAATGAAAGTTATAGTGCAAGTTGTGAGCTATTACTGGAAGATAATAATACTACAGTAAGCTATAACAAATCACAACTAAAAGTAAAAAAACAAGATTTAGACTTAAAAAAACTTGTAGAAGATTCCATAAATGAAGCAGAAAAAATGATTGTAAAAGAAGAAATAAATACTGGAAAATATAATATTGTATTAAGTAATGAAGTAACAAGTTCTATCATCTCTAATATTATGGATGCAGTAGCAGCCAATAATATTAGACAAAAAACATCCATTTTTACTGACAAATTAGTTAAAAAAATTATGGGCGAAAATATTACAATTATAGAAGATCCACAAAATAAAAAATATCCTGGATATACCTTATTTGATAATGAAGGAACAGATACTAGTAAAAAGGACATTATAAATCGAGGAATATTACAGACATATTTATATGACATTAAAGAAGCAAAAATTGCGAAAAGAGAGTCAACAGGAAACTCATATGAAGGAATAGATACTAGAAATTTATATCTTGTTCCTGGAAAATATTCTAAAGAAGAATTATTTATGCAATTGAAAAATGGATTATATATAACAGATTATATGGGTTCACAAAGTACTTCTATTAATACAAATACGGGTAACATTTCCTTACAAATATTTGGATTTATTATTGAAGATGGAAAAATAAAATGTGGATTTGAACCTTGTGTAATGACTACTACCATAGAAGAACTTTTTAATAGCGTAGAAGAAATTGGTAATGATTTAGAGTTCTTCAATGCTAATACAGGATCACCTTCTATTTTAGTAAAAAACATCTCAATTGCCGGTAAATAAATAGAAGTAAAGTTAATTTACAAAAATTCTTTTAATAAGAGTTGTATAACTCTTTTTTTTGTGACATAATAAATGGTAGGTGAGGAAAGATGGATTATAAAATTACAACGTACTCAGAAGAAGAGACAATAGAGTTAGCACAAAATTTTGAATCAGAAAAATTTGAAAATATGGTAATCTGTTTAAGAGGAGATTTAGGTAGTGGTAAAACCATTTTTACAAAAGGTTTTGCACAAGCAATGGAAATAAAAGAAGAAATCACTTCTCCAACCTTTAATATTATAAAAGAATATAATTCAGGTGATATGCCACTATATCATATGGATGTTTATAGATTAGATGGAAAAGTAGAAGAATTAGGAATTGAAGAATATTTCACAAAAGGTGGAGTAACCATTATTGAATGGGCAGATATGATTCAAGATTATTTACCAGAAGATAGACTAGATATTAAAATAAAACCTTCTATAGAAGATGAAAATAAACGCATTATTACAATTACACCATATGGATATGAATATGAAGAATTATGTGAGGCTGTACTATGAGATGTTTATATATAGATACATCCTCTAGTTTTTTGTATGCTGGGATTGTAAATGAAGGTAAGTTGGAGGCAGAAATAAAAAAAGAATATGGGCACAAACTATCTGAAATGACATGGCCAGAAATGGCAACTATGTTTGAAAATTGCAAAATAACAGCAAAAGATATTAATAAAATCATAGTCGTAAATGGTCCAGGAAGCTTTACAGGAATAAGAATAGGCATAACAATTGCCAAAGTGTACGCATGGAGTCTAAATATTCCTATTACAACAATTACTTCGTTAGAAGCAATGGCTATATCATCAGATATAAAATCTTATAAAGTTCCAATGATAGACGCAAGAAGAAAGTATGTATTTGCAGCAATCTATGATCAGAATAATAAAGAAATTTTAAAGCCTAGTTATCTAAAAATAGAAGATTTGAATAAAGAATTAGAAAAAATAGAAGAGTATTCCATAATAACGAATGATAAAATAAAAGAATACGAACAAACAATAAGTTATTCTCCAGATATTTTAAAGATTGTTAATACATTTAAAGACAAAAAAGAAATAAGCCCACATGCTATTAATCCAGATTATCTAAAATTAACAGAAGCAGAAGAAAGTAAGATGTAACAATGATAATAGAAGTAACAAAAGAAAATCTATCTATATTAGATAATTCTTTTTTATCAAAGGAAACAGTATTAAAAGATTTAGAGAGTAATCCTTTTGGAAAATATTTAGTTCTTAAAGAAGATGAAGAGATAATAGGTTACGTATATTATAGTGATATCTATGAAAGAGCAGAAATTAATCAAATAGAAATAAAAGTTATCCACAGAAATTGTGGAAAAGGTTCTATTTTATTAGAAAATTTAATAGAAACTGTGGATAAAGATATTACTCTTGAAGTAAAAAAAGACAACATTTCAGCCATTAAACTATATAAAAAATTTGGTTTTGAAGAAAAGGCCATAAGACCAGGGTATTATAATGGAATAGATGGAATATTAATGGAAAGAAAAAGGACTCTTAACTAGAAAAAAAGAGTCTTTTATGTTAAAATAGATAGGAATTGGAAAGAGGTTTTATAATGAAAGATACTTATATATTAGGAATAGAAAGCAGTTGTGATGAAACAAGCGTTTCTATTGTAAAAAATGGAACAGAAGAAATAGCAACTGTCATATCTAGTCAAATAGACATTCATAAAGATTACGGTGGAGTAGTTCCTGAAATCGCTAGTAGACAGCACGTAAAAAATGTTACTATGGTTTTAGAAGAATGTATGAGTAAAGCCAATATGAAAATAGAAGATGTAGATGCCATTGCGATTACTTATGGTCCAGGATTAATTGGATCCTTATTAATAGGGTTAGAAACAGCAAAAACTTTAGCATTTGTCTATAATAAGCCCTTAATACCGGTTCATCATATAGCTGGGCATATTTATGCGAATAGTTTAGTAAAAGAAATGCAATTTCCATTACTAGCTGTAGTAGTAAGTGGTGGACATACAGAATTAATAGAAATGCCAAAACATTATCAATTTGATAAATTAGGTGGAACGCTAGATGATGCGATAGGAGAGTGCTACGATAAAGTAGCAAGAGTTATTGGATTAGAATATCCAGGGGGACCTAAGATAGATAAGCTTGCTAAACAAGGAAAACCTACCTATCAATTACCAGTTCCATTGAAAGATGATAGTTATAATTTTTCATTTAGTGGATTAAAAAGTGCCGTAATAAATTTAGCTCATAATGAAGAACAAAGAGGCAATAAGATAAGAGAAGCCGACTTAGCTACCTCTTTTCAAACTGTAGCAGTGGAAGCAATTGTATCTAAAGTTAGAAAAGCAATCATTAATAAAAATATAAAATATGTAATATTAGCAGGTGGAGTAGCAGCAAACCAAGGGTTAAGAGAAGCTATGACAAATTTAGCTAATGAGTTAAAAGTAGAATTAACAATACCTCCTATGAAATATTGTACAGATAACGCTACAATGATAGCAGCAGCTGGATACTATGCTTATCTTGATGGAAGAAGAGCCGATTTAACATTAAATTCAAAGTCACAAGATGAATTAAAATAATTCAATAAGGTTAGTAATACTAATCTTTTTTGTTTAAAAATAGTATAATAATATAAAAGTTAAAAAGGAGACAATAATGAAAAAA
>CAMUZJ010000068.1 GCA_947165195.1 uncultured Bacillota bacterium
ATTATGTTTAGACTTATACTCTTCTTTTCTAGCAAAGTTACTTATTTCATAATGGTCAAAATCAGATAATTCTTTTTCAATAAGCTCATACATTTTTGCATCCAAGTCTTCTTCTATATTTGTTAGTCCAGAAATCTTTAATTTGGTATGTTCTTCTAATATTAAAGAATAAGTAGAAATATGAGTAATATCTAAACTTTTTATAAAATCTACATCTTTTTTTACTACCTCTAATGTTTCATTAGGTAAAGCGTAAATCAAGTCAATATTAATATTATCTATATGAATCTTATGACAATAATCAATAATTTTCTTTACTTTATCTATATCTACAGTTCTATTTAATAAAACTAAATTATCAGAATCAATAGACTCTAAACCAAAACTGATACGATTAATACCATATCTTTTCATAATGTCTAATTTTTCAAAAGTAACAGAATCAAAGTTACACTCTATCGTATATTCAAAAACTTTGGATAACTTTATTCGACTTTTAAGAATTTCTAATAGTTTTTCTAACTGAGTACAAGTCAAACTACTAGGAGTTCCTCCTCCAATATACAAAGTATCTACTACTTTTCCATCATAGGAGGCTTCTATTTCTCTATCTAATTCTTCTAGATACTTATCTACTAAATCTTCTTTATAAAATAGTTTGCAAAAATCACAATAAGAGCAAATCGTATTACAAAAAGGTATATGAATATAGCAACCCATTCCTTTATCTATATTCATTATTTACTATCTCCAGTTGATAATATGGATAAGAAAGCTTCTTGTGGTACTTCTACGCTTCCTATTTGTTTCATTCGTTTCTTACCAGCTTTCTGCTTTTCTAATAGCTTTCTTTTACGAGTAATATCTCCTCCATAACATTTTGCTAATACATCTTTTCTCATTGCTTTTATGGTTTCTCTAGCAATTACATGCTGACCAATCGCAGCCTGTATTGGTACTTCAAACATCTGTCTTGGAATAATTTCTCTTAATTTTTCTACAACTACTCTACCTCTTGTATAAGCAAAGTCTTTGTGAACAATGACACTTAAGGCATCAACAATATCACCATTTAGTAAAATATCCATCTTTACTAAGTTACTTTCTTTATAACCGATTAATTCATAATCAAAAGATGCATATCCTTTAGTACAGCTCTTTAATCTATCAAAGAAATCATAAACTATTTCTGATAATGGTATTTCATAATTAATGGTTACTCGAGTAGTATCTAAATAATCAATATTAATAAAATTACCTCGTTTTTCCTGACATAGTTCCATAAGAGGTCCTATATAATCACTCGGAGTAAAAATACTACATTTTACATAGGGTTCTAAAGTCTTAGAAATCAATTCTCTCTTAGGCATTTTAGCTGGACTATCGACAAGCATTTTGGTTCCGTCTGTTAATACCACTTCATAAACAACAGAAGGACTAGTTGCAATTAAATCAATATGAAATTCTCGCATCACACGTTCTTCAACAATCTCCATATGAAGTAACCCTAAAAATCCACATCGAAATCCAAATCCTAGTGCTTTTGAAGTTTCTGGTTCAAAAGTTAATGCTGCATCATTTAATTTTAATTTTTCTAACGACTCTCTCAAATCTTCAAATTTATTAGACTCAATCGGATATATTCCACAATAAACCATTGGCTTCATTGGTTTATATCCTGGAAGTCTATTAGGAGATGGATTATCATTTAAAGTAATTGTATCTCCTACATGAACATCACTAATACTTTTAATAGAAGCAAATAAATATCCTACTTCTCCTGCTTTTAAGCTATCTACACTTATTTCTTTAGGAGTATTAATCGATAAACCTACTACTTCATAAGTAGCATTTGTCTCCATCATACGAATATTATCTCCTACTTTAACTTCTCCTTCTACCACTCGAATACTAGTAATGACTCCTCTATATGAATCAAATAAACTATCAAAGATTAAAGCTTGTAGGGGATTTTTATATTCCCCTTTTGGAGAAGGAATGAATTCTATTATTTTTTCTAATAATTCATCAATTCCAACACCAGTCTTAGCAGAAGTTAAAACAACTTCTTCTCTATCAAAACCTATATTTTCTAATTCTTGTATTACTTTTTCTACATCTGCACTTGGTAAATCTATTTTATTAATAACAGGTATTACTTTTAAATTATTCTCAAGTGCTAAATATAGATTAGCAAGAGTCTGAGCTTCTATTCCTTGAGAGGCATCTACAACCAATAAAGCACCTTCACAAGCTGCTAGGGATCTAGATACTTCATAAGAAAAGTCTACATGACCTGGAGTATCAATTAAGTTTAAATAATATTCTGTACCCTTATTCTTATATTTTAACTGTACAGCATTCAGCTTTATGGTAATGCCACGTTCTCTTTCTATATCCATTGAATCTAACATCTGATCTTTTAATTCTCTTTTTTCTATTGCACCAGTACGCTCTAATATTCGATCAGCTAAAGTACTTTTCCCATGATCAATATGTGCTATTATACAAAAGTTCCTAATATTTTCTTGTCTCATTTATAGCACCTCCACACCTATAGATTATAACAAAAAAATAAGAAGATTTCTACTAATCTTCCTATTAAATTATATATTAGAATAAGATGGTTGAAAAGACTTTTTAAAAGAGCCAAGGGAAAGTACATACTCTCTAGAACCTACTACATGTTCTTGTAAAATAGAAGTATCTTTTACCTCACCATTAAAGTTATAAGTAGGAACCATCATATACTTATTTTCTAATAATTGATGATTTTTTAAATCTAGCTTTTTTTCTTTTTTATAAAGATCTGACTGTAATAATAATTCATAATCCGTAGAAATATTTAATTCTTGTAATTGAGAGGCTAATAGTTTTAAATGATAAGAAGATTCATACAAAAAGGAATCTTCCTTAGTCATAGCATGAATAATATGATAAGTAGCTATCTCTATTCCAATATAAGAAGAAATAATTAAAGCATTACTAATAACTCTTTTTGGATCTATTAAAGTAAAACCTACAAATAAAGGTAAATCAACTACTTTCCATTTTGTTTTCTTATTTCTTATGACTTTGGACGTATGAAATGGTTCTCGCACATTAAGTACAGCCTCCATAAAATCATAATTAATAACTAAGTTCATAGTACCACCACACAATGTGCCAAATGATACCATAAAACCACTCATAAGTCAATTTATTTTACTTATGCATCTTATCTTTTTGTGCTTCTGCTAATAAAGAAATATGAAATTCTTTACACACACTTTCTAATGTTTTAATACTATAATCAATAGTACCAGATTCATATCCTTGAATCGTTCTTTCGCTTTTTCCTAAAACTTTTCCAAACTCTTTCTGTGTTAATCCAGTCCATTCTCTAATTATTTTAATAAATGTGCCACGGCCATAATCATTTAACTTTACTTTCATAATAACTCTCCGAATAATATCTTCTAAAAGTCATTATATCTTTGAAATTTTTAAAATAGATGAAACACGAAATATAGTTTCGTGATATAATAGTGATAATTTATTGACAAGTAAATATTGGGAGGTTCTTATATGATCGAAGAGAATAGTTTTGATGAAAAAACAATTAATGAAAAACTAAGTCTATTAGATAAGGAAATTTTTAATTATATATCTAAACATTTGATAAATGATTTTTTTGCTTTCTACCTAGCTAAGTCTTATCAATTAAATGTTATTTGGAAAAGTAGTAATATAGAATATGAATTAAAAGATGCTCTAGATTATATAAAAAATTGTGATTTATCAAATGTTGATTTAGACAAAGTAAAAAATATATTAAGAGAAAAATACTCACTACAACTTACTAGTACTTATCCGATTAATATTTATCCAAACGCTTAAAAGAGATTATGAATAAAACATAATCTCTTTTCTATATTCATAATAATATTGTTATTTTACAAAAACTTTATTTTTCTCTTTAGTATTTAATTTGTTTTTAATATATACAGAAATATTTTTATTTTCTACAGAATAAATACACATATCTCCAACTTGCTTTTTATAAACGGATTTCCCTAATGGGCTATTAATCGAAATTTCATTCATCTCTTTATCAAAATTTCCATCTCCACCAACTAATTTAAAAGTATATTCTTCTATTTCATTATTAGGATATGCCATGTCTACTTCTAAGATATCTCCAATATCAATATAATCTTCTTGATTATGTTTTTCGATAATTTGAGCTCTTGATAACATTTTATATTTATCATCAATTAGTCCCATTATCATTTCTTCTTTTTGTACTAATAATTCAAATTCTGAAGAATCAAATGAGCTATCTTTTCTAACAACTCCATTACCAGCTTCATAAGCTTCATGGCGATGAAAATCATTTTGACGAAGTTTTGCTTTCAATTCATCAATTGTTCTTAATATATCTTCATAACCTTCCCTATCGTAATATAAATACCCTTTTTCAAAATTATTATTCATAAATTATCCTCCTAAATTTTAATTTTTAAGTTTTTTACTATTTTTCATTTATCTAGTAATATCTATATCTTTTTTTCTTAATAGTATTTTATTATTATGTATTTGTTCTATTTCTTTTTCTGTGCAAATAATTCCTATTTCTTTTTCTAATTCAGTTGAATTTGGAATATGAACACCTTCTCCACAATAATACAAAAGTGGCATATCTACTCCCTCAGGAAGGAATCTTTTTGATTTTACTTTTTCTCTTGCCAACATTCGATATGCTCCGATAGGATCTAATAAAATATTAGAAGACTCTTCAAAGTTTTCCTTTCCGACTATATATGGCGATAAAGAACGATAAGCTAAATCTCCCATCAAGGTATTGTCCTCTTTTTTTCCTGGGATACCTCGCAAACTAGATAAATAATCACTAATAGAATCACATCCATACTCCTTAGGATCTCCACTAACCATAATGAGAAAAGTATTTCTATCAATATAATTAAAACATCTTGTTGGTAACTCACTTTTTGTATCAGGATTTATAAACGCATCCTTATGCAATAGAAAAAATTCATTTATTCCTATTTTTTTCACAGAGCTATATAATACATCTAATTTTAATTTTTGTAAATAGTTTATATAATCATTTCTATTATCATATTGTTCTGGCTTTATCAATAAAAGGCCAACATCTTTTCCACTAATTTTTTTAGAGCTATCTTTAAAATAGGCAGATTGCAAATAATTGTATGCATCTTCTATTTTATCGTACTTTTCTTCTTTTACTGCTCTTGCTAAACCTTGTCCATATACAAATTCTGCCAATTTATCATTACTTACTAAAAAATCATGATAAGTAATTAAATTTCTTGAAGAAATTTCTGCCATCTCACCCCCTAAAATTTTTCTTACCAATAACTCATTATTTTGTAAAGGACTAAGCCTATTATTTTCTCTTATTTCAATCATAAATATCCTCCTCTAGAAGAGAAAAATGGCAACATTGTTGCCATTAATCAATCTTTTATTATTCTAACATGGTTGAAGCTTTTGTCAAGTTTTCATTCTAGAAATATTAATAGATATTTTGAATTATTGGCTAGAAAATAAATTTTTAATTATTATTATTCATTTTGTGATAAAACCTGTTGTTTTATCTCCTCACAATGTCCTATTAACATTT
>CAMUZJ010000069.1 GCA_947165195.1 uncultured Bacillota bacterium
ATATTCCTTTGCTTTTTCTACTATTTTTAATTCTTCTATTCTCTGATCATTTCCTAAAAGTGTTTCATAATAATTTAAGAATAAATCATATGGGTCTTTATTAGCATTCTTCTTTAAATCTTCATTAGCTTTTTTAAATAAATCATCTGCTACATCTTTATCGTAATCTAAAGTTTGAAAAATAACTGGCTCTTCTACTTCTTCTTTATCTATAGTTAGTATTTCAATTTCTTCCTGTTTACTTTTCTCTTTCTTAGGAGAAGGTATATATTTTTTTATTCCTTCTTTTTCTATTAGAGGAAGAATAGCTTCTTTTTCTTCTTTACTAATTAAAACTTTCTTTTTAATTAACGTCTCATTAGATTGTAAATTTAACGTATAATTATTCAATGTTTCATCATGAAGTGCTTTATTAAAACCAAAAGCCATAACAAGTAATTCTCTTCTATCTTTCTTAGAAAGAGATAATTGTTTTAAAAAACTAGCAAATTCTTTTGGGTTTTCTACTTCTTTCACAATTCCAATAGGAGCAAAATACAATTTATATTTGATTAATAAATCTAATTTTTTTTGTATATCTTTCATTTGTTTAGAAATTTTATCTTCTATCTTTAATTCTTCTTTCACATTTCCTAATTTTAATAAGAAATTTCCTATAATTCTTCTAGAATAATTCTCTTGATCTGTTGCATATTTTAATAACTGTGTTCTTCTTAAAAGAGTTAAATTTTTTAACTCTTGAAAAAATATCTCTGTTTCTTCCTGTGTTCCTATAACAGATAAAGCAAATCTTTGAAAACTAAGTCTTTCTATATTACATTTTAAATTTGCATAATAATCTAGTAAAGAATAAATATCATTTACATTATTTTCATCTAAAATGGTAATTTGTTCTTCTTGTATTTGCTTCTCTTCTAAACAATCTAATTTTTCTTTATATTCATCTTCTTTTTCTTCGATAGTATCTACTATTTTTCCAAACAAACTACGAGTATCTATTGCCATCTTATCACCTTACTCTCCACTATAATAAGTATACACTAGATTCTACAAATTTTAAAGAAAATTATTGAATAGCACCCTCTATCTCTTTTAATACAGCACTCATTATTTTATGAAATATTTTTTCTAAAATATTGCCAAATTTAATTCCTAGCCTTGATAGTAAATTATCATAAGTTGGCACTTCTTCCATATAATTAGAAGCAACAATTACTTCTCCATTTAATACATCTTTTTCAAACCTTTCTACTGCTTCTTCAGTAAGTGTTTTCTTTTTTTCTATAGTAGAATCATAATATCCTGAAAAACTCATCATATAAACAGTCACAAATAGAAGTACTAATAAACCAATGATAGATACAAAAACATTTTTAATTTTGGGATTCATTTACTACCTCCAAAAAGCATTCTGCGAATGCTTTTGTTGCATTTAATACTTCATAGGTAGTATTTTCTTCTCCTCCTACTTCTACTAATATAGTATAAGGAGAAAAGTCTTGATTATATACCCCATTTACCCCAACTCCACTTTTTTGTAAAATACCTTTACTTAAATTTGGATATTTTTCTTCTAACTTATTGTGTATTTTGTATGTAAAATCTAAATTTGCCTGATAATTTTCGTTTTCTAATCCAACGATAAATAATAATTTAGCAAATTCTTTATCTTTTATCGTTATCGTAGTTTTTTCATGAGGTAGACTATCTCTATGAACATCGATAAAGTATTGTAAAGTAGGATAAGTTTTGATAACATCTTCTAGATAAATCCGACTTGCTAAGTAACTTGCAGCATAGTTCCAGGAATTGGCATTTAATATTTCTTTAATACTACGCTCTTCTACTAATGTTTCATACTCCCTACTTTCAAAGGTGCTTTCTAAAATATAATCTACCATAGTAACATTTGGTCGAAAAGAAAATAAATCATTTGATGAATATTCTTCTGTTTGATGTGTATTATAAATATAAATAATTGGAGAGGCTTTATCTTTTTTCTCTTCCTGATAAGGAACTAATTTTTTATTAGAAATGATATTAGAAAAAGAATGAATTACTGTATTATTAGAATATTCTCTATCTAATAAAAAATTTTCATAAGAATCATTTAACTTAATAGAAATATTATTTTCTAAATATTGAAAAGATAAATAAATCCCTATAAAAAACATAGTAATTCCTAAAATCATAACTTTTTTTATTCTATGCTTATTCTTTTTTAGTTTCATCTATATCACCTATTTATAGGATATAGAATAAGAATCATTTATTTTGTCGAAAGAAAAGATTGATGAAGTGCTTTATTTAAGCTATTTCCTATAATAAAGCTAAGCCTTTCTACTAAAAAATCTATTTCTTTTGGGGTAACAATAAAGTTTTCTTCTATATTGATATTATGAATATTATGTTTATCTAATACTTCGACAATTAAAGAGACGATATCTACAACAGTTGGTACTCCGATTGCTATGACAGAGCAAGATAATGTATTAGAAGATAATTCTCCTCGATTATTAAATACACCACTTCCAGGAGAAATACCTGCATCTGTAATTTGAATGGTTTTATTCATTCTAGAAGTAGAAGAAGTACATAAGCTATCAATAATAATACAACACTCTGGCTCCACTAATTTTACTACTTCTTGAATTAACTCTACGGAATTAATTCCCGTATTTCCATATACTGAGGGTTCAAAAATACTAACATTAGAATATCCTTCTTCAATATCTCCTAAATCAAATAAATGTCTGGTAACTAAAATTTGATCTAGACTTTTAGGGCCAATTGCATCCGCAGTAGAATTTCTATTACCAAGACCAATAATTAATACTTTCTTCTTTTCTTTTGGAAGATAGTTTTTTAGTTCTTTTACAAATAGTTTTGTAATAATATTTGCTTGATCTTTATCTGTTGCATCTATAAAGCTAATAGTAGAATAAGAGTGATTACCATTTTTTGCTCGATAAACCGCTACTCCGTTTTCTTCTACTACTTTCATTTTTTTAACATTTTTATCTAATAATAAGTCCGTTCGTAAAGAAAGTTTATTACCATCAATTATATGCATTTTTTATCACCTATTGATAATATTGCCTAAAATAGACCAAAATATGAAAAATTATTTGCATTTTTAACACTTTTTTGATAAGATTAATGTGTTTAAAAAAAGTGAGGTGAAAAAATGCCAAATATTAAAAGTGCTAAAAAACGTATGCGTTCAAATGCTAAAAAGGCAGAAGTAAATACTTTAGTATCTTCTAGCATGAAAACAGCTATTAAAAAATTTGAACGTGTTGCTAAAGAAGGAAATAAGGAAGAAGCAAGCAACAAATTAAATATTGCTGTTCAAAGAATTGATAAAGCAATGTCAGCTGGATTAGTTCATAAAAATAAAGCTGCTCGTTTAAAATCAAGATTAACAAAAATGAAAAATGAAATGGAATAATTCTTTATAACCAATTGTCTTTGATGATTGGTTTTTATTTTGTTTTTTTAATTTGTCATTTTATGAAAGACAAATTTTTTTCTTACCTGTGATAAAATGGCATTACTTTCTTTGAAGGTATCAAATCTTTACTTTTTCACCATTTTATGGTATAATGTGTATAATTTAAAAGGGGGATACGAAATGATTAAGGGATTACTGGAAACCTTAGAAGGAATCTTTATTGGAGGACTTCTTGGAATTTTTATTGTCTATGGTCTTAGTACTTACTATCCATATGAATATAACTATTATTATAATAAGATTATTAATCACTTTGATGAAAGAACCATTACAATTAATGAAACAAATAATTACACAAGAAATATAAACTTTAACTATGTTCAAAATACAAACAATTTTTATCCAAATAATAGACAAGAACTATTAAACATATTTTATACATTTTTAAATTCAGGTACAAATGAATTCACTTTCTACTGTAGTAAAGAATATACCGATTGTACAAAAGATATGTCTGATCTTATTTATGATGAAGAAAAGAATATTTTAGGATTTATCTATGAATTTAATCATCCATATAATGATTTTAAAACGATATCTGCATCTACGAATAAAGATACTGGAAAAATCACATTAAAAATTACTCATAAGTATACACAAGAAGAAATAGATGCTATCAATCAAAAGGTTGATGAATTATATGATGCTTTAGTAGATCCTAATGATAGTGATTATAACAATATTTTACGAATTCATAACTACTTAATTGAAAATATCGAATATGACAAAGTAAAGCGTGACTTTATTAAAAAAGAAAGCGACATAGATAGTGAATATAAATCTAATTCTGCTTATGGTGCATTACTTCAAAATAAAGCTATTTGTAGTGGATATACAGATGCCTTAGTTCTATTTTTAGAGAAAATGAATATTGAAAACTATAGGGTTGCTACTAAGACACATATTTGGAACGCTATCAAATTAGATGACTCTTGGTATCATATCGATTTAACTTGGGATGATGCTAAATATACAAATGGAAAAACATTTACTTCTTATAAATACTTTTTAATCAGTACAGAAGAATTATTAAAAATTAACTTTGAAAATCATAATTTTAATCAAGAGATTTATAGTGAATTAAAACAAGATTAAAAAATGATAAATAGTGAAATCTTTCTTAGATATCACTATTTTTTTTGGAAGTGATTTGCTATAATAGTAATAATGAGAGGATAATATATGAAAAAATTAGCTTATATAAATGGCATAGTAGGTATTTTATTCATAACATGCGGAATTTTATTACAGACAGTTACTCCTGTAAAAGAGATTAGTGGAAGAATGATAGAAAATAAAGCTACTACTGTCAAATTGGTAAAACAAAATGATTACTTTAGAAATTATGATTTTCAATATGTTCAAAATACTACCAATACTACTCCTAAAAATTATCAAGATATTTTAAATTTAGTTTACTCAATCGCAAATAATGGATATGATACATTTACGTTTTACTGTGATAAAAATTATAAGGAATGTAGTGAAGATGTAAAAAAAATTACTCTAAATCCAGAAACAATAACGACAATTAATAATTATCTTCATAGTTATAACAGTTTTGAAGAAATAAAAATTGGAATAAATAAGGCAGGAGAAGTAAAAATTGACTTTAAGAAAAAATATAGTGATGAGCTAATCACAAAAATAAATGAAAAAATAGATGAAATATATGCTGCATCCTATATAGATCCTAATGGAGATTTAGTTGATAGTATTAAGAAATTTCATGATTACATTATTGAACACAGTATATATGATACAGATAGAGCCGAAAATGATATTAAAACACATCTATCAAATATTGCATATGGTCCTCTATTAGAAGGATATAGTATTTGTGGGGGATATACGGATGCTATGCAATTATTTTTAGAAAAATTAAATATTAAAAATTTTAAAATAGCTAGTGAAAAACATATTTGGAATGCTATATATTTAGATGGGAATTGGTACCATATAGATCTTACTTGGGATGATCCTGTTACTCCAAATAATATAAACGTATTAAAACACGATTATTTTTTAATTAATACGGATACAATTCGTAATTTAGATTTAACAGAACATGACTTTGTACTTAGTAACTATCAAGAGATGCAAAATTAAATTTATAATACAAAATAACCAGA
>CAMUZJ010000070.1 GCA_947165195.1 uncultured Bacillota bacterium
GCCTGAGCCAGTAGTAACTCCACACTCTATCGTATCTGCAATAAATCCATTTCTAACAGCTTGCAAATAATTTTTAGCAATTGTTGCATACGTGTCACGTCTTGTATTTTCAATAATTCTAGATACCGCAGGAATAGCGGCTAACATTAAAATACCCATGATAACAACAACAGCCAATAATTCAATTAGAGTAAATCCACCTTGACTCATTTTTTTCTTTTTCTTACTAGTTTTTTTATCCACTTTTTTCATAAAATTTCACTCTCTCCCTCGATTATTATTACATATTAAATATAGCATAACTATAGCAAGATTTCAATATTTAAATTTTTATTTACAAGTAAAACGTAAATTAATAATATTTTGAACAATCGCTAGTATCATATTTTTTTAAACTACTTTCGCTAAGTCCATGACTAATTTTTTTCATCTTATCATCGCCAGATAATTCTTTTACTTCTACTAAAGGAACTCCTCTTATATGTGATTTGTCTCCACCAGTTACAATTGTTTTATTCCCATAATCATCTGTTTTAGTATCGGCTTCAATTAACTGAACATAGTATTTATATTCATTATTCTCTCTTGTTATTTTAACAAAGGAATAATCATCCAGATACTCTCCACCATAAGGAGCATTTCTAAATTCACTTTTTCCTAAATACTCCATCGATAAGGTAATACAATTACCGTTTGTTTGAGGTTTTTCAATACTAGAATCTGACCTGAACTTATATTCAGCTAATGTTGCTAGCTTTTTAGCATCCTCTATATAGGTATTTTGCTTTGTACTTTGTAAAATACCTACAATATTGGGAGCAGCAATCGTTACTAATAATCCCAAAATAACTAATGTAGCAAGTAACTCTACTAAAGTAAATCCAGACTTATTAACTTTTTTCATATATTCACCTACCTTTATTTAATTATATCAAAGTAGAAAAAAATGAAAAGAGATTAGTTTAATATTTTTTCTAAATTACTAAATTCTAGCCTACTATTTGGATTCATAACTTCTTCTGTGAATAGATTATCATATCGAAATAAAACAAAGCCTCTATAATGCTTTAAATTTCTAGCAAGCAGCACTTCTCTTTGTATAATATTAGAATTCATAATCCACTCATCTCTTCCACTTTTGGCATATAAGTCCTCTTTCCCACTCTTATAGATAGCTAAAGCAACAATTAACTCAATCTGGGCTTTTTTTATACTATCATCCCACTTCTTCACTGTAAGATAATAGGGCATTACTTCATTATAAAAGCCATAATATAGTTGTGGCATAATAAAGTCGACATACTCATCGCTACTTAACCACTCATAAATATCCGCATAAATATAACTATAGTTATTTTCTATATTTCCATCTGGACTAATACCAAACTTTTTTCCATATAAATTACATATACTATGTACTCTTTTTATCATCCGATTAATAATCATAAAATGATAATCCTCTAAACTAATATCAGAATTTTTACTTATATAATCATTGTAATCAGCTATATCTATGTCATCACTCGGATAAAAATAATCATCAAATAAAATACCATCTACATCATAGTTTTTTGCTATCTCTTCTACTCCTTCAACTATTAAATCTTCTACTTCCCTTTTACTTGGATTTAAAAATACCCCATTATTGATATATAATGTATCAGTTCCAATATACGAATAAGCTGGATTTAGTCTACTAATTGTTGATAGATCTTCTGTTGTTCTTACACGGTAGGGATTAATCCATGAGTAGATAAGAATATTATTTTGATGACATTTTTTTATAAAATACTCTAATACATCAAAATACTCTTTTCCTTCTTCTCCTGTTAGAATTCGACTCCAAGGGAATATAGTGGATTTATAAATGGCATCTTGACCACTCCGTACTTGTAAAACAATTAGATTGAAATGATTACTACTTAAATTTTCTATCATTTTATCAATATTTTGTTTTGAAAGTACTTGATCTTTCGATAAGTATCTATCTTCCTCTATATAACTAATAAATACTCCTCTTAATTCATAACTTGCCTCTACATTCTTTTTAGGAATAAAAACTACTACTGTTACTGCAACAAATAGTAAGAAAAAAACTAGCAGCTTCTTCATATAAATCACCAGTTCTATCTTATTCTAATAGATGAGAAAAATTTGTCATTTTATTATCTCTCTTTTAATAATAAATAAATTTTTATTTTTATAAAAGGCATAGAAAATATCTTCATACTCCACCTTTTCTTTCTTTAACTCTTTCTTTAACCAATCTTTTGTCTTTCCAAGTTGTATTAAAGTATCTTCTTGTATTCTTCCGTCAACAATAATTGGGAGTGGATAACTTCTAGTTTTATCTCTTCTTTTTTCAAAGATAGATAGTCTACCACTTGTCTCTAAAATAGCATAATCTACTTCTTCTAAAGATTTAATTCCTTTTTGTCTTAATTCTATTAATAAGTCTTCTATATTATATCGTTGTTTAGACATTTCTTTAAAATTAATTTTTCCTTTATTTATTATTACAGAACTCTTTCCATCTATTAATTTTCTAGCTTTAACATTTTTAAGTTCTAATAAACTAGATATTATTTGTATTCCTACTAATACAGCAATCGGTACTAAAGAATAAAAAATAGATTCATTATACTTTTCTATAGAAATAGATGCTATTTGAGCAATAAAGATAGATACAATTAAATCCATAATGGATAATTCTGCTACTTCTCTTTTTCCCATAATCCGGTATAAAACTGCAATTAAGATATAAAATAGAAAGCTTCTTTCAAAGATTATAAAATATTCCATATTATCACCATTATTATTATGGGTATATTTTTTCTATTTTAAACATACTATTTTTTAGAGGTGGATTATGAAAGTTGTAAAGAGATATCTTTTTGTTTTATTAAGCATTATAATTTGTTTGATTATTCTTTCCCTTCTCCTTTCTACACTATATTATTTTGACTATATTTCTACAGATACTTATAAAGTTTTAAAGATTACTATTATTGTTTTGACTTTAATCATAAACAGTATTGTCCTAGGTAGAAACTCTATTAAAAATGGCTATCTTGATGGAATAAAACTAGGAATTATGTTAATGTTATTTTGTACGTTAGTTGCTTTTAGTCAGAAAGCAATTAGTATGAAATTAGTTCTTTATAATATTATTATTTTAATAACAACCACTTTAGGTAGTATGATTGGGATTAATACAAAGAAAAAGGAAAAGAAAGAGTAAAAAAACGAATCCTTCATTCGTTTTTTTGTTTATTTACTATTAACTGGGTTATATCCATGTAAGTAAAATTGTCCTTTTTCATCTTTTTTTAATTCGTATTTATAGAGTTGTAATCCTTTTAAATCTTCTCTAGGAGGATTGGTAAAGAACTGATTATTATTACATTTATCTTTGTAGATAACATTTCCACTCATAAAGTCATGTAACTCTAAAGTTTCTCCTTCTATACAGTTTGCCATATAGTAACCTTCGTATAAATAGAATAAGTATATATCTCCTTCTTGTTTATAATGAGAAAAGCTAGAATACTTTCGATACTCTCTATTATCTTTATCTAGATTAATTCGATAATGAGGAGAACTATTATTGGTATTTACATTATAAGTTCCATAGTCATCTAAGTAGATTTTAATACTATTTGATAAAAATTTTGTACTTGTATGAAATACATCTAGTAGGGAAGAAGAAGTAAGAGAAGTTTTATCAATACAGATAGCATTTCCTCCTAAACCACATTCATAAGTGTTCATTTTATTCTTTAAAGCATAAGCCATTAAAATGACTTCTCTTGTTTTATCATCTAAATTATCAAAGCCACTAAAATAGTGATTAGTTATATTAAATTGAATAGGTAATTTATTTAAGAATGCTATTCCTTCTCCTACATTTTCATATTCTTCTCTATCACTATATGGGTATTGTTCTACTTTATCAACAAAGTCGTAGTAGATAGCAGCAAGGGATAAGAAGATTCCAGATAGTACTAATAGAATGGATGAGGCAATTATTGATTTTTTATTTTCCATAGTCTACTCCTTAAAGATATATTTATAATAGTCGTTATATTGCATACTGACAGATACATTGTATTTTTCATTTACTTCATTGGTTACTTTGGTTACATATTTATCGTCTACATTTTCTGTATAAGGATGAAATTTTTTAGTAGCTGTATCATAACTTCCTTTATTATTTACCCAGCTTCTATCTGGAAATACGACTACTCCATCATTATTAGGAGCCATTATATCTTTTCCAATAATAATTCTAGAGTCAAATGGTATATTTAGCATGTTTAAGATGGTTGGTAGTACGTCTATATTCATAGCGTATTTATTAATTTCTATTCCTTGCTGAAAGCCACTGTTATAGATGATAAGAGATCCTCTATTTCTATCAAATTTATTATCTCTATCAAATGGTGAAATAGAGTTTACTTCTTGATTAGATAGGTAATATGGGGAATGGTCTGAAGAGATTACAATTAATATATCATCTAATCTATTTGCTTCTGTTAGTTTGTTGATTAACTTCTCCATTGCTAAATCAAAATCAATATTGGCAGCTAAATAATGTTTTATTTGGTAGGAGTAGCCTAAATCATTCACTTTTGAAAGATGCTTTAAGGCAACAAAGTTACTTGCGTCATAGGATCCATGTCCACTTAGTGTTATGTAGTAAGCAAAGAATCTATCTTGATTAATATAATCATCGATTGTTTGATCCATCATATCCATATCGCTTCCATGAAAGAATTCACATCTTGTTTCTATCCCATCTCCACAATATCTATGTCCGTCAAAGTTTAATGTTTCAAAATAAGTACTTCTTCTATTATAGTATCCCGTATAGTCATGATAAACATAGGTTTTATAATTTAAGTTTTTTAATACCCTAGGAAGAATATAAGGATTGGTATTATAAACCATATCGATTAAGCTGTAGTTTTCTCCAATAATTGGTAAAGTTGCCCACTCTAGCATGTATTCCCCATCAGCTGTACTTGCTGGATACTTAGGAGCAAAGTAGTTATTGAATATGATTCCTTCTTTTTTTAATTTATATAATGTAGGAGTTAGCTTTTCATCAATTGCGATTTCATCGAAGGACTCAGCCATAATAAAGATTACGTTTTTATCTTGAAAAACTCCTGTATATTCATTTTGTTCGGTTGGTACTTGTTTACTAAAATAGCTATGTAAATATTTTATTGTTTCGTTAGTTTCTTTTTCTGCTAAGTCTTCTAATACTATGTCACTATCTATGTTATATCTTACATCAACTGTATCTGCTAGGGCTGTTTTTCTATTGATTAGGATATCTTCACTCTCTTCTAGGGATGGACTAAATCCAAATAGTTTTCTCTCTAAACTTAAAGAAGTAGATGCAACTAGTCCCATATTTTTAACATTTAGAATCGGCAAATTCTTTTTATAGACTAAGTTATAGTAACTATTTTCATCATCTTTATTCATATGAAATACAGAAAAGGAGCAGTAAGAAAAGCTAATAATCATAAATAGAGATACTACGGCTAAGTCATACTTTCTAACTCTTTCTACATTAGGCATTTTTATGATAAAGATAA
>CAMUZJ010000071.1 GCA_947165195.1 uncultured Bacillota bacterium
TCTCCAAAACCACTGTTGGGAGTTCGATTCTCTCATCCCCTGCCATTTATAAATTCAAGTAGCAAGTTGCTACTTTTTTCTTTTTATAAAAAAGCATTTACTCTAATTATAAAACTTCTTTTAAAAATGCGCTAAATACCCAGATTTCCCTATTATTAAGAACTAATTTTGCTGAATTAGTATCTATGTCTATTTCTTTTACTGTATATACATTTTTATTAATAACATAACTTTGTCCACCATAGACAATATCATCCTGACCTACTTCTGAACCATATTTATCTACTTCTGTAAAATCATCAAGTGGAATCCAATGATAAGAACTTGCTAATTCATTATAGTAGTCCATGTAGGATACACCGGTTAGTTTAGTATTTCCAAATAAATTGGTCCCTCTTTTAATAATATCTACTTGAAAAATTCCATCAAACATAACACGACTTCCTGGATGAATAATTTGATCCAAAGCAATACTACCAGGCATTTCTATTATCGGTACTTGACCTGTTGTACGAAAGTTGCCACCCATTCCATATAAAATATTGGTATAATCCACAAAATAACAATCATCTAAGTCATACTCATTATTAAAGCGATAAATACCATACTCATTCTTTATCCATGAAGTATCGTTGCTTTGAGATACCTGAATATGACAGTGTACTCCGGTTGCATTGCCTTTCATCCCCATACTTCCTAATTGTTCTCCTTGATTGACTATCTGTCCTATTACTACATTTACATTATCATCATGGGCAGTCATATAAGTAGCATAATCTATACGTCCATTAGCAAATCTTACTTTATTTAAAGATTGCCACATTACTTGTCCTGATTCCGGATATATCTTTAAGCACTTAGAAGTACAAGGAGCATAATAAGGATAACGAATTCCTGCTACTTTTCCTCTTATATCATTTGCATAAACTCCTCGATGAGAAAATATCCCTCTACTCCCCTGTGTTATATACATATCTGTAAATGGACATAAGAAATCTTCTATATTTGCTCTAACACTTTTTTGACCTTTATACATAAAACTTCACCTCAGCTTATAATATGCTAATATTAAATTTACGTATATAATAAATAACCTATATCAATTTATAAAAAAACTTGCTTCTATTTTATAGAAACAAGTAATAATTTATTCACAACTTAAATTATATAAATCACAAACTTCAACTGTAAGTGGTTCTGGTCCATTACCAAAGGAAGCACAATTTTCTCCACCAGCAGCTTCAATTTTAGAAACCAAATCCACTCCAAAATAAGTTGAACTATTATAGGGAGGACTTAATTTTGAAATTTTAATAAAATCAATAGTGCAGCTATCAGCAATATTTACAAAATAGCCTTTAGCACTTCTTAATTCATTAATAAGTTCATCAGAAAAACAATCTACACAACAATAGGCTCCTCCAGATTGATAATAAGAAACACCATCACTTAAATAGATAACTGTACTATCTCTATTTTGTTTAGTATCTGTTGAAGATTTTTCATTAGACGTAGTTTTTTCATTATTTGTATCAGTAGAGGAATTATTTTTATTAGAAGAATTATTTTCTAAACTTTTACCTTCTACTCTTTCCTTTGCCTTATTCTCTTTTTCAACATTTTCTTTCTTACTACTTTCTTCTTTTGCTAATTCTTCCTCTTTATCTTTGTCTTCTTCCTTTTCTTTATCTTTGGTTACCTTTTCTTCTTCTATGTCACTTTTGATAGTATCATCAATTTGCTTACTATTTAATAAATTTATTTTATATGACCATTTTGTAGTATCTTGTTTCGTGTTTAGATAGTTATCTAATTTATTCCAATCACTATAAATTTCAACAGTATCAAATTCTATACCTTTTTTCAAAACTTCATCGCATATTAATTCTAACACATAGGATAAATCTTTTTCATTTTGTAATAAATCAATATCTTTAAATAGTTCTATAGCATCTGTATTTACTAATTTATAGTTATTCACTATAGGATTTTCACATTTATTATCTATACAAGATCTGGAATATTCTAATTTAATAGAAGGATTAATCTTAATATATGCTACATAGTTTTCTGTAACGTTTTTTATTTCTTCTTTTTTCTCTTCTTTTTCTACATCTTTCTTAAATACTCCCATTATAGCCATTATTATCATAATAATTACTATAATAAAAATGAATAATACTGCTATTCCCTTTTTATTTAACTTTCTTATTTTCTTAATATTTAAATTTTCATTTTCTAATTCTTGTTGTTTTGTTTCCATTTTTACTGCAATTACTCCTTTAAAATTTTTTTATTTCATATTATAACAGAAAACATTCCATTTTATGAACCTTTTTTTATTTTTTTAATTACAGTATGCTATAATACTTTTATGAAAAATGTTGTGGAACCATTATTAGAATGGTATTTAAAAAATAAAAGAGAACTTCCGTGGAGGAAGGATAATAATCCATATCATGTATGGATTTCAGAGATTATGCTTCAGCAAACTAGGATAGAAGCAGTTAAAAAGTACTATTTAAGATTTATGGAACGTATTCCTAATATTTTAGAACTTAGTAGAATTGATGAAGATGAATTATTAAAATTATGGGAGGGACTAGGATATTATAGCCGTGCTAGAAATTTAAAAAAAGCTGCTATAAAAATTGTTGAAGATTATAATGGAATATTTCCAGAAAATTTTGATGAGATTATAAAACTTCCAGGAATTGGTGAATATACTGCTGGGGCTATTAGCTCTATTTCTTTTTGTAAAAAAGAAGTAGCTATAGATGGCAATGTTATGAGAGTCTATGCTAGAGTTTGCAATAAAGATATAGATGTAAGTGATATTAAGATAAAAAAACAGGTAGCAAGTGAAATCAAAAAAATATTACCAGATAGACCAGGAGATTTTAATCAAGCTATTATGGAGCTAGGAGAAGTTATATGTATACCAAATTCTACTCCTAAGTGTGAAATATGTCCCTTAAATAAGATTTGCTTAGCTTATAAAGAAAAGACACAAGAATTAATTCCTAGAAAAATAGTAAAAAAAGAGAAAAAAGAAGAGTATCTTACTGTATATTTATTAATATATAATGATAAAGTAGCTTTAAAAAAACGAGAAAATGGCTTATTAAAAAATATGTGGGAATTTCCAAATATAGAAAAACAATTAAATATAAATCAATTAAAAGATATTTTTCAAAACTCCCAATCCATTGAGGAAGCTATTTTAAATACTCATATATTTACTCATAAAAAATGGATAATGAAAAGTTATCTTATAATATTAAAACAACCTCTTTTAGATTATGATTGGGTAACTTTACAAGATATAGAAGACAAATATGCGATTCCTACGGCTTTTAGACCATTTTTAGAATATTTAAAGAAAAGACATTAACTATATCCCATTTATATACAAAGTGATATAATATATAGAAATTTTATTTGGACATATATTTTTAGTATGTAAGAATAATACAGAATATGTTATGAGGAGTCATTATGAAAGATATTTTAGAATCCTGTACTTTATGCCCAAGGGAATGTAAGGTAAATCGATATCAAAAAGTTGGTGCTTGTTGTGCCAATGATAAAGTTAAGGTGGCACATTATAGTCTCCATCAATGGGAAGAACCTGTTATTTCTGGGGATAAAGGAAGTGGTACAGTCTTTTTTTCTAATTGCAATTTAAAATGCATTTTTTGTCAAAATGAGAAAATTTCTAAATTAGGTTATGGTAAAGAGATAAGTAATCAGAAATTAGGAGAAATTTTTCTAAAATTACAAGCTATGGGAGCACATAATATTAACTTAGTAACCCCTACTCATTATGTTCCACAAATAATAGATGCATTAAATCCTATCAGAAAACAGTTAACTATTCCTATTGTTTACAATACTAGTAGCTATGAAAAGAAGGAAACAATTGAATTTCTAAAGAATTATATTGATATTTATTTAGCTGATTTAAAATATTTTGACAATTCTCTTGCTTTGATGTATTCTAACTGTGAAAATTATTTTGAGGTGGCTTCTTCTGCAATTGAAGCAATGTTTAAACAGGTAGGAAGTCCCATTATAAAAGATGGAATTATGAAAAAAGGAGTCATTGTAAGAGTATTAGTTCTTCCGGGACATATGGATGATGCGAAAAATATAATAAAGTATTTATATGATACTTATAAAGATCAAATATATATAAGTATTATGAATCAATATACTCCTTTAAAGATATTTAAAAAATATCCTAATTTAAATCATAAAATTACGGAAGATGATTATAATAATTTAATTAATTATGCTTGTGATTTAGGAATTACGAATGCTTTTATTCAAGAAGGAGACACAGCATTAGAAAGTTTTATTCCTAAATTTCAGTGTGATAATATTTAATAAAAATATGGGGGTAAAAAAATGGAGATTATTGTTTCTAATAATGATATTTCTTATATGGTAAAAGACTATTATAAAAAATATTATGACATTAAATCTTGTAAAGTAAAAATTACAGCAGAAAATATTAAAGATAAGTTAAAAGAAATTGACTTATTTCATAGAGAAGATATGTATTACAATGTTTTATTTAAAGCTAATATTACAGGATGGATTTTAGATTCTATGGGAAATTCTTATCAATATCAGGAGACATTAAATGAAAAAGGTGTAAAAGATATTGTGAAATCTTATCTTAGTAAAGAATATGAAGTAAAAGATTTAAAATTTGGATATAAATTAGTAAATAATCCAGATGGTCCTACTTTGTTAATTCGTTTTTCTCATGCTAAAGCAGATATTGTATTAAAGCCTAAAACAACTTATAAGATTAAGTAAATGTGAAAATAAACTGAAATTTAAATTTATTTTTCCTACTTTGTTTGCTATTTTTAATATTTATGTTATTATTATGCTTAGGAGGTAAGAAAATGAAAAAGCTAAAAAATTTATTTTTTGTACTAATTGCTTCTTTATTATTCATACCATTAGGTGTTTTTGCTGAAGGTGAAGATGAAGAAAGTGTTACTACTACTGGTGAAGAGTTAAGTAAAGAAGTTATTGTGTATTTTTTTAGAGGACAAGGATGTTCTCATTGTGCAGAAGCTGAAGAGTGGTTCAAAAGTATTGAAGATGAGTTAGGAGACAAGTTTGAAATTCATGACTATGAAGTTTGGAATGATCCTGATAACTCTGAATTAATGGAAAAAGTAGCAAAAGCTAGAGGGGAAGAAGATACTGCTACTGGTGTTCCATATATTATTATTGGAGATCAATCATGGATTGGATTTACAAGTGATTACAAAAACGAAATTAAAAGTAAAATTAATAAAATGTATGAGCAAGATGTTAATAAAAGATATGATATCATGTTATTACTAGATGATTTGTTAGATGGTAAGGGTACTGACTCTGAGAAAAAAGGTAGTAATGATATTGTTGCTTTACTTTTAACTTTAGTAATATGTGGTGGTATTGGATACGGAATTTATACTGCTAGAAAAAAAGTTAACGAATAAAAAAAGCTTACGATTTGGTAAGCTTTTAATTTGGAATAATAAGTGTTTGTCCAATAGATAATAAGTTATCTTGTAGATTATTGATTTGTTTTAA
>CAMUZJ010000072.1 GCA_947165195.1 uncultured Bacillota bacterium
CACCATATAAAAACAAAAATGCACAGTATTTCTATTGTGCATTTTTTTTCCACTTTGTAAATAGCTTGTATTTAAAAGGATTTGTTTCTATTTGAATTTCCTTAGGAAACTTCATTTTAAGACTGCCTTCTCTAAAACGTATAAAATCAATCATAGAATAAATCTGAAAATCTAATTGATCACACTTTTGATATAAATCTTCATTTTTTTCCTTTTCTTCCAAAGACATAGCATTATACCTTTTCGCTAAGCTTCTTTTTTCTTCCACAAACTTTTGTCCCATCTCTAGGCACTCATCTTTAGTTAAATCCTTTAATACATGGTAATCCAATATAAAATCTAATCCCTTAATAAACTCTATCTGCTCAAGTTTGGAAAAACTTACAAAATCATAACGAGTATTATTATCAATAACAAGATAATTCTCCCTAAAATAATCCTCTATTAACGACCTAGGCATAGGTACCTCGCGATCGATTAAAAAACCTAAATCATATTTTTGAAGATAAGCAGTATTTTCTGTAACAATCTTCATATAATATCCTCCTAAACAAATGATTATTCTAACACTTATATTTTTCTATGTAAAGAATTGTGCTATGATAAAATAGGTGATTTTATGAACGAATTAGAAGATCAATATAGATACTTAGTAAGTGGCTATTATGGAATGCAACTAATGGATGAATATCCACTAAAAGAATATGTACTACAAGATATAAAAGACTATATAAAAGACTTTGTAAATAACTATCCTATCAAAAACTATAACTATCAAGAAGAAGCTATGTATATAAAAGAACATACAGAAGATAGAATAAAATTACAAGACTTACTACTAGTATTAAATAAAATAAAAGCAGACATCGATATTATACTTCTAGTAAAAGAAAAACTACAAAAATTAGAAAAAAACGACTAAAAAACAAATAAAGTATGGTATATTTTATAATAGAGGATGATAGTAATGAGAAATATAAAATATATAATACTTTTTCTATTAACAATAATATGTGTTGGTTGTAGTTATCAATATGCATCAACTACTAGAGATATAAGACATAGTGGTTTTACAATCTATTCACAGAAATTTACATGTAATTCTATATTTACAGAGAAAGAAATATATGATCCAATCAAATTTTATGTTGGTAATTATATGATAACAAAAACAGGTAATATTTATGAAACATCATTAGGAAAAGTATATTCTAATGAAATGAACTGTAAAAGACCAGATTTTGATATCAAAGTAACGGCAATATTAGACTTATCTATTATAAGAGGTATCGATAATAAATACTATTATTTAAGTGGAAATAATGAAGCTCTTCGTTATACATTAGTAACAGAATCTGATAAAGAATATTACTTATATAATTTACTTTTAGGAGATAAGGAAGTATTAAAAGTACAAACCATTAATTCAAATAGTGGTATTTACTATGTATTAAGAAATGATGGAAATGTCTATGAATATAGAATTATAAATAATAATAATTCTTATATTATAGATTCTATTTCTATCATTTATAATAAAAATACATATGGGTCTAAAATAATAGATTTTAACTATAATGGTTCTAGTAGTACTACTTTTATAAAAACAGAATTATCCTATTATCGAATGAAAGTAATGAATTCTAGTGAGTGTTATAACTATGTAGATATTGCTTGTCAATATGAAATGGTTTTAGATAGCGAACTACAAAGTAATTATAATAAAATATTAGCGTATAATGGTTCTAATTTAGTAACTAGTTATGGACTAATATTTAATGTGAATAATTGATTGAAATAAATAGAAAAAAATTGTATAATATACCGGTAATCAAAACTTACAAGTAAAAGGAGACAAGAAGTTTTATGCTAGTAGCAAATAATTGGAAAGAATATGAAATAATAGATGCCTCTTTGGGAGAAAAACTAGAAAGATGGGGAGATATTTATTTACTTAGACCAGACCCTCAAATTGTTTGGAATAATGGTAATTTATTAGAAAAGTACAAAGATAAGATAGATGCTATCTACTATAGAAGTAATAAAGGAGGAGGACATTGGGAAAATCTAAAAAATATTCCTACCTCTTGGAAAATACATTATAAGAATCTAACTTTTAATATCAAGCAAATGGGATTTAAGCATACTGGTCTTTTTCCAGAACAAGCCATCAATTGGGACTTTATGATAGAGAAAATTAAAAATTCTGGAAGAAGTATTAAAGTACTTAATTTATTTGCTTATACAGGAGGAGCAACCGTAGCTTGTTTATCGGCTGGAGCACATGTTACGCATGTAGACTCATCCCGTGGAATGGTAGATTGGTGCAAAGAAAACGTAAAAGATAGTGGACATGAAGGAGAAATGATTCGCTATATAGTAGATGATGTTTTAAAATTTGTTCAAAGAGAAATTAGAAGAGGAAATAAGTATGATGCCATTATTATGGATCCACCAAGTTATGGTAGAGGAGCCAATGGAGAAGTTTGGGATATAGAGAAGAATTTAAATTATTTAGTAGAACAATGTAGTCAAATTTTAAGTGATAAGCCATTATTTTTCTTAATTAATTCTTATACTACGGGTCTATCTTCTTATGTATTAGAAAATATTTTAAAACTAAATTTAAAAAAATATGCTGGTAAGATTTCTTGTGGAGAAGTTGGACTCCCTATTAGAGAAAATCAATTAATATTACCATGTGGAATTTATGGAAGATGGGAATCTAATGAATAAACTAAACGTATTATATGAAGATAACCATATCATTGTCGTAGAAAAGCCTTTTAATATTTTAAGTCAAAGTGATGCTACTAAAGATTTGGATTTACTAACAATGGTAAAGCAATATATTAAAGAAAAATATCATAAACCTGGAAATGTTTATATTGGACTAGTTCACAGACTAGATAGACCAGTAGGGGGAATTATGGTATTTGCAAGAAGTAGTAAAGCTGCCTCTCGTCTTACTAAACAAATTCAAAACCATGAGTTTCAGAAAAAATATTTAGCTGTTGTAAGAGGTAAGATGGAAGAAGATTGTGCTACTTACAAAGATTTTATTTTAAAATTAGAAGATGGTAATAGTATCTTATCTCCAAAAGGAAAAGAAGCTATCCTAACTTATCAACTAATAGAATATAACAAAGAAGAAGATATGAGTTTAGTAAGTATTGATTTAAAAACAGGAAGACACCATCAAATACGAGTACAGTTTGCTAATCATAATCATCCATTATGTGGAGATCAAAGATATGGAAAAGAATTAGATAAAACACAAATTGCACTATATGCCTATTCATTATCCTTTACTCATCCAACAACAAAAGAACAATTACATTTTGAATTAAAGCCAAAGAAGACCGGATACTGGACAAAATTTACAAAATAAAGAATTACATATTCATAAAATGTTTGCATTCCAAACATTTTTTTGTTATAGTTATTATAGATTATTATTAAGGATAGAGGGTGTCATTATATGAATTTAGATTTTAATTGGTTTTTAACTATACCTGGGCTATTTATAACAGGCGGCGTAATATTATTAATTATTGCATTAATCATTCTTTTACTTACAAATAGAAAGTCAAAGAAAGAGAAAAATCCACTAGAAGAAAATGTCGAATCAACGGCAGTTCCTCAAGTAACAAATCAGGCTGGTATGGAGGCAATGGCTGCAAGTACAGATGTTCCACCAGCATCTTATGTTGCAACTGCTAATGCAACTCAACCAGTAGTAGATGCTAATACTATGGATGTAAATAATCAAGTACCAGTTGTAGATCCAGCTACTATTATGGCTGCAACTGCTCATACAGAGGTAGCTCCAGCTGTACCAGTTGTTCCAGCACCAGTGCAAACAATAGCAAAAGAACCTACTGTTGTAGACCCTGCTGTTATCAATAATGTAACTAGTGCTACTCCTACACAACCACAAGCTCCTATTGCTCCACAAATGCCTACTATTAATCAACCAGTAGAGCCTACTCCAGCATTACAACCAGTAGCACCTACCGTTCAACCAGTACAACCACAACCAGTAGCTCCTACTAATGGCGCTAATACAAATATATATGGTGGTGTAAGCCCTGTTGCTCCTAGTATACAACCAACTCCTGTTAGCAATAATTCTATTTATGGAGGAGCTAATCCTTTAGAAAATGCAGCAGGTCCAAAAAAAGTAGAAACATTACAACCTACTAAAGATGAAAAAGTAGAAACATTAACTCCTGTAGCACCACAACCAGTTGTACCTAATGTTCAACCTATACAACCACAGCCAGTAGCACCTACTGTTCAACCAGTACAACCACAACCTATATCACCAGTTGTTCAACCAGTAGCTCAACCTATTCCAACTGTACAACCAGTTGCTCAACCTAATCAAACGATGCAACCACAAGGAATTCCTGTTGTACCAACAATTGCTCCACAACCAGCAGTACAACCTCAAGTAGTACAGCAACAAGCAACTATTCAACCACAACCAGTCGTACAGCCTCAAGCAAGTATACAACCACAACCAGTAGTTCCTACAATGCATCATTAAAAGCTGTATAAGGCTTTTTTTCTTATAATTTAAAAAAAGGAAGGGAATAAGAATGGCCAAAAAAGCAATACAAAAAAAGATTAAAAAACAAGATACTTTAAAATATTTTATACCATTATTGATACTAATTATAGGAATTTCTGTAGGATATGCTTATTTATCAAGTACTTTAAGAATTAGTGGAAGAACTAGTATGCCTGGAATGGCTTGGGATGTTCATTTTGAAAATGCTCAAGAAGATAGTGATTCCGTACCTTCAGTAAGTCCTATTTCATTAGAAAAAAATAATACTAAACTTAACTTTAATACTTTGTTAAAAGTTCCTGGAGAAAAATATTCCTTCACAGTAGATGTAGTTAATAAAGGAACCATCGATGCGATGGTAGATGAAATATTATTAACAGGTTTATCAATAAATCAAAGTAAAATTTCAGAATTTCAAGTATCTTACATAGATGGTAGTGAAATTACTAAAAATGATTTGTTAAAAGCAGGAGATAGTGAAAAAGTAAGAGTAACTTTAAAATATTTAGATATTACGGAAGAAACATTAAATAGCGAAGATGAAGAAATGGACTTATCTGTTAATATCAAATATATTCAAGCAAACGATAAAGCAGTAAAAAGAAATTAATGGAAGTCTAAAATGGTAGATAGAAATATCTACTTTTTATTATGAAAATATATATTAAATTATGTATATAATTCGTAAAGATACCAACAAAGCTTTTTACAAAATATTGTATTCACATCTTGTTTTTGATACAATAAACCTAAGAATAAGAAAGGTAGAGATGTTAAGTGAAGAATAGCTTAAAACTAAAAGCAAAACAAAGAAGATTTCAAATGAATAAAAAAGCATTTATCTTTATGGCAGTAATGTGCATGGGAATAGGATTTGCTTTTTTAAGTAGTAATTTAACTATTACCGGTAACACAAGTGTTAGTGGTAATAAGTGGAATGTATATTTTACAAATGTACAAGTTTCCGAAAATA
>CAMUZJ010000073.1 GCA_947165195.1 uncultured Bacillota bacterium
GTGATAGGAAAACGTTCTTCATAAGAATATTTTTTTACAGATTTAGAAGTAGAAGAGTTAATTAAATCAGCAGGATCTTTTTGTGTATCAGGTACTTCTCCATTTAAGATAGCTTGAATATAAATACTAGCAACTTCTATTGTTTCTTGATTGGGAATCATGACATATACAATATTATTTCCAGTAGAATAAGTTGGCTTATAAGCATCACTTCCATCTAGGGAGTAATTCGATATATGAAATTCTCCATTATGATTAATAATATACTTTATCATTTCTATAATACTATCATCCGATATATTGGTTAAGAATGTACCATTCATAGATTTTAATATGTCTTTATACTTTAATAAAGTAGAGGGCTGTGTACCTTTATGGATGACTGCTTTTAAAAATCTAGTCTGATTAATTCCTCTTTGTCTATCTCCTTCTGCAAAGTTTTTTCTAGCTCTTACAAATTGAAGAGCCATTTCTCCATTTGTAATATGATTGTATCCTTGATTAAAATGATAAGTATTACCAATTGTTTCATCATAAATATCGGTAGTAAACTCATAGTCACTATAAACATCTAATGGTAGCAAATACTCAATCGCTTTCATAAAAGTAGTAAAATTAAACTTAATAAAATAATCGATATTAGTATCTAATATATCTCCAATACTACTTGCGGCTATATCACTTCCATATAAAGATATATGAGTTAATTTATCGTAAGAGTTCTTTCCATGAATCGGGATATAGTAATCCCTTGGAATAGATACTAGTAAAATCTCTTTGGTCTTTAAATTAATAACTGCTAGCATGTTTACATCACTTCTAGATGTCTCACTTACCGTAGATGAAAAAGAATCTTGTCCACTAATAAATAAAGCAAAAGTACCATTTTCAAAATTAATATCTTTTGTCTTACCTGAGTGATTAATATTGATTTTAAAAGTATAAATGACTCTTGTATCATTATTATTGATAAGATCTTTATAAGAATCCATTATCATGATAGCTTGAATTCTTCCTTCCATTAAAGCTTCATATAATGCATCTAATGAAGAATAACCAATATATTCTACTTTTATTTGTTCATTTAAAATGTTTTCAGCTTTTTCTGTATATTTATCTTCTTTGTAATATCCAATACTTTTATTATCTATATCTATAATATTTTGATAATGACTGGTATTTTCAACAAGTAGGGAATAGCTAATAGAAGAACTATTAGAAAACATATCTTTAATAGAGGAATAAGTATTCCATAAAACAGAACTAGTAAATAATAAAATAATGGATAATAAAGTAGATAGTATACTAGAAGTAATCTTTGTTCTTTTTTTATTTTTTTTTCTAAGAATCAAAAATGAAAATATTAAGTTTATAATGAATAAAGTAATTCCTATTGGAATCATATATTTTGTGTCTAAAATATTAATAGTTAAGAGTGTTATATAAAAAATAATACTACTTATTATGAAAATTATTAGGAAAAACTTTTTAAAAGTATAAATAAATTTATTAAATAACTTTTTCATATATTACTCCTTTCCTTTTATAAATTATAGCATAATTAGTATTATTTTGTTGTACTTATATACTGGATAAAATATTAATATAATAAATAAACTTTCTTTCCAACTATTTTAATAAAACCTTCATTTTTTAAATATTTTAATTCTCTAGTCATGGCACAACGATCTACACTTAAGTAATTAGCAAGCTCTATAAAAGTAAAGGGAAGAGTAAATGTTTTAGAGCCTTTTTTTTGGGATAATAATTTAAAGTATTCTAATAATTTATCTCGAATAGATCTTTTTGTTAATATTTCTATACGTTCATTTTTACTAGTTAATTGTTCTCCTAATATTTTTAATAAATTCTTTATAAAAATAATATAGAAGTCTGTTTTAATTATATTTGGTTTTGTTATATTTTCATAGTCAATGTAGGTAACCTTTGCTTTTTCTTTGGTAATACATGAACATTCTTCACTATTGATAGCAGACATAAAGTTTCCAAATAAGCCATTTTCTCCTATTTCTTCTAATAAAATATTATTACCGTTATAATCATTAATAATGATTTGTAAGCATCCTTCTGTAACGATTCCTATAAAATTGTCACGGTTTACATTTGACAATATATTGACACCTTTTGTATAGGTAATAGTACTAGATCTTAGTAATTTCAACAGTTTCTCTTTGTTTTTAGAAGAGATATTTTCGAATAAATCTTGCATAAAATTGCCTCCTTTAAAATAACTTTAACAAAAAATGTAAAATGTTGCAAATGCAACATAATTATTTTGCGACTAATTGTATAATGGATTTGTCATTAGGAAAATAAAAGAGGTGTAGTTATGAAGGTAATTAAAAGAGATGGACATATGGTTGACTATTGTCCTGATAAGATAGAAGAAGCGATAGAAAAGGCAAATTTAGAAGTAGAAGAAGAAGATAGAGCTTCTAGTATACAAATTAAAAATATTATTAAGTATATAGAACGTTTAGGAAAGAAAAGAATTTTAGTAGAAGATATTCAAGATATTATTGAAATGAAATTAATGTCTATTGGTAAATATGAACTTGCTAAACACTATATTACTTATCGTTATACAAGAGAATTAGTTAGACGTAGTAATACAACAGATTTAGCTATTAAAGAGCTAATAGATGGAGAAAGTGAATATTGGAATACAGAAAATTCTAATAAGAATGCCAAAGTAGTCACTACACAAAGAGACTATTTAGCAGGTATTACTTCTACTGATATTACTAGAAGATTTTTATTACCAGAAGATATTGTACAAGCTCATGATGATGGAATTATTCATTTCCATGATGCAGACTATTTTGCTCAAAATGCATTACATAATTGTGATTTAATTAACTTAGATGATATGTTACAAAATGGTACCAATATTAATGGAGTAATGATTGAAAAACCACATAGATTTTTAACTGCTATGACAATTGCTACGCAATTAATTACAGCAGTAAACTCTAGTCAGTATGGTGGATGTACGATAACACTTACTCACTTAGCACCATTTATTAGATCAAGTTATGAATCATATGTTGCAAAATATCAAAGAAGGAAATTGACTAAAGCTCAAGTTGAAAAATTTGCAAAAGAAGATTTAGCTCGTGAAATAACAGATGGAGTACAAACTTTCCAATATCAAATTAATTCTATGACTACAACCAATGGTCAAGCTCCTTTCTTAAGTGTTTGCTTATATTTAGGAGAAACAGATGAGTACAAAGAAGAATTAGCAATGCTTATTGAAGAAGTATTGAAACAAAGAAAAGAAGGAATGAAGAACGAAAATGGTGTTTATATTACACCAGCTTTTCCTAAACTTTTATACGTGCTAGAAGAAGATAACATTCATGAAAATAGTAAGTATTATTATTTAACAAAATTAGCAGCAGAATGTACTGCTAAGAGAATGGTACCAGACTATATCAGTGAAAAAGTCATGAAAGAATTAAAGAAGAATGAATTTGGAGAAGGAGAATGTTATCCATGTATGGGATGTCGTTCTTTCTTAACACCAGATAGATCCATTAGCTTAGGAAATATTGCGAAAGCAAAGAATTATAAAGAAGGAGTCGGAAAATATTATGGTAGATTTAATCAAGGTGTTGTAACAATTAATTTGCCAGATATTGCTTTATCTTCTTCCAAAGATATGGATGACTTCTGGAAAATATTTGACGAAAGACTAGAATTATGTCATAGAGCATTACAAATAAGACATAAAAGACTTAGTAAGGTAACAAGTGATGTAGCACCAATTCTTTGGCAACATGGAGCATTATCAAGACTAGAAAAAGGAGAATCTATTCATGACTTGTTACATCATGGATATTCTACTATATCATTAGGATATGCTGGTCTTTATGAATGTGTAAAATACATGACAGGTCACTCTCATACCGATGGTGGTGAAGGAAAAGAATTTGCCCTAAAAGTAATGCAACATTTAAATGATGCTTGTAAGAAATGGAAAGAAGAGGAAGATATAGATTATTCTGTTTATGGAACACCAATAGAATCTACTACATATAAATTTGCGAAATGCCTAAAAGAAAGATTTGGAGTTATTAAAGGAATAACAGATAGAGATTATATTACGAATTCTTACCATGTACCTGTATTTGAAGAGATAGATGCCTTTACCAAATTAAAATTAGAAAGCGAATTCCAAAAGCTTTCTCCAGGGGGAGCTATTTCTTATATTGAAACAGCTGATTTAAATAATAATATTGATTCTGTTATGGAAGTAATTAAATTTATTTATGATAATATTATGTATGCAGAATTAAATACGAAATCTGATTATTGTCAAGTATGTGGATATACTGGAGAAATTTTAATTGATGAAAATCTAGAGTGGTATTGTCCAAACTGTGGTAATAGAGATCATGATAAGATGAATGTTGCTAGACGTACTTGTGGTTACATTGGAACTAACTTCTGGAATAAAGGTAGAACACAAGAAATTAAAGAAAGAGTAATTCACTTAGATAACAAGGATGCTTAAGTATGCGATACAATAAAATAAGAAAGATGGATATAGCAAACGGCCCTGGTATCAGGGTCTCTGTCTTCTTTCAAGGATGTGCTTTTCACTGTAAAAATTGTTTTAATCCAGATACTTGGGATTTTGATGGAGGAAGCGAATTTGGTGATGAACAGATAGAAGAAATTATCAACTTAGCTAAAGAAGACCATATAAAAGGATTATCTATTTTAGGAGGAGAGCCAATGCATCCTAAAAATATAGAAGCAACGACTCGTCTTGCCAAGAGATTTAAAGAAGTGTATCCTAATAAAACAATTTGGTCATGGTCTGGCTTCTTATTTGATGAATATATAAAAAAACAAGAAGTAGTAAATTATATAGATGTTATAGTAGATGGGCAATTTGTAGATGAACTTAGAAACCCTAATTTAAAATGGAGAGGTTCATCTAATCAAAGAGTTATTGATGTAAAAAAATCATTAAAAGAAAATAAAGTAATATTGTATGAGGAGTAAACATGAAAAAAGTAAGAGGTTTTGAAATAGCAAAAGGTTGGGAAGATAAAGATATTCATCTACCAGTTAGAAAAACAAAACATTCAGCTGGATATGATGTAGAAGCAGCAGAAGATATTGTTATTCCTAAGTATTATCCTGGAATAAAGCCAACGCTAATTCCAACAGGATTAAAAGCTTATTGCGGGGAAGATGAATGTTTTATTCTATTAAATAGAAGTAGTGGACCTAAAAAAGGATTTTTAATGTCGAATAGTATCGGATTAGTAGATTCAGATTATTATGGAAATGTAGATAATGATGGACATTTTTATTTCCAATATTTTAATTGTAGTGACCATGATATTGAAGTAAAAAAAGGCGATGTTATTGGTCAAGTAGTTTTCCAAAAATATTTAGTAGTAGACAATGAT
>CAMUZJ010000074.1 GCA_947165195.1 uncultured Bacillota bacterium
TATCTGATACAGGATTAGATTTTACACAAATATCATCAGCTAGTAATGGACAAGGGCTATACAAAATGAGTAGTACAGCAAATGATACGTATCCAATCTATTACTATAGAGGAAATGTTACAAACAACAATGCTAAATTCGCAGGATTCTGCTGGAAGATAGTAAGAACTACTGAAACTGGAGGTACTAAGTTAATCTATAATGGTGAACCTAACGCAACAACAGGAGAATGTGATGCGACAGGAGCCTCAACACAGTTAGCATCTACAAGTGCATTTAATACAAATGCTGATTCACCAGCATATAATGGATATATGTATGGAACAGTTTATACACAAGCTACAGAAGAAGTAGATGCAAATGATGTATATGGAAGTTCATTTACGTATGAAAATGGAGCATATACCTTAACTTCTACACAAGCTGGAGTAGATGCAACACATCATTATACAGTGCTTATGGAAGAGGAGATACAGGAACACCAACTCTAGCTTGTTCTAATAAAAATGATTCCTTTACTGTAAATGAAACCTTAACAGGAAATGGAGTGTTAACGTATCCAGCAGGATTATTAACAGCCGATGAAATTATATTAGCAGGAGGAAAGCTATACAGTGCTAATGAAGAATATTATTTAAATACAGGTTTAGATTGGTGGTCTTTGTCGCCTGTCAACTTCGACGCCGATGGCGCTGGCGAGTTCGTCATGAGTTCCGGTGGTGGAGTGTACAACGACCGCGTCTATTTTTCTTCCGGCGTTCGTCCTTCCGTTTCACTTAAACCTGGGGTAAAATTAGCTTCCGGTGGAAATGGAACATCAGCAACTCCATATGAATTCGTATTAGAGTAAGATTCTGATATAGATTTTACAAGTGCTTTCGATGTAGAAAACACTTACCCGAAACCACTTTCGGAGAAAGATTAGCCAAAACTATAATTTTATCCTGTAGAAATGGGGTTTTGTATGTACAAAATCCTTTTTTCTGTTATAATTTATAATAGGTGATGATATGAGAAATGGCAAAAATATATCTTTTTTTCTAATGTCTGTTGGTTGTTTAATGATTTTTACAGGATGCGTTTCTTCTTTTGTGATTGGGCTAAATGAAGATAAAGAAATAGTAAATGCCAGAATGGTAGATGTTTCTTCCACATTTGAAGAATTTAGTACAGAAGTTAGCTTATATGAAGAACAAAGAGATTTATTATATGAGAAAACATTGAGCAATTTATTTTATGAGTCAATGTTTCAAACAGATAAAGAAGTAAAAGCTAAATTAGCTGAATATGAAGAACTAGTTAATAAAATAGATAAAAATAGAAGACAATTAGATTACTTATGTAGTGAAGTATATTATCCAGATGGTAATATTAATTCCAAATGTATGAATTATAAAAGTATTTATGAACAAGTAAATAATTATTTTGTTACAGATATAAATTTTTACAATAAAGCAATTAATGAATACAATACCTATGCTAATTCTTTAGGAGAAGCTTATCAATTATCTCAGTACCCAATAAAAAGAGACTTTATAGATTTTAATAAGGATGATAAGTTTGATGGTAAAGAAGGATAAAAATAGAAATAAAAAAGAAAGAAAAAAATGGTCTTTTAAAAGAAAATTACTTACATTTATATTAAGTCTCTTTTTGTTAGGAATTTTTTCTTTTTTATTTTTGTTTTATGGACCAATAGAGAGCTTTCGGAATTTTTGGATTACTTCTGCTATGACTACGATGAATCATCAATACTTAGCTACATGGCTATACTCCGATAAATATATTGATAAAGTCTTAAAAAGCAACTTTATAACAGAAGTGGATGAAAGTACAGATACAGATGCTATTAAGTTTAAAAAATATACCACATCTATTTATAAAAATGAATATGAAAAAGAAATACTTACCAAAGATTCTGATAATGACTTATATAAAGTAATAGAGATTAATGAGAAAAAGTATAAAGGATTTCTAGTAGCAATTTATGATCCTTCAAGAATTCATTTAGCAACCACTGAATATTTAGGAACTAGAGGAGAAGATATTTTAACAGTCGCTAAGAAAAATGAAGCCATTATCGCGATGAATGGGGGAGGATTTTACGATCCGGATTGGAATAGTAATGGCGCTATTCCTCACGGTACTGTCATAAAAGATGGAAAATTAGTAGGAGATTATTCTGATGCATTTGCAAGTGGAGGAATTATTGGCTTCAATAAGGAAAATAAATTAGTATTAGGAAAAATGTCAGCACAAGAGGCACTTAATGCTGGAATAAGAGATGCAGTAGAATTTGGACCTTACCTAATGATAAATGGCAAAAGAAGCTTTGTTGCCGGTAATGGAGGATGGGGAATTGCTCCGCGTAGTGCTATAGGACAACGACAAGATGGAATTACCTTATTCTTAGTAATTAACGGAAGACTTGCTAATAGTATTGGTGCAGATATGATAGACCTTTGCGATTGCCTTGAAAAATATGGTGCATACAATGCTGCCAATTTAGATGGGGGAAGCTCTTCAGAGTTAGTAATTCAAGATAAAATTATAAATACACCAGTTGCTGGAGGAAAAAATGGTTTAAGAAATATGCCAACTTTTTGGATAGTGAAATAAACACAAACCTTGAAAGATAAAAATTACTTTGTTATAATTTATAGTAGGATGGAGTAGGCACTATGAGAAGAAAAAAGAATAATCAGGTTAATATTAAAAAGAATAATCAAGTAAATGTAAAAAATAAATTAAAACATAAAGATAAATTGACTCCTTATGGAAGAGTGGAATTTATATTTGATTTATTTAGTTTACTAATCTTAATAGGATTAGGGTTTTATTTTGGAGGTAGAAGTATTTATTACTATAGTCTACAAAATACCAATATAGAAAAAGCAGCTACAACCTTAAATGGAACAATTATTACAAATAATTCTATAACTACTACAGAAGATGGACTACATCAAGATATGGAAGGTTATTATTATAAAGGAAATGTAGAAAACAACTACGTCTATTTTGCGAATAGATTATATCGAATTATTCGTATCAATAACGATGGTAGTACAAAAGTAGTTAGTAATGATATAGTATCAGAGTTTATGTGGGGAGAAGATGAAGATTATCAAAAATCTAATATTCACAATTGGTTAGAAAAACAAGAAAATATAGAAAACTCAGGTATTTATTACGATACAATACCATACCTAGAAGAATTTTTAGTAAAAACAACGTATAATATTCCCATATTTAATGAAAATAAAGTAATGAATTCACAAACAAACTACAATGATTATATAACGACTTTAACCATTAAAGACTATAATAATGCCAATGGAAAAAATGGATATTTAAACATTCATAAATATTTCTGGATATTAGGAAATGATAGTGAAAAAAATAATTATTATGTAGATGAAGAAGGTGCTCTTCTTACAGGAAACTTATATGAGTCTTATGGAATAAGACCAGTATTTACCTTTAAAAAAGATATTGAAATAACAGGTGGCTCTGGTACAAAAGAAGATCCATATAAGATAGATCAAAAAGATAAAATCAATTACGTAGATAGCTATGTAAATATAAATGGAGATATATGGAAAGTTTATTACCACAAAGATAAAATAGTAAAATTAGCATATACCAATTACGTACTAGAAAATCAAAATTTAACTTATAGTAATACAACTAGTGAATTTGATCCTAAAAATAGAAAAAATATTGCTTACTATTTAAATAATCAATTATATAATTCATTAAGTTATAAAGATTATCTATTAGATTTTAATATTTATACAGGTGAAGTTAGTAGTGATACCTCACTATATTACGAAAATATCTATACTAGCTTTGTAACTGGAAAAGTTGGATTACAAAATTTATTTGACTATCATAATGTAGATTTAGATGATTATTATCTATCCAATACAACATCTAGTGTTGGTAGTATGGTATATATTTATCATAATTATGGATTGCTAGAAGAAGCAAATGTAAGCGATGTCAAAAAAATTGTACCAGTCATTTCTATTAGTGAAGAAAATATTCATATAGAAAATAAAGATGGAACTTCATCTAATCCATATACAGTGGGGTGAGTTAAATGAAAAAAAAGAAAGAAAAAGAAGTAGTAGATTCTGAAAAGGTAGAAAAGAAAAAGAAATTTCATTTTAGAAGAAGACTACATAAATTATCGATAGCAATTATTCTATTAGATATATTTGTAATTAGTGTATTAGTATATATTAATACCAATTCCTTTAAAACGTTTTGGATTACTTCTGCTATGACTTCTATGAGACATCAATATTGGGCTTATACCCTATATACAGAAGAAACAGTTAATAAGGTTCTAAGTGAAAATTACATAGAACAAAATACAGATGAAGTAAACTTAGATGCTGTAGTGATTGGGGATACTTCAGAAAAAAGTCATTATACTAGTAAATATGAAGAAGAATTATATACAAGAGATCAAGGTAACGATGTATATAAAATTATTCGATTAGAAGAAAGAAAGTTTAAAGGGTATCTTACAGTCATTTATGATCCAAAAGACGTTACATTAGCTGTTCCTGAAAAATTAGGAAGAGCCGGTGAAAGTGTTGCGACAATGTGTAAGAAAAATGGGGGACTTGTAGGAATTAACGGTGGAGGATTCGAAGACTTAGATGGCTGGGGAAATGGTTCTGTTCCTTATGGGTCTATTATTAAAGATGGAGAACTTGTTTGGACACATCCTGGAGGATCCGGTATGTTAATCGGATTTACTAAAGACCATAAATTACAAATGACACCAGAAGATCCTAATACAGCGATTGCTAATGGAATGATGAATGCAGTAGAATTTGGACCCAATTTAATTGTTAATGGAAAAGTTGCTAAAATCCATGGAGATGGAGGATGGGGAACCGCTCCAAGGACCGTTATTGCTCAAAGAAGAGATGGAATTGTATTGTTCTTAGTAATAGAGGGAAGAATTCCAGGATATAGTATTGGTGCTGATATGAACGATGTTATTGAAATGCTACTAAGATATGGAGCCTATAATGCTGCTAACTTAGATGGTGGAGCATCTAGTACGATGGCAGTAGGTGGTAAATTATTCAATAGACCAAGTGCAGGAGGAGAATATGGTGGAAGAACGGTATCCAATGCTTGGATAGTAACCAATAAAAATAATAAACCTTGTGCTAACTGTTCTTCTGGAAAATAGGAGATAATACTATGAAAAAAGAAAGACAAGAAGAAAATCCGAAAAAGAAAAAAACAAAATGGATAATAATACTACTTCTACTACTTATTATAACTTCAATCATAACAACTACTTCCTACATATCATTTAAAGAAAATAAAGAAAAAGAAAAACAAAAAGAAGAAACCATTAACAATATCAATAATCACTATTCAACAAACGT
>CAMUZJ010000075.1 GCA_947165195.1 uncultured Bacillota bacterium
CCTACAGGTCCTACAGGTCCTCAAGGAGAAACTGGACAAATACTTAATTATGCTGATTTCTACGCAATTATGCCACCTGATAATGCAGCTACAGTAGATCCAGGGGAAGATGTTGAATTTCCTCGAGATGGAGAAAATAGTGGTACTACTATTACTAGAGTCAGTGCTAGTGAATTCAATTTAAGTGAAATAGGAACTTATCAAGTCATCTTCCAAGTTGAAGCCAGTGAAGCTGGACAATTACAACTAACATTAAATGCTGCTCCTATTGCTTCAACAGTCGTTGGTAGAGCTACTGGTACAAGTGATATTATTGGAATATCTATTGTTACCACTACTGTTGCAAATTCCATATTAACAGTTAGAAATCCTGAAGATAACTCTACGGCACTAACAATTACTCCAAATGCCGGTGGAACACAACCTGTTTCTGCACATTTAGTAATTACTCAACTACAATAAAAAATAACCCCAATACTTTTCAAAGTAAGGGGGTTATTTGTTGTTTTTATCCCTATAAATCTTCTATAACAATTGTATGTAGCAATTCTTTTAAATATTCATCTGTAAAATAGTCCAATTTAATAAATGTAAAAACATATCTATAATTATTTTTTAAAATATTTACTTCTTTTAAATTATCGTTACTAAATATATATCCATTATAATCTCCTTCTATTAAGGTAATACTCTTAGAAGAAGGAAGAGAAATACTAATTAATTTATAAAAACAATATTTATCTTTCATATCTTTTATATGTGTAAAAATATTATTTTCTTGAAGTAAAGGTTTTTGTAAATATTTTAATAAATCAATATCATTATTTACATTTATTCTTTTCATATAATTGGAGATATCCATGTTTTTCATCTTTTTTTTATCCTTATTATCAGAGGTAAATAAAGCTAAATCTTGTTTTTTTAAAACAGTTATAAAAGGAGAATACTTAGTCATCATAAAAGTAGCTTTTATATTTTCATTTTCATCATATAAAAAATATTCTTTAAAATTCTCTCCATTATTTTCTCCTAAAGTAAAGTCATCAAAAACATTTTTTAGTTTTACTTCATTAAATATTAAATAATCTTCTTCATTTAATTGTTTTGTATTTACAGTGATTGTATCCTCTATTTTTAAATTGCTGATAATTTTCTTTATCTGTTTATAATCAACTTTATAATAATTTATAAAAAAGCATTTTACTAATAAGTATAAAAAGATACATATTATAATACTTAAAGGTATTAAATATATTTTTTTAAATGCCTTTTTATTTTTCTTTTTTTTCATAATTCACCTCATACAAATTTTTATCTTTATTTTATAATAGCATAATTATAATATTTTTTAAATAAAGTCATATATTTTTATAGGAAGATTAAGAAAGGAAGAAAGCTATTATGAAAGTTTGTGTTTATGCTATAAGTAAAAATGAAAGTAAATTTGTGAAGCGCTGGTATAATTCTATGAAAGAAGCAGATGAGGTATATGTTTTAGATACTGGATCAACAGATAATACGGTAGAGCTTTTAAAAAATTTAGGAGCAAAAGTAATACAAAAAAATATTATTCCATGGAGATTTGATACTGCTAGAAATGAATCTTTAAATTTAGTACCTACGGATACAGATATTTGTGTATGTACAGATTTAGATGAAGTATTTGAGAGTGGCTGGAGAAAAGAATTAGAAAAGAATTGGCTCGCAAATACTACCAAAGGTAGATACAATTATAATTGGAGTCTCGATAAAGATAATAGGCCTATTGTAAATTTTTATATTGAGAAAATTCATTCTAGAAATGATTATAAATGGACTCATCCAGTTCATGAAGTATTAGAAAATATTCATAATAATGAAAATACAATAACAATTGATTCTATTACTTTAAATCATTATCCCGATTCTAAAAAATCAAGATCAAGCTATCTTCCATTATTAGAAATTTCTGTGGAAGAAGACCCAGAAGATGATCGTAATATGCATTATTTAGGTCGAGAATATATGTATTATAATCAATATGAAAAAGCCATTACTACTTTAAAAAAGCATTTATGCTTACAAAAAGCTATTTGGAAAGATGAGCGAGCAGCTTCTATGCGGTTTATTGGTAGATGTTATGCAAAGTTAGGAAATCGTAAAGAAGCTCATTTGTGGTATGATAAAGCAATAAAAGAAGCCCCTTATCTTAGAGATGGTTATATTGAAAATGCTATGCTTTACTATGAAGAAAAAAAATATGAAGAAATAGAAAAATATTGTTTAGAAGCACTAAAGATAACTACTCATGAAAAAACGTATATTAACGAAATCTTTAGTTGGAATGAAACCCCCTATGATTTACTATCGATTGCTACCTATTATTTAGGAAAATACAACTACTCGTTATTTTTTATTAATCTAGCATTAGAAAAAGCCCCTAATGATGAGAGATTAAAAAATAATAAAAAATTAATCGAAAAAAAAATACAGGAGATTTAATTAATCTCCTGAATCTGTATCTGAATCTGTATTTGAATCTGAATCTACATCTGAATTATTGTCATTGTCATTACCTGCATAATTCGTTTGATTTATTTGATTCTGAGTTGTATTAGTAGTATCTATTGAATCATTGTTATAGTAATCATCTATTGAATCATTTTTTTTGCTATTTTTAACAATAGCTTTGATTATGTGATAGATAATAATTAGTACAATTCCAACTACCAATGTGATGATAGCCATTTTGGTTAAATTACTAATATCTATTTTAATATTAATTTTTTCTTCTTTAAGAATTTCTTCTATAAGATAGCCAGCAGCTACTGAGAATAAAAGTAGCATAATACCAGTTGTTGTCATAGCTCTACCTAATATAGCAACCCATTTATATAATGACCATTGAATAAGTGCAATGAATAATAAATCTAATAGAATTAGTCCAATTACATAGGTTTTAAATTCGTTTGAAGTAAAGAATGAATATGCCTCAATAATTGCTTTACTCTCTCCATCCATTTCACTTGCTGCTTCATTTAAAGAATTGGTAAGCTCTTTGGCAAACTCCTGATAATCACTACTATTTTTTATATTTTCTATTTCTGAAATATCAATTTTTTCTCCTGTAATTTCTTCTAACTTACTCTTGTTTTCTACTACGTAATCAAAGATATTTTCGACTACCTTAGGATCAATTTGTCCATCTGCACTAGTAATTTGCTCTAACACTTCATCCATAATATCTTCTACTAAAGTATTTACTTCTTCATCTTGAAATAACATTTCTAATTGTTCTTCTTGTTCTTTACTTAGCTCCGTATTTTGTTTAATGATTGGAATAGCACTTTCTTGTACTAAGGCTGTAACAATATTTTTTTGAAAAATTTCTTTTACGGCAAAACTAAGTACTAAGGAAATGCATAGTCCAAACAGAAAAATTCCTAAAATAAATACTAAAAATTTTCTTATAATTTTCATTTTTCTCACCCATTTTTACTATAACAAAAAAACAAATAAATTCAACATCTTTTTATAAAATAATTTTTATATTTACACTTTCAAAAAAAGAATGTTTTTTTACATTCTTCTCATAATCATATTTCCAAGTTCAAAAGGATTATATAAATTTTGTAAAATGTCATCATTATTAGGAAGAGCTGGCATCATATTATTATCAGCTTCCTTTTGCATTTTATTTTTATAAGAGTTAGTATTTGTACTATTGTTTTGATTTGGCATAAAGAACATTTCATCTTCTTCCATAAAATTGGATGAATCCATATATTCATCTCCTGAATATCCCATATCTTTCCATTCATTATTTCCATTTTTTAATTTTTTCTCATAGTATTCAAATAACTCTTTAAATCTAGTAAAATGAACTATTTCTCTTTGTCTTAACCATAATAGAGGTCCAATTACATCTGGATCATCTGTTAAATCAATTAAGTTTTCATAGACAGCTCTTGCTTTTTGTTCTGCTGCCATATCTTCTGATAAGTCTGCTAGTGGATCTCCTGTTGTCGCAAAATAAGCTACTGTAAATGGTACTCCTTCTGCATCTGTTGGATATAAGGCTTTATTATGTTCTGCATAGTGTGTATCTAAACCTGCTCTTTTTAACTCTTCTATAGTTGCCCCTTTCATTAATTGATAAATCATTGTTTGAATCATTTCTACATGAGCAAGTTCTTCAGTTCCAATATCTGTTAATAATGCTTTTCCTCTATTATCTGGCATAGTAACTCTTTGATTTAGATAACGTAGAGCTGCTGCTAGTTCGCCATTAGCACCACCGTATTGTGTCACTAAATATTTAGCTAATCTTAAATCTTTCTTTTTAATATCTATTGGATATTGTAATCTTTTTTGATAACTAAACATTGGCTCCTCCTTCCCATGGCCACTTATCATTAACCCATACAAAAGGGGATTTTTCTAGTGTGCTACTGCACGTATTAAGTGGACCATAATTTTTTTCATATTTCTCCTCTAAATCGATAAACATTCTTCTATAATCATTAAATAATTTTTGAATCTTTCTATCGTTTGGATAAACATCTAAGTAAAGATTCATTTCGTGCATTGCGAATGCAATACGTGATAATTCTAAAAAACTTTTTTCTTGATTGGTTCTTCCCTGCAAACGTTTTGGTTGATATCTTTTATATGGCTCATATAGGTTTTCAAACATATTCCCAAAATTATACCCTTGCTCTGGGTTAAACAAATTAGAATTATTGTTGTCTTTTCTTAAATAATAATCTAAATCCATAATATTCTCCCTTCTTTTTAATATATGGATTATTCCATTTTGTGCATGGTTGTTTGCCTATTAAAAAAAAAGACTTGATTTTTATAAAAATATATAATAAAATAAAAAAGTCAAAAGAAACGAAATACTATTTGTGTTTTGTTAATTGACTAATGAAGTAGTATGATTTCATACGAATGAATTAGATGGCGCCATTGGTGAAGTGGTTAACACGCTAGTTTGTGGCACTAGTATGCAAGAGTTCGATTCTCTTATGACGCCCCATTAGGAGTATAAAAGGAACTTAAAAAAGTTCCTTTTTATGTTATTACGTAAGTAGCAAGAAATCTTGCATAAAATAAAAATGGGAACATTCAGTTTCGCAAGTTGA
>CAMUZJ010000076.1 GCA_947165195.1 uncultured Bacillota bacterium
TAAAGATATTATTCAAAATGGAAAGGTAGTAGTAGATTTTTTTGCTACATGGTGTGGTCCTTGTAAGATGCAGGCTCCAGTACTTGAAGAAGTAGAAAAGGAACATGAAGAAATTACTTTTTTAAAAGTAGATGTCGATGAATTTATGGATATAGCACAAGAATATGGAATTATGTCTATTCCTACGATAAAGTTATTTGAAAATGGTACGGAAGTAAGAACAAATGTAGGTTTTATGGATAAATCTATGGTAGAAGACTTTATTAAATAAGGTCTTTTTCTTTTCTTCAAAAATTGATATACTATTTTTGTAGGATAGAGGAGGCAATTTATGAAATACGTTTATTTGTTTACAGAAGGTAATAAAGATATGCGTAGTATTTTAGGAGGAAAAGGAGCTAATTTAGCAGAAATGACTTCATTAGGATTACCTGTTCCTAGGGGGTTTACTGTTACGACAGAAGCTTGTAACAAGTATTATCAAGATAGTAAAAACTTAAGTGAAGAGATTACTTCTCAGATTTTAGGTAGTATTCAAGAATTAGAGAAAATGACTGGAAAAGAATTTGGTAATCGTGATAATCCACTACTTGTATCCGTTCGAAGTGGAGCTCCTGCTTCTATGCCTGGAATGATGGATACGATTTTAAATTTAGGAATGAATGATGTAGTAGCAGAGGGATTTGTTCATTTAACACATAATCCTAGATTTGTGTATGATTCTTATAGAAGATTTATTCAGATGTATGCAGATGTTGTAAAAGAACTTCCTAAAGAGTCTTTTGAAGGGTTATTTGATAAGATTAAGGAAGAAAAAAAAGTATCTCTTGATACAGAACTTAGTGCCGATGATTTAAAAGAAATTGTCTACATTTATAAGTCAGAGTATTTAAAAATATCTGGAGAAGAGTTTCCGCAAGAAGCAAAAGTACAATTACTAGAAGCTGTTAAAGCAGTCTTTAGAAGTTGGAATAATGATCGGGCAATTACTTATCGAAAGTTAAATGATATTCCACAGGAGTGGGGAACTGCTGTTAATGTTCAAGAAATGGTCTATGGTAATAGAGGAGAAAATTCTGGAACAGGTGTTGCTTTTACTAGAAATCCAGCAACAGGAGAAAATGAGTTATATGGCGAATATTTAATGAATGCGCAAGGAGAAGATGTGGTGGCTGGTATTCGTACTCCTCAAAGTATTGATACTTTAAAAAATGTTATGCCACATTGCTATGAAGAATTTAAAAGAATTTGTTCTATATTAGAAGAACATTATCGGGATATGCAAGATATGGAGTTTACGATTGAGAATGGCAAACTATTTATGTTACAGACAAGAAATGGGAAACGTACGGCTCGTGCTGCCATAAAGATTGCTGTTGATATGGTAAATTCAAATATGATTACCAAAGAAGAAGCTTTAATGAGGATTGATGCTACTCAATTAGATCAGTTATTACATCCAAATTTTGATGAAGAAAGTTTAAAAAATAGTAGGGTAATTGCTAAAGGTCTAGCAGCCTCCCCTGGAGCAGCTACTGGAAAGCTTTGTTTTACAGCTGAAGATGTTGTCAAATTTTATGAATCTGGTGAAAAAGACTTAATACTAGCTAGATGCGAAACTTCTCCTGAGGATATAGAGGGTATGAATTATGCACATGGAGTATTAACAGTAAGAGGTGGAATGACTTCTCATGCAGCAGTTGTAGCTCGTGGAATGGGAACTTGTTGTGTATCTGGTTGTAGTGATATTGTAGTAGATTCTTCTAATAAGACATTAACAACTAGTGATGGTAGTGTTTATCATGAAGGGGATTATATTAGTTTAGATGGCTCTACTGGTCTCGTTTATGAAGGACAAATCAAAACTCTTCCTCCAAAAATTTCAGGAGACTTTCAAACAATTATGGACTGGGCAGATAAAAGAGCAGTACTCGAAGTAAGATGTAATGCAGATACTCCAAAAGATGCTAGACAAGCTAGAGAGTTTGGTGCCAAAGGAATAGGGCTTTGTCGTACAGAACATATGTTTTTTGAAGAGGAGAGAATTTTTCATTTTAGAAAAATGATTTTAGCGGACACTTTAGAAAAAAGAGAAGAAGCGTTAAGTAAAATCTTACCTTATCAGAAAAAAGATTTTGAAGGGTTATTTAAAGAAATGGATGGCTATACTGTAACGATTCGATACTTAGATCCGCCTCTACATGAGTTTTTACCTCATACAGAAGAAGAAATAGCTACTTTAGCTACTTCACTAGATTTATCTGTTGAAGAGATAAAGGAAAGAATAGATTCTTTAAAAGAATTTAATCCGATGATGGGTCACCGTGGATGTAGACTAGCGATTACTTATCCAGAAATAGCTAGAATGCAAACTCGAGCTGTTATAGAAGCTGCACTTTCCGTTAGTAGAGAGGGAGTAGTTGCTAAACCTGAGATTATGGTACCATTAGTAGGTAGTTTAAAAGAATTTACTTATATGAAAGAGATTATTGAAGAGGAAGCTAGTAAGGTAATGGAAGAGCAAGGCATGTATATTCGCTATGAAGTAGGTACAATGATTGAAGTTCCACGAGCTACTTTAATTTCTGATAAAATAGCTAAAGAGGCAGAATTTTTTAGTTATGGAACGAATGATTTAACACAAATGACTTATGGTTTTTCTAGAGATGATGCTTCTAAATTCTTAAAAGATTATTATGATAAAGGAATACTAGAAAGTGACCCTTTCGCATCGATTGATCAAGAAGGTGTTGGAGAGTTGGTTGAGCGAAGTGTAATGCTTGCTAAAAAAGCTCGACCTAGTATTCATTTAGGTATATGTGGAGAACATGGAGGAGATCCAAAAAGTATAGACTTCTGTCATAGAATAGGACTAACTTATGTATCTTGTTCTCCTTATAGAGTACCTGTTGCTAGGCTTTCAGTCGCGCAAGCCGCAATCAAAGCTGGGGCGAATAAGAATTAATTAGTTTAACCTTTATTTACCTAAGTTCTAAGGAATACTAAGTATTTTGAAGAACTTTAAAGGCATATAGAAAACTATTTATACAAATATAAAAGACTAAGATGACAATGAAAATGTCGCATATCTTAGTCTTTTTTTAGTTTTATGCGATAGGGAAATGGAGGAAAAAAATATGCAAATTTTATATTTAAAACCAGAATTATATGATTTATCACAAGGTTCAAGAATTGCGTTTGCTAGACAGTTCAGATTTATGACTCAAGATAATGTATCAGAGAAACTTGGATTAAAAGGTGAATGTAAAAGAAGAACTATGACAAGATATGAAAAAGGAAATAGATCACCTAAAGAAGATAGAACACATGAAATAGCTAAGATATTAAATGTTAGCTATAATGCTTTAAAAGAATATGATTTTAAAAATCCAATTGATTTATTTTATACATTACTATGGTTAGAAGAATATATTCCTAGATATCAAATTGATATTTCAAAAATTCCTAATATTAAAGAAAAACATATTTATAGTTTTAAGAAATTTGTTAATGATTGGGAATTAATGAGAGAAAAAAGAAACAAAAGAGAAATATCTTATGAGGAATATATAGAATGGAAATTAACCTATGAGGTGAAAGACTATGAATAGTATAAAAAGAATAAAATTAGAAAGTATTATAGATTTTGAAAAGCATCCTTTTAAAGTTAATAATGATGAATCATTAAAAGAATTATCTAACAGTATAAAAGAAAACGGATTATTAAATCCATTAATAGTAAGGCAAAAAGAAGATGGTAGATATGAGTTAATATCTGGTCATAGAAGAAAACTAGCTATGGAATTAGCTGGAATTAAAGAAGCAGATGCTATTGTTAAAGAATTATCTAATGATCAAGCTGTCATTGAAATGGTTGATTCAAATATACAAAGAGAAAAAGTATTACCTTCAGAGAAAGCATTTGCATATAAAATGAAATATGAATCTCTTAAAAACCAGGGAAAGAAAGTGACAGGACCTGAGGTCCAAAAAACTGAAGAAGATTCAGATAGAAATATAAGAAGGTATATTAGACTTACAAATTTAATTCCTGAATTACTTCAACTTGTTGATGACACTGTTTTAAAAGATAAAAGAAATACTTTAACTATGGGAATTAAGCCTGCTGTAGAGTTATCTTATTTAACAAAGGAAGAACAAAAATTAGTATATATGGGAATTACTTATGAAGATTTAACACCAAGTCATGGACAAGCAAAACAAATAAGACAACTTTCAAAAGAAAAAAAATTAACTTTTGATTCTTTAGAAAATATTTTGTGTGAAGAAAAAGGTAATCAAAAAGAGCAAATATCATTTAATAAAGAAAAAATTGAAAAGTCATTACCTAGTGAGCTTTTAAAAAGAGATAAAAGATATATAGAACAATATATTATTAAGGCAATAGAATATTACAGAAGAGTTGAACTTGAAAGGGGTGATGCTTATGATTTAGATATGTAGCACCCTATAACAAATTTGTTATTTATGATAAAGTAATAGTAAGAGGTGAAATGGAATGAAAAAAATTATAATTTTAGTTGTAGTTTTAATTCTTATTTCTATCGGATTAGTTTCTTGTTTTTACATCAATAATAGAAATAAAGAAAACAAATTATTGAATCAAAAAGAAACTTCAAATGAGGTTATCAATGATATTAATGAAGAAGTGGAGGAAAAGGAAAATGAACCTATTTCAGAAGATATTAAAAATGATAATGATGATAATAAAAACATCAGCAATAATGATGTTAATACTAATAAGAGTAATATGGAGAGCAATTCTTCAAGTAACTCTAATGTCATAAATAATAAGCAAGAAAATAAAAATGTTACACAGGTTAAAGAAGAAAAGCACGAACCAGAGAATAAGCCAGTAGTTCAAGAACAAACACCTGAACCACCTAAAAAGGAACAGACACCATGGGAAAGTTTAGGAATAAGTGAATATGATTATTATAATAAACCTATGTGGTCTTGGGCTAGAATAGATTATTCTGTTAAGGTATATGGAACTCTTGAGCAAA
>CAMUZJ010000077.1 GCA_947165195.1 uncultured Bacillota bacterium
ATGATAATCTTCTAAATGGCTCATCACTTAATTTCTTATCAGGAGCAAATTCTTTGAATACACTTCTAAAGATTTCTTCTCCTACTTTTAAAACATCTTCTTCTTCAGCAAAAGCCATCTCAAAGTCTAATTGATAGAACTCTCCATAAACTCTATCACTTCTTGCATCTTCATCTCTAAAACATGGAGCAATTTGGAAGTACTTATCAAATCCTCCACACATAAGTAATTGTTTAAATTGTTGTGGTGCTTGAGGAAGTGCATAAAATTTCCCATGAAATTTACGAGAAGGTACAATAAAGTCTCTTGCTCCTTCTGGAGAAGAAGCAGTAAGAATTGGCGTTTGAATTTCTAAAAAATCCCTCTCTTGCATAATTTTTCTAAGATAATTAATAACCTTTGTTCTAAATAAAATATTTTCTTTTACTTTTGGATTACGTAAATCTAAATATCTATATTTTAATCTTGTCTCTTCATTAGACTCTTTTGAAGTCATTACTTCAAATGGTAATACATTTCTAGCTTTTCCTAATACTTCTAAATTATCTACTAATAATTCAATCGTACCTGTAGAAATTCTAGCATTATAATCTTCTTCGTTACGTTTACGAATCTCTCCTTGTAAGGTAATACTAGATTCACGAGTAATTCCATCAAAAATAGAATCATCATTACTTACTACTTGAATGACACCTGAGGAGTCTCTTACATCTACAAATATAACTCCTCCATGATCTCTTATATTTTCTACAAAACCAGCAACTCGAACTGTATTTCCAACTTCTTTTTCAGTTAATTCACAAATTTTATGATCTCTATATTTATTTTGCATTATTTTTTCTCCTTTCAAGTTCTTCTTTAATTATTTCCATCGATTTATTTGGATTCGCTTGTCTATTACTTCTCTTCATCGTTTGTCCAATAAAGAAGTTAACTGCACTCCTATTTCCATCTTCTACATATTGTCTAACAATTTCTAAATTATCATCCATTATCTCTGTTATTAATTTTAATAGTTCTCCTTCATCATTAATTTGATGTAGATTTTGTTTTTTTATTAGTTCATTTGGATCTACTTTTTCATCAATTGCTTGATATAAAATCTTTCTAGCATGATCTAAACTAATCTTACCGTCTCTGACTAAAGTAATCACTTCACTTAACATTTTTGGTGTAATAAAGAAATCCTCTAATGATATTTCTAACTTATTTAAAGTACCTAAAACAGTAGTCGTTACAAAGTTAACAGATAACTCTACATCACTTCCATAGCTTAGTACTTCTTCAAAATAATCTGATATAGGTCTCTCTTTAGAAAGAACCCCTGCATCATAATCACTCATATTGTATTTCTCTATATATTTTAAATATCTATCTAATTTTAATTCTGGTAAAGAGCTTCTTAACTTTTCGATATATTCTTCTGTTAAAGGAGTAGATGGTATATTTGGTTCAATAAAATATTTATAGTCTAGAGCATCTACTTTTTCTCTCATCGAATAAGTCTTTCCATCTTCTGCAATTCTACGAGTCTCTTGTACTACTTTTCCACCGCTAGATAATACTTCACTTTGTCTTTTTATTTCATACTCAATAGCTGCTCGTACATTATTGAAAGCATTAATGTTTTTCATCTCAACTTTAGTACCTAACTTGGTAGCATTTTCTTCCATAAGAGAAATGTTAACATCACATCTCATTTGACCATAATTACTCTTTGCTTCACTGACTCCTAAGAATAAGAATACATCTCTTAAGTCTTCCAAGAATTGAACAGCTTCATCAGCACTTTCCATACAAGGCTCTGTAACAATTTCAATTAGTGGTACACCACTTCTATTATAGTCAATTAAAGAATATTTTGGAAAATGTTCTAGAGATGCAGTATCTTCTTCTAGATGTAAGTCATGAATATCTACTCGTTTCATTTTCCCATTTACCATAATATCTAAGTAACCATTAATTCCCATAGGCTTTGTATTCTGAGTTATTTGATATCCTTTTGGTAAATCTGGATAAAAGTAATTCTTACGATCAAAGATTACTTCATCTGGTGCCTTACAATGAAGTGCTAAAGCAGTAAGTAATGCCTTTCTACATGCTTCTTTATTAGCAACCGGCAAGATACCAGGAAGTCCTAAGTCTACGGTTGCTACATTCTCATTTGGATACTCGGAAAATTTATTAGGAGCAGCTGAAAAGTTTTTAGAAACAGTATCTAGTTCACAATGAACTTCTAATCCAATAACAACTTTATACATCAATATCACCTACTTTTGCAATTATATTTTTAAATCCAGTAACACTTTCTATCTTATTAGCCATATTAAGGACTAATTCATCATCTTTTACTCGTCCAGTAATATTAACACCTATTGGCATATCATTTACCATTCCATAAGGAAGTGTAATAGATGGAAATCCTCCAAAGTTACCGATTGCTAAATGGTTTTCTAATAATAAATATCTATCAGATAATTTTTCACTACTAGCATCAAATTTAGGAGCAATTCCCCCACTAGCTGGCAATATTAGTCCATCGTATTCTTTAAATAATTCGGTAATTTTATCAACGATTAGTCTTCTAACACGACAGGCATTTAAAAATAGTTTCTCTTGATTTTCTTTTTGTAAAATATAACTTCCTAATATAAATCTTCTTTTAATTAGCTCTGAAAATCCTTTTGTACGGGCATCAAACATAATCTCTTGTGTAGTAACCCCTTCTCCTCTAGGACCAAATTGAATTCCTGTAAGATTAGCATTATTACTAGTTGCTTCTGCACAACTAATACACATATAGGTTGGATATACTGCTTCTAATAATTTCTTATCAACACTTACTTCTTCTACTTCAAATCCTAAACTTCTACATTTATCAAGTAACTCATGGAATTTATCTAATACTTCTAATAATTCTTTATCATTACTATCTTTATAGTATTCTCTATCACAAATTTCTTTAATATAAAATAATTTTTTACCCTGAATATCATTATCAATAGAATCTAGATATTTTTTACCATCATCTTTTAAAGTAACCATATCTTGCGGATCGTATCCTTTTAGGACATCCGTTATAATAGCAGAGTCTTTTACGTTACGTGTAAAGTATGCTACATGATCAAGACTTGATGCAAAAGCAAATAATCCATATCTAGATATTCTTCCATAAGTAGGTTTAAATCCTACTAATCCTCCAAAAGCAGCTGGTTTTCTAACTGAGTCTCCCGTATCAGAACCTATTGCATAAGGTACTATCCCTAAGGCAACACTTGCAGCAGATCCCGCACTAGATCCTCCAATCATTCTACTCTTATCCCATGGATTTCTAACAATACCAGTATGACCTGTTGTACCAGTACCACCCATTGCTAATTCATCTAATACTGTTTTTCCAACAAGAACTGCTCCTGCATTCTTTAGCTTTTTATAAACTGTTGAATCATAAACTGGTACATAGTCTTTTAGTATATTAGAAGAAGCTGTTGTTAATATTCCACTTGTTGAGAAATTATCTTTTAAAGCGTAAGGAATTCCAGATAGTAAACTATCTCTATCCTTAAATTTAGGTTTGTCTATGATTGTTACAAAAGAGTTATATTCTTCTTGAAAAGTATGAGCTAATTTATTTGCTTTTTCAAATAACTCTTCTTTTGTAGTTTCTTTCTTATCTAATTGTTCTCTTAACTCCATAATGGTATCTTGTCTATACATAAATACACCTCCTAAATATCCTCTTCTACAACCCTTGGTACTTTTACTTGATCATTTACTTGATATTTTGCATTAGAAAGTACTTCATCTACTGTTAAATAGTCTCCTACTTCATCTTCTCTTAATACTACATCGGTATTTTTATATGGAAATGTCATTGGTTCTACTTCACTTATATTTTGAATGTTTCCAATCAAATCCATTTGTTTTAGTATGACATCAAACTCTTCTTGTAATGTCGTATACTCCTCTTCTTTCATTTCAAACATCAAAAGTCTAGCATACTTCTTTAATAACTCTTTATCTATCATATAAATCCTCCTTTTTTAAAATAAAAAACACTAGTTCCATCCACAAGGGACGAAAACTAGTGTTCCGCGGTACCACCCTAATTATTATAGAAAATCTATAATCACTTTTGGTTCTAACAAACCGAAGCGTATATAACGGTACGCAACCCGACTTATTCTACTTAATTCTTTAAGTACTCAGAAGTGTTATTCAAAATAAGACTTTATTAGGTTTCCACCAATTCCTAATTCTCTATCAAAGGAGCTCATTTTTACTTGTCTTCCTCAACGATTTCCACTCTATTTTACAAAAAAATCTAAAAGTTGTCAATTATTTAATAATTTTTTTTATTCTATTATTTTTTAAAGTTTTTGCATTATTTCCATTAATAAAAGATATTGAATAAAAATTTCTAGCCCAATTCAAATACTCTTTTGTAACAGGACCAATATTAAGTCCAGTTTCATCTTTTAAACTACTCAAATTAGCTTCTCTTAATTGTTGCAAATTACTTATACCATTTAAATCTAAGATATCTTTTTCTGTTTTTGGTATGATTGTAAAGGTATTAAAATCTAATTTTTCATAAATATTTCTTAGTGTACTATCACTTTCTTTTTTCTCTTGTATTTTATTCATTATTATGTCCAAATGTGCAGAATATAATTCATTTTTAGAAAGAATTAGTTTTAATTGTTTTAATTCATCAACAGATAAAATATTTAAATCTATTTTAATAAA
>CAMUZJ010000078.1 GCA_947165195.1 uncultured Bacillota bacterium
TTAGGCATGCCGCCAGCGTTCATCCTGAGCCAGGATCAAACTCTCAATAAAAATTTATTTAAGTTTGTTTTTCAATTTTTCCTAGCTACTCAAAATTGACGTTTTGCTTAGTTTTCAAAGATCATTCGTTGTTTTTCTCACAACGCATTTCAAATATATCAAACATTAATTTTAATGTCAACACTTTTTTTATTTTTTTTAATTTGTACTTAATTGTATCAATGCTCAATTGCTCAATCAAGAAAAAGTGAATCAATTAATTTCGTGTTACGTCTAATTATTATATGCTTATTTTTTAAAAAGTAAATACTTTTTTTTAATTTTTTCAAAAAAAAAGCAATTTTTATTTTTCTTGCTTTACTTTTCTATAAATTTCATAGTATTTCTCTACTATTCCTGGGGTAAAAACTAGCTCTTTTTTCCTTACTAAATTAATAAGGTTAGTTAATTCATACTTTAAAATGGAATCAATTTCATCTGAATAATGCATTAATTTCTTATGGTATTTATATTCTCCTCTATCAAGAACTTTAAAACTCCCATCTGGGAATACCCTTAAATCCAAATCATAATCAATATATTTTATTGTACTTTCTTCAATAATAAATGGTGAAGCCATATTACAATAATAATAAATTCCATTCTTTTTATATTGTCCAATAATATTAAACCAATTATTGTAAAAAAAGTATAATACCGCTGGTTCTTTTGTTCTCCATGTTCTTCCATCAGACTCTGTAACTTTTGTTTTTTCATTTCCAAAAATTAAATAATCTTTATGAATTTCTAATAGAACAGCTTCATCCCAAGATCTATGAATTTTCCCATCATGTTTATAACCATGAATTTCATATTTCTTTCCGATTATTAATTTTTCTTCTTTCATCTATTTACCTCGTTCTCTTGTATTATACATTTTTTTTAACTTTTTTTCAACAAGTACAAAGATTTTCTATAGCTTAAGATTTTTTCATAATAAAAAATCAATTATCTCGCAAAGTTGATAACTAATGTTTTTTTACGCGATAATTGAATTTATTTTCCACTAAAACTTCTAATAGCTATAAATGATACTGTTAGTAAAACTATAAATATAATCATTCCTGTAAAAGGACTATCTATCTTATATAATAGTGAATTTAGTTTTTCATCCCACTCTTTTATGTAAGATGAAAAGTCAAACAATAATTGAATCATATTACTCATCCTTTTTTGTTTCAGACTTTTCTTCTATAACTTCTGCATCTTTAATAGAGTTTTGTTCTTTAACGGATCTTTGTATAGCATTATTAAATGTTTTTACGTTTTTCTTAATTGTAATAGTAGATATAATATCTAATACTGCATATATCATGATGAAGATACCTACTACTTGAGTTATCAATTTAGCTCCCTGAAATGGATTAAATATTAAAATAATTCCACAAAGGGTACTTACAATGGAAACAACCATTGTCATTATCCATAAACTATTATTGTCTCTTTTCAATTCAAAAGCATATTGAAGCTTAGCAGAACTACTTAGCACTATGCAGACTCCTAAAACAATTGGAATAATACTAGCTAATGCTTTTGGATTTGATATAATGATAACTCCTAATATTATGGTAACTATTCCATATAATATATCTAACTCACTAGATTTTACTTTTTTATTTAGAACATATCTTATAATTGCAACTACTCCTAATGAAATCAAAATTCCCCCTATTACATACGAAATAGTAACAATTGTCCCTTCAGATTTAAATAACAATAAGCCGCCTAAAACAAAAAGAAATATTGATGTTATCATAGAAGACCTAAAAAATTGATTCATTAAATTATTCATAAAACCTCCTTTACTATTTTTATTATATCATGACTTACCTTCTCAAACAATTAGTTTAGTAATACGTTTTGTTATCTTCTTTTAATTATTGATTGTTAGAGTTTCATCCTACATATATTCATTTGATTTATCTTCTACTATATAGGGGATAGATGATTTATTTTTTGTTTTTGAAATTATCTCATATAAGAACAACTTTTCTTTGTAAAGCGGAATAAAATAGAAAAATATATTAATAAGTTCTATTAAAAGAATAACAAAGACAGTAATATAAAAAATACTTGTAGGAATAAAATTTTTAATAATTTCTAGCCATGTAAAAGGAAATAGAATAATAAAGGATAATAAAAAATTTCTAAAGCACAATTGATATACTTTAACATTCTCATTATAGATACCCACTATTTCTAGTTTTACCAAGCTTTTTCCAAATGTTTTGGTGCTATTTAGAATTGGTATAATCAAGTAATATAGTATGATTGCTAAAATAAAATAATATTTATAATAATCTGTATTATATAAAATAATTTTAAATAGAAAACTAAAAATAGATAGAAATACTAAATCTATTAATAGTGCTACAGTTCTTCTTAAAAATCTAACTTTTTTTCCTTTTATATATCCTATATTATTTAGTTCTTGTTTTGTTGGTAAAAAGTGTACAAATAGTGGTGTTACTACGTATCCTACTATTCCACCAAAAGTATTTATAATTAAATCATCTATATCAAATAGTCTATATGCTCTAGGATAAATACCATATAATCCACTTAGTTGTGTTAATTCAAAAAATAAGCTTAGTATAAAAGTATATGCAATTACTTGGGATAATTTTTTATTAAAGAAATATCTTAAATAAATACCAAATGGTAGAGTTAATAATAGATTAAATAAAACGGTATAAATGGTTGCATGATTTAGAATAGATAAAAATGAACTCCAATCTTTAATATGTACATTTATTGTAGATTTTATATCTGAAATAAATTGAAAAGGAATCAATTGCGTTGTTTTTCCATGGTAGTTTGCTACTTCCTCTATGGTTGGTAAAGGCATAATAATCATAAAATAAGCGGTTAATAAATATAGTATAAAACTATAAAAGAAAAAACTTTTTAAAAATGGTATTGCCCCATATTTATGATATCCATATATTAGAAATGGTAAGGTAAATAAAAAAGCAACGAATGGAAAGATTATAAATGCAAATTCAATAGGAATTTTATATATCTCCACAGTCATCACTTCCTAATTATTTTTCAACAAGAAATGTTAATAATTTTTCTGGGTCTTCTCCACCTACTGCTATATCATAGATTAAGTCTATAATTGGGATAGTTACTTTCTTATCTTTTAATAGTTTATAAATAGATTCTAAAGTATAAAATCCTTCTACTGTAGTGTGGGATAAATAATCTTTAATTTCTTCTTTTGATTTTTTTTGTCCTAAGATTCTACCAAAACTAAAGTTTCTACTTTTTGTTGAAGTACATGTTAAAAGTAAGTCTCCTATTCCAGCAAAAGAAGTAACAGTTCTTTTTCTAGCATTGAATGCATCTAATATTTCTTCCATATCTTGTACTGCTTCTGTAAGTAGCATTGCTTTTGTAGAATCGTTTGCTCCTAATCCATCTAGCATTCCAGCAGATAGAGCGATAACATTTTTTATAGATCCACAAATTTCTGTTCCTATTATATCATCTGTTTCTCTTAGCTTTATATAATTATTCTGTAAAGCTTTTTTTACTTTATCTGCTGTAATTTCATTTCTACTAGCTAATGTCAAACCAGCTGGCATTCTTGTTACTAAATCTACTGCAAAAGATGGTCCACTAATCACTGCTAGATTTTTTGTATCTAAATGTTTTTCTAGTATTTCATTAATAAATAATCCAGTTTTTTGTTCTATTCCTTTTGTTGCAATTAAAATATGATTATCTTTAATGTACGGTGACATTTCCTTTGCTAAATCATTTACGAATGCTGCTGGTATAGCAATAACCAATAAATCTTTGTCCTTTATAGTCTCTTCTAAGCTTGTTGTTAATTGAATGGAATCAGCTATTTTAAAATTAGGTATTAATTTATCGTTTCCTCTTTTTTGTTCCATAGCTTCTTTTTCTTCTACAAATTTCGTCCACATAGTAATTTCACAGTTATTATCAGCCATGATATTACTTAAAGCCATTCCATATGCTCCACATCCAAATAAACCTATTTTCATTTTTTAATCTCCTATGTCTTTTTATATTTGCCTAACACTAAAGTATTAGTGATTTCATTGTAACATAAAACAAAAAATTATCAAACATCTTACATCCTTATATAAGACTGTTATGAACCGATAAGAATTTTTTGAAAATTATTGAATCTTGTTTTTGTTTGTGCTATAATTTTTTCGTCAACTAATTTTAGGGGATTAGTTAAATGGTATAATAATGGTCTCCAAAACCACTGTTGGGAGTTCG
>CAMUZJ010000079.1 GCA_947165195.1 uncultured Bacillota bacterium
TTGATTTAATCATCTCCCCATTTTGGTATCACTCTTATAATATAGCCTTCTCTTTGTACCATGGATTAAAAAACTTAATAAAGAAAATAAAGAAGTAAAAGAAAAATAGCTAAAAGATTACTCTAATAGCTATTTTTTTGTTAATCAACTAAGAATTCATATGGATTAGTAGCCGTTCCATCTCCTCCCACTGCCACCTTTACAATTGAGTCATGTTCATTTACTAGCTGATGAAATATTACCAAAGTTAATACTAATATCTGATAAGGCATTATCTTTGACTAATTTAACAAAAGCTGAATTTTTTTCCACAAGTAGATAAAGAAAAAAGACAGAGCATGTCTTCTTAATAACTATTATTATAACCAGCAGAAATACTCATATCCTTTTTAGTCACACATCTATAAAAGTCACTATGTTTCTTATATCTATGTCTTTTTAAGAAATTATCTAAAAAATTATTCTTAAAATTTATTAAACAATGAATACCTATTCCAAAAACATATACCATTTTAGGTAATGATTCTATTTTACATATAAATAGAATTTCTTTTAACTAAAGTTAAAGAATATCTAACTTCTCTTCAAATATTTATTAAGTGTATTTCCAAATAGTCGACTCATCAATCTACTCTTATTAGAATAAATAAAGTAGGCTACTGCTCCAATTACTGCATATAAAATAATAACCAATATATTGATAATTCTACTAGTAGAATCTACTGGAATTAGCCATTTTAAAACTAAAAGGATTATTCCCATAAAAATAGTGCCACATAAAATATCTATAAAATTACGTAGTAATTCCTCAAAATTAATCTTTCTCTTTACTCCTAAATGAATAAGTCCATAAATAATAGAAGTAAGTAAACCTAAAATAGTCGCAGTAATTACTCCATAATAAGGAGGAAGTCCTACACTATAGAACGTACTAATTAATTTGACATTAAATAATACTTTGACAACTACTCCTAATAATAATCCTATAAATAAAGCTTTATAATCTTTAAATACTTGAATGGTTGTAATTACAATCGTAAATAGCCCAGAAAATAAGCCAGTAAAAATAAAATAACTTAATAGAGTTGGACCAGTTAAACTACTACCATAGAATAAATTCCAGATAGGTTGAGAAAGAAAAGCAATTCCAACACTCATAGGAATAGTAAAAAATAAACAGATTCCTATAGCTTGATTAATCTTTTTATGAATATCTTTCTCATCCTTTTTAACAATACTACTGGTAAGATTAGGTATTAGGCTAACAACTATTCCTGTTGCGATAGAAGTCACAATCATATTAAATTTAGTAGCCCAAGTAGATAGCATACTAACGACTACTTCTGCATCATATACTTCGTAATTCGCATGGTGAACTAATCCATTAACAACCGTAAATGTATCTATAAAATTATAAGTAGATTTCGCAGCATCTATCATAATTAAAGGAAAAGCATAATAAAGTATTTTCTTTATAATTGTTCTATCCGATACTGGAAGAGCTATTTTATTTCTAAATATAAATTTATTTTTATTCTTTAATCTTTTATTGACTAAGTAAATATAGGCAACGATTGCTCCTGCGGTTGCTCCAAATAAAGCTACTCCAATAGAAGAAGCAAGTGATAATTGAAATACATCTAATACAAGGAAACTTCCAAGGATGATGACTGTAATTCTAACAATCTGTTCTAATACTTGTGAAATAGAAGGAGGCTGCATATATTTATGTCCTTCAAAATATCCTCTATAAACACTTAAGACTGGTACTATTAAGATAGCTATCGATATGACTCTTATAACAAAGATAACATCTTCTATTGTATTTCCACCATCTAAATCTCCTTTTATAATAGTAGCAAGAGTAGGAGCAAATATCATTAATATTAAGAAGGAAATAATACCCAGTACAAAAGCAATTCGCTTTCCTAAATAAAAAGCTCTCTCTTTTGATTTATTATCTCCTAAAGCTTGATACTCCGATACTATTTTAGAAATTGCTAGTGGAATACCAGCCGATGAAATAGAAATGAAAAAAAGGTATATTGTATAAGCATATCCATATAAAGCTCCACCTATTTCCCCAATAATAGCATGAAAAGGGATTACATAGACTATTCCAAGAATTTTTGTAATAAAAATACCTAAGGTAGCCATAAAAGCTCCACCAATAAAAGAATTTTTAACAATAGACTTCTTCTTCATTTTACTCCTCCACTATAATAAAATTATAGCACAAAAGAGTTAATAATATACAATCATTGCTGAAAAACAATAGATTTGTTCTTCACTAAATACACAAGCACTTACTTGATATTTAATATCTACTACATCGTTAATTGTCTCTAAAAAAGAATTAATCTCTTCTTCTAAGTCTGATTCATCTTCACAGTCAAATATTTTTACCTTCATAAGATCACCAAATAAAATATATAATTTTAAAAATTCAAAATATGTCTAAAAGATACTTATGAAGAAATTTTCTTTAACTCTTCCCTTTCTAATTCTTGAATTGATTTTTCGGGAGTTGGTAGTGTTTCTGGCATATTTCCACCTAATTCTTCAATCGCTTTTCTTACTGTTTTACCAACATTATAATGAATAATACAAGCATCATCTTCGTTATTTATTCGATTTTTTTTTAATTTAGCCTCCGTTTGAGTTATTCTAAATAAATTAGCGCCTAACTTTTCACTCCCCATATAATCTAATATATCTTCATTTTTTTTAATTTTTTTCTTTTAGCTATTTGATTTGCAGTTTCACCATTATATAATCCCTTATAACCATAGTTATTAAATTTACTAAAATTTTCTACTCCTGCTTCCCTTGCGGTCTGAAATAAATACTTGTTTTTATTATTAACCATAATTCTTGTATATAATCTTTTTTCATCTTCTGATAATTTAGAATATTCTAATTCGCTTACCCCTATTTCTTATAATTAAAATGGAATGGCTACATATTATCGCTCTTCTTCTACTTTTGTAAATACTTTTATTTTACTTTGTTCTCTTTTTTCTCTAAGTCGTTCATTCATATCTAACTCTAATATAGAATCACACACTTTATATCGATAAAAAATAGCCATATCTGAATAATCATCTTCTTCAATACCTTTTCTCATAGCTTCTAAATATCTTGACCTATCTTGTGTTTTTACATAGACCGAAGGTAAAGTAGCATCCTCCATAAGTTTATTAATAAAACACCTTACTGTTCTACCATTTCCATCTGTAAACGGATGTATTTTAATTAGTTTACAACTTAATCTAGAGCATTCATCTAAATATCTTAATATATCTTTAGAATGATGTGTTTTTTGTAATAGAGGAGAAATTTCTCTAAGTTTAAATATTATTGGATTCAATTCTCTTAATTTAAAAAATATCTGCCTTGCATCACAAATATCCGCTCTAGACCCGTATAAATAGGCAAATGTTGTACGAAAATTACCTCCAAACTCTGGATAAGGAGAACAAGAAAATAACTTTTCATGTAATGTCTTTAATGTAAAAACATCAAATCGATTCTCAATCTCTTCTGAATGCATATACTCATACATCTTTCTTAACCCTTCCATTTCTTCTTTTCCATGAAGAGTTAAATCATTTACTCCTTCTATTCTACTTTCATTCAATATATACTTTCTAACAAAAGATTTCTTCATATTATCAAAATGAACATCTTTATAGCCTATATCATAATAAAGAGAAATTAAGTCTGTAACCAAAGTATCGACTCTTTGATCATGACTATTTCTTTTTCTCTTATAACAACTAAATCCTTTTAATAAAATACTTCCAACATCTACATTAGCAGCTCTTACTCTTTCAATTAATTTTTCTCTTCTTTGTTCATTATTCATTTAATAT
>CAMUZJ010000080.1 GCA_947165195.1 uncultured Bacillota bacterium
ATTCATAATAATTTCTAACAAACTAATGAACTCAAATGTTATTATACTAGTATTTCTTATTTGTAAGTATTGCTTATAGCTCATAGATTGAAACTATTTATCAATTCTTTTATTTTTCATAGATTTTCCCTCTTAAGACTTGCTATATTATATCAAAAAGAAGGTATTTTTACAAGATAATTCTAAGGATAAGCCCTTCTATTTGTAATATAAAAAAATAATGATGCCTTTCTTTGGAATCATTATTTTTACACCTATTTATTCATAAATTTCCTAGCTCTTTTTATTAATTCAGTCACATATTCACTTTTTACAGACCTATAATCTTTTCTTATTATAACCCCTTTTTTGATGATTTCTTTTTTAAAATTGGAATAGGCTTTTCTTTCTTCTTTATTGTTTAATAAGTAATCTCTTAGAATAATAAATTCTCTATATCTATCTGTATCTACATAAACTAAATGGATATGGATATCTCCCATTTTTGTTTCTTCTTTACTACTAGCAAAGAATCGATAGATACCTGCATTATGTCTCCCTGGAAAGTATCCTAATTCTTCTAATATATTGGAGTATTTATCCATGTCTTTTTCTTCTGGTACACCAATTAATATATCGATTATATTTTTTCCATACATATTCGGTAATGCAGTAGATCCTACATGATCAATTTGTAATTCTTCTCCTAGTTTTTTTCTTAATGTTTTCAGTATACTATTATATATTTTTTTATTTTCCCTATAATTTTGTCTGTGTAATTCTACCATCGTTACTACTCCTTTTTTTAGAAAATGATAGGATTATTATATCAAAGATATTTATGAACTAACGATTATTTTTGGAAATATTAAGAATTATACCAATAGAAGTCATACTTACTAATAGGGAGCTTCCTCCATAGGATAAGAAAGGTAAGGTAACTCCTGTTACAGGAATTAGACCTATTACAACGGATAAATTCATAAGAGATTGAAATATCATTTGAAAAGTCATACCAAAGGCTAAGTATTTAGCGAAAGAATCATTTTGATTACCAGCTATTTTTACTCCTCTATATAAAATAGTAGTAAATAGTCCTACTACAATGAATGCTCCCATTACTCCAAACTCTTCGGCAATAATAGAAAAGATAAAGTCTGTTTGTGGTTCAGGCAGGTAAAAATGCTTTTGAATAGAGTTTAAGAATCCTGTACCAAATAATCCTTCTGGACCTATCGCATAAAGACTTTGAATAATTTGAAAGCCACTTCCTAAAGCATCACTCCAAGGGTCTAGAAAAGAGGTAATTCTTGCTAGTCTATAAGGAGCAATTAAAACAAGTACTACAACTCCTACTATTCCAATAATACCAGATACTATAAAGAACTTGATATCTATTCCTGCTATAAACAATAAGGAGACAATTGAAATGACTAGTATCATTCCTGTACCTAAGTCTGGTTGTAACATAATGAGTCCAAAGAAAAGAAGGGTTATCAATAGGATTGGAAATACTCCTTTTTTATAGCTTTTGATAAAGGTATCACTTCGAGATAAATATTTAGAAGTAAAAATAATGAGTCCTAGTTTTGCTGCCTCACTAGGTTGTATTCCTAAAGGACCTATACCGAACCAGGAGCGGCTACCATTACGAACACTACCAATACCGGGAATTAAGACCAGTATTAAAAGAATAAAACAGATGAGGAGTATTTTATTTGCATATTTATAATATAAGGTATAGTCGATTTTAGAGACAATATATAAAATAAGAAGGCTAACTAGTAAAAAGACTCCTTGATATTTTACATAGTGAAAGCTATCTTCAAATTTATAAAGAGCCCATACAGATGATGCGGAATAGATCATCATTACTCCAAATAATGACAAAGTAATTACTGCGAATAATAAAATTTTATCTACTTTTATATTCATATATACACCTAGTATTAGTATATTTTTAAATATGAAAAAAAGACCTGTAGTGGTCTTTATTTCATTAATCCATATTCTTTAAGAAAGCAATATAACAGCGATATGCTTCATAGATATCAGATTTAGAAGTTATCTCCCATGGAGCATGCATACTTAGTACTCCTACTCCACAGTCTATTACGTCTACGTTATAGTTTGCTAAGATATAGGCAATAGTTCCTCCTCCACCCATATCTACTTTTCCAAGTTCTGATAGTTGGTAAGAAACATTTGCTTCCTCTAATACTCTTCTTATTTTTGCGATATATTCAGCATTGGCATCGTTACTTCCACTCTTACCACGGGAACCTGTATATTTACAGAATCCTACTCCTTGTCCAAAAAAAGTTGAGTTTCTCTTGTCCATTGCTTCTTTGTATAGTGGGTCATAGGCTGCATTTACATCACTTGATAACATTCTAGAGTTTTTAAGTACTCGTCTTACTGCTAGTGGAGAGTCATTTCCCATTAGGGCACAGATTTCTGCTATGGCGTTATCATAGAAATGAGACTCCATACCGGTTGCTCCGACACTTCCTATTTCTTCTTTATCTACTAGAATACAACTTGTTGTACGCTCTACTTCACTTACTTCTAAGAATGCTTCAAGAGAAGTATAAGCGCATACTGAATCATCTTGTCCATATCCCATTACCATACTCTTATCTAGTCCAAAGTCACGTGCTTTACCAGCTGGTACTACTTCTATTTCTGCTGATAGGAAGTCACTACTTTCTATATCATATTTTTCTTTTAATATATTTAAAATATTCTTTTTCACTAGTTCTTCTTCTAGTCCATATTTTTGTTTTAATTCTTTGATAACACTATCTTCTTCTGTATCATCATTTAATGGTCTACTACCAATAATAATATCTAGATTTTCTCCTTCAATTACTTTGTCAGCGGTTTTTTTCATTTGTTCTTGACCTAAGTGAGGTAGTAAATCAGAAATTCCTACTACTGGATCATTTTCTTCTTCTCCAATTACAATATCAATCTTTGTACCATCTTTTTTCACAACTACTCCATGAAGAGCTAGAGGTAGAGTTACCCATTGATATTTTTTAATACCTCCATAGTAGTGGGTATCAAGGTAAGCAAACCCATCTTCTTCATAAATTGGAGTTGCCTTCAAATCAAGCCTTGGAGAATCAATATGAGCTCCTAAGATATTCATACCATTTGTAATATCTTCTTTCCCTATTACAAATAAAGCTACTGCTTTATCATGATTATTGACATAGATTTTATCTCCTACTGATAATTTTCTATTATCTTTCACATACTCTTCTAAATCTGTAAAACCATGTCTTTTAGCTCGACTAATAATCTCTTTTGTTGCTTCTCTTTCTGTCTTACATTTATTTAGATATTCTTTATAATCATCACAGATTGTATTTAATACTTTTAAATCCTCCTCTGTATACTTCTTCCATGCATTTTTTGCCATATAAATCATCATCCTTTCTATAGGTAGTATA
>CAMUZJ010000081.1 GCA_947165195.1 uncultured Bacillota bacterium
GTAAATTCATAAAAATCCCCTGGCTTATCTAATGTTACTGTATAATCAAGGGATGTAGTATTAGTACCTGATGTTGTAGGTATAACAGTTGCATCAACACTACCATCTGTTACTTGAACATTGGTAAAATAAACATTCCAACTATTACCACTAACACTTGTATTACCGGTAATAGTCAAATTACTACTTAAAAAAGCAAATCCAATACCCATACATAGTACAGTCATTAGAATAAAAGCTTTTCTATTTGTTTGAAATCTCTTTTGTTTCCTATTTAATTTATCTTTCATAACTGCTAACAAATCCTCCTATTCTTTTACAATATCATTGTACCAAAGGTAGGATTAGATTACAATTCATTTTCTATACTTTTCATTAGTATATTTACAACTTAAAGGCATCAAAAAAGCAGTATTTAAAAATACCACTTTAAATTAACTTTTATTTAATAATAAATTGATAAACCTCTTCTATTGTATGAGAAAAATTATGAAAGTCTACTTCAAACCAATTGGTATCAAACTGATGATTGAAAAAAGTATATTGCCTTTTGGCATATCTTCTAGAATTTTGTTTTATTTCTGATAAAACAGAATCTAGTGATTTATCTTCAAACAAATAAGAAAAAAATTCTTTATACCCAATCGCACTATTTAAAATTCTAGAATCTTTATAATACTTCTTTAAAGAAGTAACTTCTTCTAATAGACCAGACTCCATCATCTTATCTACTCTATCATTAATTCTTTCATATAAATATTCTCGAGCAGTTGTTAAACCGATTACTTTGATAGGATATAAAGCTTCATCTTTTTTATTAGAAATGACTTCCTTATTTTCTAGCTTTTCTAAGTAACGAATAAGCCTTTGACGATTATTTAGATGAATATCAACCTCTTCGGTATACTCTTTTATTTTCTCCATTATTTCTTCATTAGACAAATTATCATAATCTTTTGTAATAGAAGTATCTTTCTTTGTAAATTCATAATTATAAAGAGCAGCTTTGATATATAATCCAGTACCACCTACAATAATAATTCTTTTTTCTCTAGAAGTAATCTCCTCTATTTTTTTTCTAACATCCTGCTGATAGTCATAGACACTATACTCCTCTGTTACCTCTTTTATATCGAACAAGTGATGTGGAATATTTTGTCTTTCTTCAATAGTTGGCTTTGCACTTCCGATATCTAATTTTTTATAAATAGAGACAGAATCTCCATTAATTATTTCAGCATCTATTCTTTTAGCAAGTTCTACACTTAACTTTGTCTTTCCAACACCTGTTGGTCCAACAATTACAATAATATCTTCCATATTCCACCTCCTCTAATCCATTTGTCTTTTAAACATTTTTTCTAATTCATATCTAGTATACGTAATAATCGTTGGTCTTCCATGTGGACAAGTAAAAGGATTTTCACACTTACGAATATTATCTAATATCCATTGTTGCTCTTCCTCTGAAATATAATCTCCTGCCATAACACTCATTCTACAAGCCGTTGTCGCAGCCATTCTCCATACAAATTGATCAAAGTCAAAGCTACCTTTTGTACAGATTATCTCTACTACTTTTCTAATACATTCTTCGGCCTTATCTTCTCTAATCCAATTAGGATGTGTTCTAATAAGAATTGTATTAAAACCAAAATCATCTACTAAAAAACCATATTGTTCTAGTAAATCAAAATGAGATTTTGCCAAAATATATTCATCCGGTCGTAACTCTATTTTAATAGGTATCAATAAATCAACAAGAATTGGCTTTTCTTTTATCGATTTTAAAATTTTCTCATAATTAATTCGCTCCGCAGCCGCATGTTGATCGATTAAATACATTCCATCATCATTTTCTGCCACTATATAAGTAAGAAATAAAACTGTCTTCGCATACATCTTTTTAATACGATTATAATTTTCTAGCTTTGTATCGACAATTTCTTCTTTGTCATCTTCTGCTAATTCTTCTTGTTTTTTTATTTCATATTCTTTTTTCTCTTCAGCGACTTCAAAATTAAGACGCATCTCTTCATATACCTTATCATCTTTTTTCTCATAGGAAGTATCTTCATATGTACTAGCTATCTGATGTCTTACTTCATTAATAGATTGAATATCACGAACGGAGGCATCTGGTATTAAAGTAATCTCTTCCAATCTCTTTGTAATCATCCTAATAATTAATTCTTTTAAAGTATCCATTTTAGAAAACTTAATATCCATCTTCGTTGGATGAATATTAATATCTACTAAGATTGGATCTACATCAATATTTAAAACTATAATAGGATATCTCTCTTTATGGATATAAGTATGATAACAATCTACAATGATTTTATTTAATTCATTATTTTTAATTACTCTACCATTTACTAAGGTAGTAATAGAGTTACGATTACTTTTGGTAAGTTCTGGATAAGAAATAAAGCCACTAATATAATAATCATCATTTTCACCATCTACCGGAATCATTTTTTTAGCTACATCTATTCCATATATCTCATAAATGACTTTTAATAAATCTCCTTTTCCATCGGTTGAAAGTAATACTTTATCATTATTAATAAGAGTAAATTTAATATTAGGATAAGACAGTGCCATTTTATTGACATATTCTACAATATTAGCAAGTTCTACATATAAATTTTTTAAATATTTTAATCGAACAGGAGTATTATAAAATAAATCTCTAACAGTAATAGTAGTACCCTCTTGTAAATCACATCTAGAGACATGCATATCTTTTCCACCTTGAAGTGTTACCAACGTACCAATTTTGCCATCACTAGTTTTTAAAGTAACATTAGAAACACTCGCAATAGAAGGTAAGGCTTCTCCACGGAAACCTAAGGATTCAATATAAAATAAATCATCTAAACTCTTTAATTTAGAAGTAGCATGTCTAGAAAAAGCCATTTTCGCATCTTCTTCATCCATTCCTATTCCATTATCTCTAACTTCTATTTCTTTTACTCCAGAATCTATTAATCTAATAGATATATCAGTCGCTTTCGCATCAATAGCATTCTCTACTAACTCTTTTACAACATTCATTGTCTTTTCAACAACTTCTCCGGCTGCTATTTTATTAGCAAGACCTTCATCCATTACTTG
>CAMUZJ010000082.1 GCA_947165195.1 uncultured Bacillota bacterium
AATAGAATTTTACAAGAAGGAATAAAAAGTGTAAAAATACTAAAAATTAGAAAAAAGACTATGGTAGATTACATTACAAAATGTAATAGTGATGTTATTATCTCATCTAGAGATATATTCGATGATTGGCTTGGAGAATACGGAAAAAGTACTACATTAAAAATAGGATGGGAACATAATCACCATCATGGAGATATGAAGTATGCAGATAAAATTACATCTTATGCATCTAAATTAGATTATTTTGTATTAGTTTCTAACGACTTAAAAAAGTATTATGAAAATCGTTTGAAAAACACAAAATGTAAATGCGTATATATTCCAAATGTTATTGATAAATTACCTAAATATGTATCTAGATTAAATAAAAAAAGATTGGTAAGTGTTGGAAGACTTTCGGAAGAAAAAGGATATTTAGACTTATTAAAAATTTATTTAATCATTCAAGAAAAGTATCCAGAATGGAAATTAGATATTATTGGAGATGGAAAAGAAAAAACCACTTTAGAAAAATTTATAAAAGAGAATAACTTAAATGATAAAGTAACTTTGCATGGTTTTAGAAATAAAGACTATATTGATGAAATACTACACCAGTCTTCTATTTATTTGATGACTTCCTATACGGAATCCTTTGGAATCGTATTAATAGAAGCCATGTCTCATGGAATACCTTGTATTGCATTTGACTCGGCAGAAGGTGCAAGAGAGCTAATTACCAATAAAGAAAATGGATATTTAATTTCTAATCGAGATTTTACATCTTATGCCAATCAAGTTTGTCACTTGATAGAAAATACAGATGAGCGAATAAAGCTAGGTAAAGCAGCTAGAGAAAGTGTTAAAAAATATACAGGAGCATCTGTTGTAAAATTATGGTATGAAATTATAGAGAAAGAGTGAGAAGTAAGTATGAAAAAAAGAGTTTTATTTGTAGCAAGTACTGGTGGCCATTTAAAAGAATTGATGCAGCTAGAAAGTATGTTTTCTAATTATGATTACCATCTAATTACAGAAAAGACAAAATCCAATATTGCATTAAAAGACAAATATCAAAAGAAAATAGATTTTTTAGTATTTGGAACCAAAGATCACAAACTTTCTTATCCCTTTAAATTCTTTTATAACTGCTTAAAAAGTATTTATCTATATTTTAAAATACATCCAGACTACATTGTTACAACAGGAGTACATACGGCAGGACCAATCTGTTGTTTAGGAAAAATATTTGGTACTAGAATTATCTATATAGAAACATTTGCTAATATTAATACCAAAACAGTAACAGGAAACTTATTATATCCAATAGCAGACAAGTTTATTGTTCAATGGGAAAGTCTAAAAGAACTATATCCAAATGCTGAATATGGGGGGTGGATTTTCTAATGATATTGGTAACGTTAGGTACACAAGATAAATCATTTACTAGACTATTAAAAGCAATCGATAGAGAAATAGAAAAAGGAACTATCAAAGATAAAGTTATCGTACAAGCAGGATATACCAAATATAAATCTAAAAATATGGAAATATTTGATTTAATAAGCTCTGATAAATTTGATGAATTAATGAGTAAGGCTAATTTAGTAATTACCCATGGAGGAGCTGGTTCTATTTTAACAGCTATTCAAAAAGATAAGAAAGTAATAGCAGCTCCTAGGGAGAAAAGATATAAAGAACATACCAATGATCATCAAAAAGAGTTAATTAAAGAATTTGAAAAAGAAGGTTATATTTTAGCAGTCTATGATATGAAAAATTTAGAAGAGGTATTAAAAAAGTCTAAGAGATTTAAACCTAAGAAGTTTGTAAGCAATACCAATCATATGATAGAACTTATCAGTAATTATATAAAAGAAGATAACCATATCTCATGGTGGAATCGATATAGTGATATTCTTTTATATACTAGTTTCTTTGTATTTTTCTATTTTATTTTTACACAGTTAAAAATAGATAATATTTATAATCCTTTATGGATAGGTCTTTTCTTCTTTAATTTTCTTATCAACAAATATATTGTATTTAGAGATAACAGAAGAAATATGATTAGTACTATTCTTCAATTTTTCTCTTATACTATCGCAACTTTTGGTATTTTACTTCTTTCTACTATTAATGAAATCTATTTTGTAAATGTTTTCATTTATTTTCTAATTAGTCTTTTTGTTTATAAAAAAATCATATTTAAAAATAAATTTAAGTAGAAGAAGCAAGATACAAAATTTTTAAAGCCACTGCAAGATTTTATCTTGTTTTTTTGTTGCGTTTTTTATATGAAAAGTGATAAAATGTAGATAATAAGGAGGTATAACAAATGAATAAAAAAGAAGAGTTACGTGCAAGAAGAATGGCTCGTAACAGAAAATCATTTATTTTTATCACTATTTTATGTATGGGGATTGGATTTGCGTTACTATCTAGTAATTTAACCATTACTGGTAATACCAATGTCAGCGGAAATAGTTGGAAAGTTTATTTTAATAGTGTATCTGTAACAAATGGTAGTGTAGATGCAACTACTGCACCAAGTGTTACTGGTACTAGTACAACAGAAGTTGATTATACAGTATTACTTGATAAACCTGGCGATTATTATGAATTTACAATAGAAGCAATCAATGCTGGTACGATTGATGCTGATATTGATACTATAACAACTCCAAATATCGCATCTCGTGTACTTCAATATTTAAATTATACAGTTACTTATTCAGATGGAACACCTGTTAGAGAAGGAGATATCCTAAAGAAAAATACTTCTGCTACTTATAAAGTAAGAGTAGAATATAGAACCGATATTGAAGCAAGTGACTTAGATGAAGAAGGAGTAAATCTAGATTTAACATTCGGTATAGACTATGAACAATATACACCAGTAGCTTCTAACTTTGTAAAACTAGTAAAGAGTAGTGCTCTATCTGATACAGGATTAGA
>CAMUZJ010000083.1 GCA_947165195.1 uncultured Bacillota bacterium
GGAGATTGTTATGAATGGGAATAGAATAATTGTTCATGTATTAATAAAAAATGGGGATAAATATTTAGTGATAAAACGTTCACCTAATGAAACAACTTATCCTAATTATTGGGATATCCCTGGAGGTCTAGCTGAAGTAGGGGAATTACCAAAGAATGCGGCAATTCGAGAAGTAAAAGAAGAAGTAGGTTTGGATATAATACCAACAAAAACTATTCATGAAGATAGTAACTATGATAAGAAAAAAGATATGATTTTTGTAAGACTTGTTTATCTTAGTGAGTACTTAGGAAAATTAGATAGCATTAAACTAGATATAAGCGAACATACAGAATATAGATGGGTATCTTCTCTTTATGAATTAGAGAATGAATTGGTTGCCCCTTTTTTAGAAGAAGTATTTGAAGAAATGTAGAATACTTCTTTTTTTCATAATTTTTTATCTTTTGGAAAGACTAATAATGGTGATTGTATGATTAGTCGTTATGAAATAAGAAAAAGTAATGGAGAAGAAGTTTTATATATTTATTTAGATTATCATTATGAATTTGCAAAATTAACTACAAACAGTAAAAAGCAAAAATTAGAAGATTTGATAAAGGAATATATAAAAAGAAATAAAATAGCTTTTGCTGGTTCTACAGTTGCAATAGTTGCAAGTGGTATTTTAATAGGGAATATGATTTTAAATCCAATTATCTATAATGATATTCCAAAAGTTGGTAGTAGAATAGAAGAACGATATACTAGTAATATTATTTTAGAAGAAGAGCTTCATAAAGAAGAAACGCTATCTCAAGATATTTCAAGAGAGATACCAGAAGTGAAAGAAGAAATACCAGTAAAATCAGAAGAGAAGATTAATCAAAATAAGGAACAAATAAAGAATAGTTCTTCTAGAAAAAAAACAGAAGTGGTATCTTCTAAAACTATAGAAAATACTACTTCACCAGTTTCCAATGATTATCACGAAGAGCCTATAAGACAAGAACCTATACAAGAAGAAAATATAGATAACTCTATTTATGTAACTGTTAGAAGAAGTAATGGTGATGTTTTAAATTTAAAATTAGAAGAATATGTTATAGGAGTAGTAGGAGCAGAAATGCCGGCATCTTTTCAAAAAGAAGCCCTAAAAGCGCAAGCAGTAATAGCTAGAACGTATGCTTTAAAAGCAAATTCTAAAGGAGTAGTTTTAACAGATAGTAATAGTACTCAAAATTATAAAAATATAGCAGAATTAGAGGCAATGTGGGGAAGAAGTTTTGATACTTACTATAATAAAGTAGTAGGAGCTGTAAAAGAAACAGAAGGAACCTATTTGACCTATCAAGGAAATTATATAGAAGCAGTTTATCACTCTACTAGTAATGGAAAAACAGAAGACTCTTCTAATGTATGGGGAAATTCTTTTCCTTATCTAGTAAGTGTAGATAGCCCTTATGATTCACAAAATCCTTCTTTTTCAGGAGAAAAGTTTATTTCCTATGAAGAATTATCTTCTAAATTAAATACATCTATTAGTATAGATACTAATTTTAATATACAAGGATATACTGTCGGAGGAAGAGTATCTAGTATGGAAATAAATAATATTATTTTTAGTGGAGTAGAACTTCGTAATAAATTAGGGCTACGTTCAGCTGATTTTACACTTCAAAAAGAAGATAGTGGAGTAAGATTCTATACAAATGGATATGGTCATGGAGTAGGAATGAGTCAGTATGGGGCAAATGGTATGGCAAAAAATGGTTCAACTTACTTAGATATTTTAAGTCACTATTATCAAGGAACTAGTATTAATCATTTGTAATTTTATCCTATTATAGTATATTGAGTCATAAAATATTCTATGGTATAATGAAAACAGTGAAATAATACTTTTGTATTAGAAGTAGTGGAGATGAATCTATGAAAGTTTTATTATATACAGAAGGAGAAAAACTCTTTTCTAAAAGTGGCCTTGGTAAAGCAATCAAACATCAAATGAAAGCTTTAGAGTCTGTTGGAGTAGAATATACAACAAATACTTCGGATGATTATGATATCATTCATATTAATTATTATGGACCTAACTCTTATTATTTAGCTAAGACTTCTAAGAAAAAAGGAAAAAAAGTAGTATATCATGCTCATTCTACAGAAGAAGATTTTAAAAATGGTTTTATCTTTTCTAAACAGATTTCTCCTGCATTTAAGAAGTGGATTACGACTTGTTATTCTTTAGGAGATGTCATTATTACTCCTACTCCTTATTCTAAGAGATTGTTAGAGGGATATGGGATAGAAAAGAAAATATATGCTGTATCGAATGGAATTGAATTAGATAAATTTATGTTAGATAAAGATGCAGGAAAAGAGTTTAGAAAAGCGTATGGATATTCTGATTCCGATAAGGTAATTGTTGGAATTGGGTTATATATAGAAAGAAAAGGAATCGTTGACTTTGTAGAACTTGCGAAACGTTTACCAGAATATAAATTTATTTGGTTTGGCTATAGTCCATTAGCTGCTGCTACTCATGAAGTTAGAAAAGCTGTACGTACAAAATTAGATAATTTGACATTTGCTGGTTATGTAGAACAAGATATGATAAAGAAGGCCTTAAATGGTTGTGATATTTACTTATTCCCAACCTATGAAGAGACAGAAGGTATTCCAATTATTGAAGCTTGTGCTTGTAAAACTACCTCTATTGTAAGAGATATTCCAATATTTGAAGGTTGGCTAGAAGATGGAGTAAATGTTTATAAAGCAAAAGATGTAGATGAATTTGAAGAAAAGATTAAAAAGATTATAAATGGTGAACTTCCACCCCTTGGAGATAAATGCTATCAAGTAGCAGA
>CAMUZJ010000084.1 GCA_947165195.1 uncultured Bacillota bacterium
TATTTTCTACTGTGTTTTCAGTAGGAATTTGTTGTTGATTGGTATATGGAACATTTCCATTCATGGCATTTTCTTCTGCTTCTGTAAATACTGAATCTGGTAATTGATCAACAATTACTCTAAGATTGTTTCCTAAATTAGTACTTTGTCCTTGTACATATTCATTGGCATCAAAATCACTACTAATTTCTCTCATCGCAGCAGTTAATTCTGAATGGTAATCTTCTCCTTCATCATTTTCCATTTCAATAACACGATATACTTCTTCAAAACTAGTAATTCCATTTAAACATTTGATTAAAGCATCTTGAAGGAGAGTAATGGTTTTATCGGTATATACCATTTTTCGTAATTCATCTTTGGTAATATTTTCTGTATTTAAAGCACTTCTAATCTCATCATCTAGTTCTAGTACTTCTTGAATAGCAATACGGCCGTGATAACCTTTACGACAATGTTCACATCCTGCTGGATTCGCTTCCCAGATGGTACCAACACTAAGCTTCATAAAATTTTTAAATACCTTTTTTTCATAAGGAGTTGTCTTTCTTTGAAATCTACAATATGGACAAATAGATTTGGCAAGACGCTGTGAAATAATACCATTAAGAGCTGTTGATAACAAATATCTTTCAACATCCATATCTAATAGACGTTCAATCGTAGATAGCGAGTTATTGGTATGGATTGTCGATAATACTAAGTGTCCAGTAATAGCAGCACGTACAGCAATTTGAGCAGTTTCAGAGTCACGAATTTCTCCAATTAGAATAATATTTGGGTCTTGTCTTAAAATGGAACGTAGGGCAGTTGCAAATGTCATACCAATTTCTGAATTGACTTGTACTTGATTGATTCCTTGAATATTCATTTCAATTGGGTCTTCTACCGTAATAATATTCGTTTCTGGTTTATTTAGTCCTTGTAGTATCGAATAAGTAGTAGTTGATTTACCACTACCGGTTGCACCTGTTACTAAAATAATTCCATTAGGAGCTTCCATCATTCGTTTTAATTTTGCTAAGTTATCTGGGTGAAATCCTAAAGATTCAATTCCATGTAGACTTCTTGAGTAGTCTAAGATACGAATAACGATTTTTTCTCCTTCGTTTAATGGAAGACAAGATACACGCATATCTAAGTATACATCGCCAAAAAAACCTTTAATTGCTCCATCTTGAGGAAGTCTTGATTCCGTAATATTCATGTTTGCTAAAAGTTTAAGACGTGTCGTTAGATTTCTTTCATATGCTTTTGGAATATAAGAGTAGTCTTGCAGATCTCCATCAATACGAAAACGTACCATCATTCCATCCTCCCGTGGATCAAAATGAATGTCGGAAGCATTACTTTTTGATGCGGAAATAATAATATAATCTGCTATTTGTGTGATGGGAGTCTTTACAAAATCGAAGGAAACTTTCACGTTACTTTTTCCTTTTTTAGTCATATTTTGTGTTGTTTGATCCATCATTTCAACCCCTTTTATTTATCTTTCTATGGAATTTTACTCTAATTTATTATATAATAATTTTAGTATAATAGCAAGGAGGACACCAATAAAAATGAAAAAAGGTATAAGGAATACAAGTGGTTTTGTTTTAGTTGAAACTTTAGTAGTAGCAGTTGCAGTAGCAGCTATATTTTCTCTACTTTTTAAGCATTTTTATCCATTAATGGGCGAATATGAAGTACGAGAAAATTATGATGATATTGATTCTAAATATGGTACTTTTTGGATAAAGAAGATAATTGAAAATCCGAGTTATCAACTTGATAAAAATACGATAAAAGATAAGTCTTTTGTTATGTTTAGTTGTAGCAATATAAATGAAAAAAATAAAGTTTTAAGAGAAGAATGTGATCAATTAATAGAAAGTTTAGAAGTAAGTTGTGATAATATCGAAACATCGGATAAGATTGAGAGGTGTGTGGGAGAAAATAAACCTCACATTTATATAACAAAATATCAATTATCTTATAAACTATCAGAAACTGGAGAAAATGTTGGATTTAAACAATATGTACAAGAACACCCTAATACTTTTACTTCCTCTTTTATGGATTATATTAATTATTTACCTAGTTATAAAAAAGCTTCTTCTGAAGAAATGCAAAATAATCATTACCGAGTTATTATTGAGTATTATAGGCATCGATTTGATACCGAGTATTATAAGAAAAAAGATGATTCTGGTAATTACATAACAGAAAATGTAGTTAATGAAAAAGATGAAAATACTACAAATTATCAATTAGATAAAAATTTCTATGAGGTAGATAAAAATGATTTTTTATCTTATTCTACAATTGGGGTGATGAAATAAATGAAGCGACTAAATAATAAGGGAATGACTACAGTAGAAATACTTGTAAGTTTTATATTAGTAGCTGCTATTTCAGCAATCGTTTATACTTCCGTATCTAATTATAATGTCAAAAGAGAATTAGAATCTAATAAGTTAGAAATTAATACTTATAAAAATCTTTTAACCAAAGAAATACAGGATGACTTAATAGGAATAGGTTTGCAAAAAGCAGCTACTAGACAATATCGAGTAGATGATAGGATGGATGTTTTTGTAGCAGATTTAAAATTAAAAGATAATTCTGTTCGAAGAATAATTGTAAAAAGACAATTGGCAGATAATTATATTCATGT
>CAMUZJ010000085.1 GCA_947165195.1 uncultured Bacillota bacterium
ATCATCTCATCACTCATATCATATTTTTCTACATACTTTTCAAATTCTTGATTTTTCATATATACCACTCCTCTAAACATCCCCAATAACCACCAATAGTTTATACTAAAATGCAAAAAAAAGAAAGTATTTTATAATCATACGATAAAATAAATGCTATAATACAAACATTACTCTTAAATATTATGGTGCCTAATGGTTAAATGAGATACGTCTAAAGCCTAACAAACTTTTACCTATAATATAATAATTCGACAAAAAAGAACCAATAACGACTGGTAAATATCCTAAGATAAATATAGAAATTATACGTAGTAAGTTTTTAATTAATATTTTAGGAGGGAATATGGGAACTTATTTAGCAAACGGTATCGCCATTAGAATTACAATTACAGGAGAAATCAAAAATAAAAAAGAAGAAATACTTAATCAATTAAAAAACTTCATTGATATAGATAGTTATACTATTTATGAAGAAAGTCATTACATTATTCTAGATATTGATAGAGAGTTTTTTAATGAAAATATTCATAATTGTTTAAAAGAAATTTCTTCTATGCTTGGAACTGATTTTTTCGAGTTTTACAATAATAAAGATAACTCCATATCCAATCAAATTATTTTTGATAAGACTTTCAATAAAAAAAATTATCCTATTAAGCTAGAAAAATATCAGACATTAAATAATAAATCTAAATTATTAGAAAAATTTTATATTAAGATGAATCCATGTAATTTAATTCATAATCAAGTAAAACATTATTCACCATTTAATGGAAACTATTGGATAACACTAGGAAACAATAATCTAGAAAATGTACGAATTAAAATTACTTTAGTAGCAAACTGGATAGATTTTGTAAAGTATTACGGAGAAGATCCTACTTGGAATTTATATATCTTAAATACAATGAAAATGACTTATTACAAAAATCCTTTATCTAAAAATTTAATTTATTTTATATTGGGAATTTAAAAAGATATAAATCATAACGGTTTATATCTTTCATATTTTCCTCTTGATAAATAATATAACAAGTCTTGTAAATGTTCTACATCCTGATTATCATCTGTATTTGTATATTGTTCTAAATTTCTATTTACGACTACTTGATGTGTATCTCCAATATTTAATTCTACAATATATATACAATATCCAGTCCAACTTCTATGTAAATAAAGTTTTCCTTCTTCTGCATAAGAAAACCATTTATCTTCCATTTCTACCGGTTTAAATCCTTTTTGTAAATTAGAAATAATTTTTTCATCAAAATGTCCCTGAAGTAGAAAAGAAGTATTTTCTTCAGGCATATCTAATGTTTTCCAATCCGTTTTTTTTACACTTTCTTCAAACATATTATCCTCTACTCATCTATATCAATAAGTTCATATTCTCTGGTACCTAATTCTAAACTTTCAGCATAAGGTAAGATATGTCTTCCCTCTTGTCTATCGACTCTCTCCTTTAATAAGTGAGCCCCTGGATCAGTCGAATTCCATACTAAGTCAATACATGCCTGATCTAGAGCTACTGGATCACAACTTGCAAGAATTCCAATATCAGCCATTACTGGATCTCCCTGATTAGAATCACAGTCACAGTCAACACTCATCGCATTCATAACATCGATATATAGAATGGTCTTATTATTTTCTTTGATATAATCTGCTACTGCAGTTGCAGCTTCTGCCATTGACTCAATAAAATCTTTCTGCTCATATTTAACACCCCAACACTTATTAGGATCTTCTGTTTGTCCACAAGAGTGAATATAAGCTTTTCCATTACGTGATGCAATTCCAATGGATTGATTTTTTAATACTCCACCAAAACCTCCCATCGCATGTCCTTTAAAATGGGCTAAATTTAAAATAGAGTCATAATCTTTAAAATGTTCTCCAACTAAATCGTATTCTAAATGTTTCCCCTTATGCACTGGTATTTTTATTTCTCCATCTGCATCCATAATATCTACATTAGCTATTGTTGTAAATCCATGAGATTCTGCTACCTTCATGTGATCACTAGCTGTATTTCTTTCTCCAGGGTATGCTGTATTACACTCTAATATAGTACCATTTAATTTTTCTACTAATGGCCCGATTAAATTAGCTTTTAAATATCCTTTTGAACCAGCTTCTCCAGTAGATACTTTTACTCCAACTTTTCCCTCTAATTTAACTCCTAAAGCCTCATATATTTTAATAAGACTTTCACTTGTAATATTTTTTGTAAAATAAACTTTTGCTTTTTCCATAAATCTCGTCCTTTCTAAAACTTTTCTACATCTCAATTGTATCACTCTAAATCATATTTTATCAATGATATCCGCTAAATACTCATTAGATTTTAAAACATATTTATAAGGAGCATCAATACTATCACAATCTGATATATGCTTATCCCATCTACTAAAAAATCCATCTATAAATTGATTATCACTACCTCTTTTTATAGCCCTATTCCTATATTCTTCTTTTAATCTTCTTTCAGGATATACCAAATAATATTCTATATTTCTTCTATTTAATTCTTCTAATACATCCATATACGTAGTAAT
>CAMUZJ010000086.1 GCA_947165195.1 uncultured Bacillota bacterium
GCAACACTAGGTACTGCAATAAGAGCTAAAATAGCTATAATAGTAACAACAGCAATCAATTCAATCATAGTAAAACCTTTATTATTTAATTTCATATCCAATCTCCTTACTATAACTCAATTATACTATATTTCTTTTAAATAAGAAAATAAACTTTCTGCTACTTCTTTTGGTACAACGCTTGCTAATTCCTCTACACTAGCTTCTTTCATTTTCTTTAATGAGCCAAATTTTCTTAATAGTTCTTTTCTTCTTACTTCACCAATTCCGGGTGCTAAATCTAAAAGACTAGCAAGACTGCCTTTCGCTTTAATATTTCTGTGATAAGTAATCGCATACCTATGAACTTCATCTTGAATACGAGTTAAAAATAGGAATAAATTAGAGTTTTTAGGTACATCTAATATTTCAAAATCTTCATTCATAATATGATTCGTTCTATGATTTTCATCTTTTACTAAACCAATAATAGGAATTTTTAAACCTAAAGAAGAAATAATTTCTTTACAAACCTCTATTTGAGTCTTTCCTCCATCCATGACTATTAAATCTGGCTTTACTAAGTTTTCCATTAATACTTTATAATATCTTCTATATAAAACCTCTCTCATCGCACTTAAATCATCTTTTACTTCGGTACTAATTTTATATTTACGGTATTCATCTTTTAAAGGTAAAAACTCATCAAAAACAACCATTCCACCTACATAAAATGTACCAAATAAATGAGAGTTATCAAAAGTTTCCATACGAGATACTTTCTCTACTCCTAGTAATTTTTTTAACTCATCAATCGCTTTTAAGCGTTCTTCATCATCTTTTTTCAAAGTCTCTTCTTGCAAATCCAATTGCTCTTTAGCATTATCCATCGCTAAATTCATAAGATCTTTTAATTTTCCTTTTTGTGGTTTATAGACTTTAATATCAAAATATCCAGCTAATAATTCATCATCTACTTCCATTGGTACATATAACATCTTTGGAAGTATTACACCTTTATCATAAAATTTTACTAAGTACTCTAATACTTCATCAGAAGTATTTCCTAAAGTTTGAATAATTTCATTATGTCTACCAAAAAGTAATCCATCACGAATAAAGAATATTTCAATCGATAAATAGTTTTTATCTTGATAATAATTTACTAAGTCAAAGCTTTCATTATTATTTAAATCAATCTTTTGCTTTTTAAGAGTTGTATCAATATCCTGTAACATTTCCCTTAGTTCTAAAGCTCTTTCATAATTCATAGAATTACTAGCTTTTTCCATCTCTTCTTGTATTCTTTTCGTAACTATAGTAGAATCTCCCTTTAAGAAAGTAATAATTTCTTTTTTCATACTTTCTATTTCTTCTTCGGAAATATTCTTTTTACAATACCCTAAACATTCATGAATATGATAATAAAGACATAATTCTTTTCCTAGTCTTTCACATTTTCTAAGGGGATATAGTCTATTAATGATATTTACTGTCTTTCTAGCTGCTGCTGCATTTGGATATGGTCCATATAAATGATTTTTTATTTTCTTTCTCTTCGTATTACGAACCATTCTAACAATAGGATACTTTTCATTTGTAAGTTCAATATAGGGATAAGTTTTATCATCACGAAGTAATATATTATATTTTGGATCATATTTTTTAATAAGGGTAATTTCTAATATTAATGACTCTAACTCAGAAGAAGTGACAATGTATTCAAAATCATCAATATCCTCTACTAACATTCTAGTCTTACCAGTAACAGTTCTTGTAAAATAACTTCTAAGTCTTCTTTGTAAATTCTTAGCTTTTCCTACATAAATGATAATTCCATCTTTATTTTTCATTTGATAACTACCAGGCTTCGTAGGAACTAAAGCCAATTTTTCTTTAAAATCTTTCATCCTATCACCAACTTCTCCTATTATATCATGGCAATTTATATAATGAAATAGAAAAAGAATTGGTATTTGCCAAATCCTTTATTTACAAATTACTTTTTCCTGATTTTCAAAAGATAAAAAAGTATTATTTCGTACCTGCTCCTTAAATTTTTCAGATATAGGCAAAATAGTAGTTATTTTTTCTGTTGGATAATAATCTTGACATTCTATCTTTTCATCTACTACTCCAATATATCGTTTCATACTTCCGTCTTTGACAACAACTCTATTCATTTCATAGCTATAATTTGTATTTTTTGTATCTCCTTCTACTACATCACTAATATTAGGAGTTTTTGAAAAAGTAGAAAACTCATCAAAGGAAGAAAAAGAATAGACTCTAAATTTATAATAATAGTCTTTCCCATTATCATCTTTTTTATGTATAATTCGTATTTTATCATCGATAGTATTAGTATTTAACTCATTTAAGTATTCTTCATAAGTACAAACCACTTTATTATCATCTTTATTTTCTATATAAGAATGATACTGTTCTTCTGTTATTTTATCACTAAAGTCACAGCGATAAGTATCTACTTTGTCTTTATCAAAATAATAAATGGGATACTCTTTTTCAAGGATAACAGTTTGTTTATAAAACTCATCAGAATGTTGATTAAAATAAAA